>JAHEMO010000389.1 GCA_024643625.1 Chitinophagaceae bacterium
GTCATAAAACAGGTTAGCGACATGGGGCATGTTTCTCCATCCTGCACATAGTAGAGTAATAATTCCTGTCCTTCATCATTTTCGCGGCTTACCTTGATGGTGCCTTGTAGCATTAAGGGAACGCCCATTACCGGCTTGCCAATTTTTAGTAGTGAATCGCCGCTGCTTACATGCATTAAAATTGATTTGGCTGAGATCTCTTCCAACAAAGCCGGTTCAAACATATGAGCGAACCTATCCCTGATGTCGACTGTTGTTTCTGCCTCCTTGCGCTGCATGGTGGTAATGGTTGAATTTTATTGCTTGTTGGTGTGGCTTGCGGTATTGCTTGAAATCGTCAGGTTAATCGCATGCTTTACAATTACTGCTAAAGCTATTGGAAAAAGTTTACGGCACATAGTAAATGCCTCCCTTTTTGTTGATAGGCTGATATTGGCTTTCAGCAAATGCTACGGCCGAGGCAAACTATGGCGCTGCTACTTTAGCATCATTAGCGAAGCCATGGTGGTAATCCCGCTAAATAAATTGCCGATGCGGATATTTTCATTCTCCGCATGCTGATTGTTATCATGATTAGCAATGGGCACCGTTATGGTTTTGGCTTGCAGGTATTGCTCAAATAAAAACAGCGGCAGGGTGCCGCCCATGGTGGGTTGCAGTACCACCTGATCGGTAGTAGTAGATTGAACAGCCGCAATTACCTTTTTAACCATCGGTATATCCATGGAAGTGCGCTGTGCATTGGTGCCGGCTTCGCCGCGAAGCACTTTTATTATTTTCGGATGGGCTGCCCTTTCCTCATCTGTAGGTTCCTTATCTGTAACATAAAAGCCTTGTGCCTTTATATGATCAATTAGTTTTTGTTGCTGTCTTTGCCAATCGTTGCCCATCACGAGACGCAAATCGATAACTGCGGTAGCGTAGGTTGGTATTTGGTTCGACGCCATCTTGCCTACATTACCGCTTTGTATGCCATTAATGTTTAGCGATGGCAGGTTGATGGCCTCGCTCAGCGATAGTCCCCGCATGTCTGTTTGGGCTATGCCGAGTTCATTTTTCATTTGGCCATCCACCGACGGTACTTCATCCAAAGCCTTTCTTTCCGCAGGGGTGAGCGGCGTTACATCATCATAAAATCCTTTTATGGTTACGCGGCCATCATCATCTTTCATAGAAGCTAATAATTCCACGAGTATCATGGCCGGGTTGGGCGACCAATTGCCGTAATGTCCGCTGTGCAGGGGCCGCTTTGCCGCGTACACCGTAAGGTCTACATGGGTATCGCCACGCACACCAAAAGCAATTTGTTTTTTGCCCGATTGGTGTACGGGCCCATCGCACATAATCCATAAATCGGATTGGAGTAATTGTTTGTGCTTATCCAATATTTCATTCAGGTGTGGTGAGCCGGCTTCTTCTTCGCCTTCAAAGAAAAATTTAAGATTACAGCCCGGTGTTTGTCCGGTTTTGTGCATCGCATCGTAGGCGTATAAGATGGCCGCTACACCTGCTTTATCGTCCGAAGCACCGCGGGCATATATTCTCCAATCGCTTTGGTATGCGCCATCAGCAGGCGTTGCAATAGCCATACCTCCTTTGCCTAATACTCCCGAAAAGAGTTTCGGCTGAAAGGGATTGAGTTGTTTATCCCATTGCGCAGGATTAACCGGTTGCCCGTCGTAATGCGCATAAAAGATGAGGGTTTGAGTGGCACCCGGCACCATTACTTCGCCATATACAGCGGGTGGTGCGCCTGTGGTAGATGCCTGCAGCAATTGCACTTTTTGAATACCCCGGTCGTTCATCATTTTCATGATAAAAGCGGCATTTTGTTGCAGACCTGCGGGATCAGCCGCTACGTTAGGTATGGCCAAAAATTCGGTGAAGTTTGCCATGATGCTGCCAGCATGTTGTTGCGCATATTGCGCAATGCTGCGCAGGGCAGGGGTTTGGGCTGTGCTAAACTGATGCAGGGCCGTGCAGTACAGAAAAGCGAGTAGCAGTTTTTTCATAAGGGATGGTATTGACTTGCAGGTTGTGCCGTGCATTAATTAGTTTGAAAGTTAAGTTGTGCTGCTCTCCGGCTCCATGCGCAAGTTATTCAATAAGGTTTCCCCATACATGTATGGGTGGCAAAAAAATAGATGGCCTTTGGCACACTCATTTTCCAGCATCTGCCAGATATAGCACATCTGCAACCTGTGGCTGAAGGTTACAATAATACTGCGTTTGGATGGACTGCTACTTAATTTCAAAAAGCACCATGGTTATTGATGTGCTCCCCTTTGTGGTTAGGTAATAGGAGCCCTCCGGTGCCAGGTACTGCGATGTGCCCGCCTTTATGATGATGAGATTCTGCTGCCCCACTTCATGCAATAGCACATCCGGGCCATGCACATGTTGGGCTACCATGGGGCCGCGGTGGCTGATAATGGTTTTATGCGCAGCCGATGGGCTGATGGCATAGGCAATTGCCTTCTCGTTGTTGAAGATGACGGTAAAGGGTAATGGCTGCAGTGGTGTGGCGGGTTTGTACGCCGACAATAGTTCGATATCGGTAACAT
>JAHEMO010000390.1 GCA_024643625.1 Chitinophagaceae bacterium
CCCGGCAAATCGGTATAGGGGCCTTCGGGCTGTGCCGCTATCGCCACGCCAATACCACCAATCTCGCCGGCATGCACATCGTTGGCACTAAAAAATAAATAGTATTGGTTGCGATGATGAAAAACGGAGGGTGCCCACATGGCTTTCTTCGCCCAGCGCACCGCATTGGTATCCAAAATGCGGGCATGTTTCTCAAACTGAACACCGTTGCTGCTGCTAAAGGCATCCAGAAAAACCTGCTCTTCGTAACGTGCCGAATAAGTGGGAAAAATCCAAAGCCGATGGTTGAATACAGCGGCTTCAGGGTCGGCATACCAGCCGGATACTATAGGATTATGCGTAGTGGTTTGTTGGGCCAAACCCACCAATGGCAGCAAGCAGTTTAGCAGTAAAGCCCATCCACATGTTTTCATAGGGTCAAAATACTGTTGTTTTATTTGGCGCCTGCAAATTCCGGAAGCAGCGGCATACAGCAGCTCCTTGTACAGGGTAGTAAAAGGCAGTCGGCTACCTTAAAAGCCAGACCAACTTTGGCGCCATGCTGCTACAGACGGAGCTTCATTTTTGGGTAAAACGCCAGGCTTCCACAGGACGCCGACTTATAAATCTGGATTATTTACCTGCATAGCACAGGGCCTTTTCAGATTTCCCGACCACCCCTTATTGCATTGATAACCATGACAATCAATGTTTTGTGCTTTGCTTGTGAACTTAAAACTGCACCTTCGCCACGGTTTGGCAATCAGTTTGGCGCAAAGCGCATCCTGGCCGAAACTGTTGTTAAGGTGTTGAGTCCGTATCCGTCAGCGGCATTTTCCCCATCATTAGCAACACCATTTTTTCAGTAACACTTTAAGCAAAATGCTGACTACCAACGGTAGCAGCCAAAGTACTATGCAATTCGATCAAATGGGGCTTATTGCCCCCATCCTAAAAGCCTTACAGGAAGAAGGCTACACGCAACCCACGCCCATACAGGCACAGGCCATAGCGCCACTACTCCAAAAAAGAGATCTGTTGGGTTGTGCGCAAACCGGTACCGGTAAAACGGCCGCTTTTGCCCTTCCTATTCTGCAAAACCTGCACCTGCAGCAAATGCCTGGAGCCGGCCGCCGGCCCATCCGAGCACTCATACTCACCCCCACCCGCGAACTGGCCATCCAAATTGAAGAAAGCCTGAAAGCCTATGGCCGGCATCTGCCGCTGCGCCACCTCGTCATCTTTGGCGGCGTAGGACAGCACCCACAGGTAAAAGGCCTGCAATATGGCGTAGATGTGCTGGTAGCCACACCCGGCCGCCTGCTCGACCTCATGGGACAGGGCTATGTGCACCTGGAACAACTGGAAATCTTCGTATTGGATGAAGCCGACCGCATGCTTGACATGGGCTTTGTACACGATGTAAAAAAGGTAATAGCCAAACTGCCGGCCAAAAGACAAACGCTTTTCTTTAGCGCCACCATGCCTGCAGAAATTGCGCAACTGGCCAACAGCATCCTGACCAACCCGGTAAAAGTAGAAGTAACCCCCGCCAGCACCACCGCTGAAACCGTGCAGCAGGAACTGTATTTTGTAAGCAAAACCAATAAACGGCACTTGCTGGTACACCTGTTGAAAACCCATCAGGAAATTGACCGCCTGCTGGTATTTAACCGCACCAAGCATGGCGCCAACAAGATTGTAAAAGATCTGGTGAATGCCGGCATTGCTGCCGAAGCCATACACGGCAACAAAAGCCAGAATGCACGCCAACAGGCGCTGGCCAATTTTAAAAACAGCCAGACCCGCGTATTGGTAGCCACCGATATTGCCGCCCGCGGTATTGACATTGATGAGCTGGGATTTGTGCTCAACTACGACCTGCCCAATATTCCGGAAACCTATGTACACCGTATTGGCCGCACGGGCCGTGCCGGTGCCAGCGGATTAGCCATCAGCTTTTGCGAAGCAGAAGAGCGGCCTTTTCTGCGGGATATTCAGAAATTGATTGGCAAAAATGTGCCTGTAATTGCAGACCACCAGTTTGTAGAAGGTCCGGGGGCACCCAGCCATACCGTGCAGGAAAAAGAAATGGTAGCGCATATGCATAAAGCAGCGCAGCGACGGCAGCCCCGCGGCGACAGGCAGGGCCAACGTGGTGGTCAGCGGCAGCAGCAGCCCCGCCAGCAGCGCCAACCCGATAGCCGACAACAGCAGACCGGCGAACGCCAGCCCGTGAAGTTGCTAAAGACACAACACGAAGCAGGTACCCCAATGGAAAACGATACGCGCCAGCAAACTGCAGCACAACCACAACCGGCTGCCCCAAGGCAGGACAATCCCCGCGAAGCGAGGCCACAATCTGCCCAAAACGGCAGCAGGCAAAATGCCCCGGCTACCGATAACCGGCAGCCACGCCCCGAACGGCCCAAAGGTCCGCGGCCCAATAAGCCCGAGCTCGCCATGCCCAAACCCCGGCCTGTAAATAATCCTGTGGATAGCGGCAACAGCAGCACACAAGTACCCTCAGTACGCCCGCTGTTTAGCGACGACGATAAATGGTAAAATCAAAAATGCCCGCCAA
>JAHEMO010000391.1 GCA_024643625.1 Chitinophagaceae bacterium
GCCATTGGATGCCGGTAGGCAGCCGAATATCTTCCCGTTACAAAATGTTCTAATTGTCTTTCAATATCGGCCAGCAGGCTGCTGGCACCAAAGCGAAACAGGTGTGGCGATAGCCATTCGTCGCCAAGTTCTTCCTTTATCAGGATGAGCCAATCAAGGGCTTGCTTTGCTTTTTGGATGCCGCCTGCCGGTTTAAAACCTACATGAATACCGGTGGCTTCAAAATATTCGCGAATGGTACGCACCATTACGAGGCTCACCGGCAGCGTAGCATTTACCGCTGCTTTGCCCGTACTTGTTTTTATGAAATCCGATCCGGCCATCATGCATACCACACTGGCTTTTGCCGTATTGGTCAGGGTGGTAAGGTCGCCGGTTTCCAAAATGGCCTTCATGTGGGCATCACCGCATGATTTGCGAAAAAGTTCCACTTCCTTGTACAGCGCCCGCCAGTTGCCACGCAGCACATGCGCCCGGCTGATGACAATATCAATTTCTTTGGCCCCGGCTTTTACCGAAGCTTCAATCTCTTTGAGCTTTTGATCCATGGTTATTTGCCCGGCAGGGAATCCCGTGGATACCGCTGCCACCGGAATACCGGATCCTTCCAGTGACTCCAGCGCAGTTTTTATCATGTTGTGGTACACACAGACTGCCGCTACCTGGATGGGTTCATCGGCCATACCCAGGGCTTGCAGCAAATCGGTACGAACCGGTTGCCGCGCTTTGGCGCAAAGGCGCTGCACATTGCCCGGGGTATCGTCGCCTGCCAGCGTGGTGAGGTCAATGCAGGTAATGGCTTTCAGCAGCCAGGCGGCCTGCCATTCTTTTTTTACCGTTCGGCGTGTGCCCATGGTGGCGGCCCGGCGTTCTACCGCGCTCTTGTTTACGTGTATGTCCCTCACCCAATCCAGATCGAGGGGCATGCCATTGTTACGTATGTCGTTTTGCTTGCTGCTCATGAAGCCTTTCTATTTCTATGCGATAAAGATTCAAACATCGGTAATTACCCAGCCAAAGTAAAGACAGCCGGCCATGCTATGGTACAAATAACTTTTGCATGCGCATGCCTGAACGGTCTGTCACCTGCACCAAATAAATACCGGACGAAAGGGCTTGCGCAGGCAGGGTATTGAGTCCCATGCGCAGCGTGCCCGTGCTCAGCTGCTTGCCACTAATATCCAGCAGGCGGTATTGGGCTGCCTGCGTGGTTTCCCATTGGATGACCACTTGTTGTGTGGCCGTATGGTACCAAACGGAAAGGCTGCCGGCAGGGGCATTTACGCTGCGGGTTTGGCTATAGGTATAGCTGCCATCTTTATCGGTTTGCTTTATGCGAAACAAATTGGCCAATGGACTAAGTTGCCGGTACAGGTATTGGTATTGGGTTTGCCGGGGCGATACCGCCTGGGTGGCCACGGTTTGCCAGCGCCAGCCATCGGTGCTGTGTTGCAGGTCAAATTGCAGGGCGCGTTCCAGCGTACCGCTCACTTCCCATTGTAGCTGCGCATCCTGATTGTTATTTATGCCACGGGCGGTAAAGGATAAAAATTGTAAAGGCAATACACCGAGGGTAAATGGTGTGGGCAGATTTTCCTGCACCTCGTTGGCATTGCCATTGTTGTTGGGATCCACCATGGTTTCGTTGCCATTGTTGGAGCTATCGCTTATCAGAATCCTGTCTATTACATTGTTGATGGTAGCACTGCCAATAGCCCAGTTGTTGTACACCACATCGGTTTGCAAACCGCTAACGCGGCATTCCACTACTATTTTGGCGAAGTAGTTGGTATTGGCTGCGGTTTGGTTGGGCAGGTTTTGGCCGGGGAGCAAAAGGCTGGTGGTTGTGGTGCCATTGAACTGTGGATTCAGCTGCAAGCCGGCAGCATTCTGGCCAGGCAAAAAGGCGGCGCTCACCTGACTGATATTGGCAGCACCAAAGGCTTTACCAAGGTCTTCGGTAATGTTTACATCGTTCAGTACCACATTGCCCATATTGCGCAGGAAGATTTCGTAGCGCAGCCGGGCAGCACCGGGGCCATCGGGCGTAGCGAGTATCAATTGCTTGGTAAGACCCATGGCCGGTGTGATGCTGGTATTGTCAATGGGTGCCTGGCCGTTTTGAAAAGGTTTTTCAGCACTCAGCATATTGCCGCTGATGCTGTAGGTAAAGTAGTAGCAGCTATTGGTGAGGTTGGTGCCGGTTATTTCCAGCAGGCCGTTCAGATAGGCGATACCGTAGCAATCTTTGGGCAGGGTTTGCAAATGAATAGCCGATGCATTGCCGCTGGTGCTGCTGTAGTTTACAATTTCGTAGAGGCGCGACGGGGCACTGCCGAGGGTGGCGAACATGCGGCCATTGGGCAAAATACAAAGGTCGCCACTGGTAATGGCCGAAGGAAACTGGCCAAGCGGAAATTGCAGCGTGCGGGTACTGATGACCAGGCCGGTGGCCAAATCAAATTTGTCCATGCGGCAACGGCCAAAAGCGGGATCGTAGCTGGCCAGCGACCATATATCACCATTATTATCAAACTCAAAATTGTTGCTTACATAGCT
>JAHEMO010000392.1 GCA_024643625.1 Chitinophagaceae bacterium
GCTACACCAGTTTTGACGAACGTTACGGTCATCTTTTTTATAAGGAGCCTTTCAGCAGCTACCATCTGAAATTTGAATATCGTTTTACGGATCAGTGGATGAAAGATGCGCCATCCTACACCTATCGCAATAGTGGCGTAATGTTTCATGCGCAGGATCCGAATACTATTTTGAAAGAACAGGACTGGCCCATCTCCGTAGAATATCAGATATTGGCCGAAGCCGAGAAAGGGGTGCCAAGACCTACCGGCAATATGTGTTCGCCCGGCACCGATGTTTTTTACAACAACGAGAAGGATCCAAGACATTGTATTAACTCCACTTCAAAAACTTATGCATGGGATGAGTGGGTGAGTGGCGAATTAATGGTATACCGCGATTCACTGATTATGCATATTGTAAACGGCGATACCGTATTACAATACACCAAACCCCAAATTGGCGGCGGTGTTGCCAATCGCTTTGACCCGGCCATTAAAATTGACGGGACACCGCTAAAACAAGGGTATATCGCCTTACAGGCAGAAGGCCAGGGTATCGCTTTCCGGAATATTAAAATAAGACTGCTTAAACAATAATATTGCGCATCAGTGCATAGAAAGAATACACTGCCATCAGGTGAGAAGTTATTTTGCATGCATCATCCGGAAGCTATAATGAAATCGCTACTACTGAAGCGGCTTAAGCTGACGTAAAAAAAAAGGCACTACCTGTGTATTTGTAGTGCCTCTTCTGTGTATGCAATACCGTAGAAAATAACTTTAATCGCGACTGGCAAAACGGCTCAGCAGGCGCAGTATCTCAAGGTATAGCCATACCAGCGTAACCATGAGGCCAAAGGCGCCAAACCACTCCATAAATTTAGGCGCACCACCGGCAGCACCACGCTCTATCATATCAAAATCGAGCAATAGATTAAGTGCCGCCACGGCTACAACAACAAGCGATATACCAATGCCCAGCAGGCTGCCATCACCAAAGTTCATAAACTTAATATCTACACCAAACAGCCCCAACACCATATTGAGGAGGTAAAAGATGGCGATACCCGCTGTAGCCATAAATATAATGCTGCGAAACTTTTGGGTAACCTTAATAATACCAAAATGATAAAGTGCAAACATGCCAACAGCAACGCCCATCGTCAAGCCTACCGCGTTAATAATGATATTGGGCATGCTTTCAGCAAAAGCAAGATTGAGGGTAGCAGAGATAGCACCTAAAAACAATCCTTCGAGCAAGGCATATGCCGGTGCCAAAAAAGGAGAAAGATTAGGCTTAAAACTCATAATGATAGCCAATACCAATCCGCCGATAGCGCCCACCCAGATATAAGGCGTAACGTTTTGCGCTTTGTAAAAAGCCTGCCAGGTAAAAAATGCTGAAGCCAGCATGAGCAGCAACATGAAACCAAGTTTGTTCATGGTGCCGTTTACCGTCATAGCATCGGTGGAAGTATAGGTATTGTTGTAACTGTCGAAACGCTTTTCGCTAAGAACAGGATTGCCTGATTTGGTTGATAACATAGTTCTCTAAAATTTTGTACGCAAATAAAAGTAAAAACATTTACCTGCCGCCAATGTTAACGTTCAACAACAATCCCCGTTCCATGGCCTGTTTTTCCCGTTACGTAATGGTTTTAGCAACCGTAGCAACGGTTGGTGCCTGCGGTAGTAGCCGCATCAGACAGGTGGAAAAAGGTAGTGGCAATATCGCTGCATCCGCATTGCGATATCCCCGGCCCGATTATAGCCAACTTTCCTATTGGGCGGCACATCCCGCCAAATGGGACCCCGCGGACAGTGTGCCGGAACCCCTGCGTGGCGGCTACAAAGCCGATGAAAGCGTTGATGTGTTTTTTGTGCATCCCACTACCTACACGGCTGCTGAAGCCGTTGATGGCCATCCGCAAACCATGCAGTACTGGAATGCCGCTCTTGATGATGCAACCCTTAACACGCAAACGGATAATTCAACCATCCTCAATCAGGCATCGGCATTTAATGTGTATCCGGTTTACGCACCGCGTTACCGGCAGGCGCATATCCGTTCCTTTTCTATAACTGACAGCATTAGCAAACCTTTTTTTGACACTGCTTACAGCGATGTAGCAGCAGCCTTTGCTTACTATTTACAATACTATAATCATGGTAAGCCTTTCATCATCGCTTCGCATAGCCAGGGTACGGTGCATGCGGCAAGATTGCTGAAAGAAAAGATTGAAAACACGCCCTTGCAAAAGCAATTGGTAGCCGCCTACATTATAGGTATGGCAGTGCCGGTTAATTATTTTGCCACCCTTAAGCCCTGCGAAAAACCAGATGCCACAGGTTGCGTTTTGGGGTGGCGCACTTTCAAAAAAGGATACGTACCCGGGAATGTGGAACGCGAAACCGACGGGAAACTCGTGATCAATCCCCTCAGCTTTGATGTTGCCGAGCCATCATCATCACGCAAAGCATCAAAGGGCGCGGTATTGTACAAATTCAATCAGCCCAAAGCAAAGAACATAAGCACGGAAGTAAAAGGCAATAT
>JAHEMO010000393.1 GCA_024643625.1 Chitinophagaceae bacterium
CGCTGCCGAAATAAGCGTATGCCATTGCGCAGCTTCATAACAACGCCTGTGAAATAGCGACGTTCGAAATTTTGCCGTTTCCATTGCTGCTGCATGTGCCGATATCATCGTATGTTGCCGGCATCCCATGACTACCACCGAAACATTATTGCATGTACAAAATGTAAGTCACCGACATCCGCATGGCTTTGCGTTGCACAATATTGCAATGGAGCAAAGTATGGGGCAGCATCTTGCCATTGTGGGCGAATCGGGCAGCGGCAAAACAACCTTACTGAAAATTATTGCAGGCTTGCTGGATGCCGATGATGGTGAAGCAACATTTCTGGGTAAAAAAATAACGGGACCGCTGTACAATCTCTTGCCTGGCCATAAAGGCATTGCCTATCTCAGTCAGCATTTTGAATTGAGAAATAACTATATCGTTGCTGATTATCTTGATTATGGTAATACGCTGAAGGCTATGGAAACGGAAGCCTTGCTTTCGGCATGCGGCATTACCCATCTACTGTCAAGAAAAACCAATAGCGGATTAAGCGGTGGCGAAAAACAAAGAATAGCACTGGCTAAATTATTACTTACACAACCCAAACTTTTGTTACTCGACGAGCCATTTACCAACCTCGATTATGAACACAAAAAAGTGCTCGAAGAAACGCTGCGTCGCCTTGAATCCGGCTTTGGCATAAGCTATCTGATGGTATCGCACGACCCCCGCGACCTGATGCCCTGGGCCGATAAAGTGATAGTGTTGCACAACGGAAGCATAATACAAATAGGAAAGCCTCACGAGGTATTCTATCAACCAACAGATACCTATACCGCCGCATTATTTGGTCCGTATAATGTGCTGAATAGTGCTGATGCCTTGCTGTTGGGCTTGCCAAAAACTGATACGCTTGCTGAAAATGTAATCCTTCGCCCATCGCTTTTATCGATGGATGCAGATGGACCTGAAGCGCTGAAGGCCGTAATAACCGCTATATCTTTTATGGGCCATTACTACGCTTATTCGCTGCTTTGGCGAAATAAAGCCATACAGGCATTTGCACTCATACGGCAATTTGCCCCGGGCGAAACCGTCTTTCTTCGCGCCACAACCCCACCTGCTGAGATGTTGTAAGCCATGGCAGCAACAACTAGCTGGTTAGACTGATTTCCTTACATTCGCCATCCCTCAAAGTTGATATTGTGAATAACGAAAACTTGCTACTGATGCTGGCGTATATGGCTTTTTTGCGAAGCGCCTGTGCTAATGTTCCTTAACCGGTAGCCGTTTTACCATTATTAAATATTATTTTTTACATCGGGCAACTCTGTTTGCTCCTCATCATTATTGCTATGACGATAAAACATATTGGCGTTGTTGGTTTAGGAAAAGTTGGTTCCCTGGTTGGTACATTGCTGCATGCCGTATTTCCGGTTGTAGAAGGATTGGATAAACATGCCCCCGGCGAGCCTGTTCATTTTGATGTCGTTACAGGCGAAGTGACTGACGAAAAAGTGCTCGACAATTTCCTGGCTGATAAAGATGCGGTGGTGTCATGTCTGCCCTGGCATCTGAATATTAAAGTGGCAGAAGCGGCTTATCGCAAGGGCATTCATTATTTTGATTTAACGGAAGATGTACCTACAACGGCGGCAATACGAGAAATGGCAAAAACCCATAAAGGGGTGATGGCACCACAGTGTGGTCTGGCACCTGGTTTTATTGGAATTGTGGGTGCCAATTTGTACAAACGTTTTACAAAAATTCGCGATGTTGAATTGCGGGTTGGGGCATTGCCCCGCTACCCTAACGGATTGATGGGTTATAGCTTTACCTGGAGTCCGGCGGGCGTTATCAATGAATACATAAATGATTGTGAGGTAATACACAATGGTGTACGCAAAATGGTACCAGCACTTGATGGAACGGAAGTAATTAATATAGAAGGGCAGGAATTTGAAGCCTTTAGCACAAGTGGTGGCCTGGGTACCATGTGCGAAACGCTGGAGGGTAAAGTAGACACACTCAATTATAAAACCATCCGTTATCCGGGCCATTGCCGGCTTATGCGTTTTATGTTGTACGAATTGCTGCTGAAAAACAAGCGACAATTGATAGAAGACATACTTACTGAAGCCAAGCCCCCGGTGCTGCAGGATGTAGTGTATGTATATGCAGCCATAGAAGGATATAAAGGCGACAAATTGGAAAGAGAAGAATTTTATAATGCCTACCATCCCAAACATATACAAGGCAAAAACTGGCGTGCCATTAGCTGGACAACTGCAGCTAGCGTGGCCGCTGTAGTAGAAATGGTTGCCGATGGCAAATTGCCACAGCAGGGATTCATTAAACAGGAAGAAATTCCCTTTGATGCCTTTATGCAAACTGTAAATGGCGCTTTGTATCAATAAGCAAAAGAGGGACTTAGCTGAAACAATACCTGTTTAATGAACAGCGTGCAACTGATTAGGATAGTGTTGCAGGTTGATCAGATTTTCGGGTATCGAACCATTGTTCCAAACCTTGTGCAACG
>JAHEMO010000125.1 GCA_024643625.1 Chitinophagaceae bacterium
ATCTGCGTATTCTGTTTAATGGTGGTGAAGCTGCTGCGCAAAATGGTGTGACGCAGCTCAACGGGAACATAAACATAGTTTCGGGTGGGCAGCAAACCCTTGTGGCTGAAGCTACGAGCGGTGGTACAGCCACTCAAACCGTAAACTTTTTTGTAAGTGCACCTACGGAAACAGCGCCCCTGCCAAATGGCGTAACTGATGGCATAAACTATGGTGCGGGCAATACCTCGGCGACGCTGGTACTGTACGCACCCAACAAGAACCGGGTAGTGGTAACCGGGGATTTTAATAACTGGGCGCCTACGCTCAACTACCAGATGAAGCGCACCCCCGATAACCTGCGGTATTGGGTAACCATAAACGGCCTTACACCGGGGTCTGAATATGCCTATCAGTATATCATAGACGATACCCTGAAAGTGGCGGATTACAATTGCGAGAAAATTCTGGACCCCTGGAATGATCAGTTTCTTAACCAGGCTCCCAACCTGAACAGATACCCCAACCTTAGACCGTACCCCACGGGTAAAACCTCGGGTGTAGTTAGCGTACTGGAGCCCGGAAAGGCAGCCTACAACTGGCAGAACAACGGTTTTCAGCGACCCGATAAACGGAACATTATTGTATACGAGGCATTGATCAGGGATTTTGGTGCAAACGCCGATTTTCAGATGATGATAGATACCCTCGGTTACATGGCACGGCTTGGGGTAAATACCATCCACCTGATGCCTTTTACCGAGTTTGAAGGCAATAATAGCTGGGGCTACAACCCTATGTTCATGTTTGCGGTAGATAAGTTTTATGGACCCGAAAACAAACTGCGCGAATTTGTAGACAGCTGCCATGGCCGCGGTATAGCCGTGGTGTTAGATATGGTGCTTAATCACCAGTTTGGGCAAAGCCCGATGGTGCAGATGTACTGGAATGCTGCGCAAAATAAACCCGCCAACAACAGCCCCTGGTTTAACCCCGACGCCCGCCATCCCTTTAATGTAGGCTACGATATGAACCATGAAGCCCCTGCTACCATTGATTTTGTAGAGCGGGTAATGAAGCATTGGCTGCAAAAATTCAGGCTTGACGGATTCCGGTGGGACCTGAGTAAAGGCTTTACCCAAACCAATAACCCTAACAATGCCCAAGAATGGAGTAAATACGACCAAAGCCGCGTAAACATCTGGCAGCGTATTTACAATCAATCGCAGGCCATTTCGCCCGGTTGCTATATGATTCTGGAGCACTTAGGTGTAGACGAGGAAGAAGCCACTTTGGCCAATATGGGTATGCTGCTTTGGGGTAAGATGACCAATGAGTTTAACGAAGCCAGTATGGGATACATTCCTAACAGCAATTTCGACCGGGCCTACCATACCACCCGATGGACATCTTTTGGCGGCAACAATACCCCGCACCTGATGGCCTATGCGGAAAGCCATGATGAGGAGAGGCTGGCCTGGAAAAATGTACGGTTTGGCAACAACGGCCCCAACCACAACACCAAAACGCCTTCTGTATATTCCAGACGCCTCATGACCACCAACGCGTTTTTGTACACCATACCCGGTCCAAAACTAATGTGGCAGTTTGGCGAACTAGCTTACGACAGCAGTATAAATATGTGCTCCGATTTCAGCGTTGGCAGCTGCCGCGTTGATCCCAAACCACCCGCCTGGACCATGCCCGGAGGCAATTATAATAGCACGGCCACTTTCCCTTTCAGGGTAAGCTTGCGTGATACCACAGCCAAAATAATTCGGCTTCGTACTAAGTTTCCACAGTACTTAAGCACGTTTACAACAAACGATATCAGCTATAGCCTTAGCGGCAACATCAAGTGGCAATGGATGCGCGGTCCGCAACTAACCGTGTTAACTGCGGGCAATCTGGCGGTGAGTGAGTCAACAGCCAGTGTAAGTTTTCCTGCTGCGGGTACCTGGTATGTGTATACCACCAACCTTGATCCTTCCGTACCGCCATTCCTTGGCGGCAGAACTTTTGAGCAAGTAAATGCCAACCTTACTGCCCAGCGCATTATAGTTCCCGAAGGACAAACCAATCAGTCCTTCATTATTCCGGCAGGTGTGTTTTTCATATTCACAACTGTAGATCTGAATGCCGTGGTAAACGAATATGTATTTACCGGCAACGGCAATTGGAGCAACGCGGCCAACTGGCAAAACAGCCAGGTGCCACCCACAACCCTGCCACAGGGAAAATCAATTATTATCAATCCGGTAGCAGATGGCGAGTGTGTATTGGATGTTAGCCAAACCATTAGCACCGGCGCTACGCTTACCATTAGCAGCGGCAAAAAGCTACGCATCACCGGCAACCTCAATAAATTATAAACCAAGCCTTTAGAGAACCATAAGAATTGAACCAATAAATTAAATTGTATGAAAGCAAAACGACTGCTAAAGACGACGGCGTTTTTCGCGATGCTGCTATGGGCCGGATGGGCTATGGCACAGCAGGCAATGACGGTGTCGGGCAAGGTGAGCGATGCCAAGGATGGCTCGCCCCTCATTGGAGTTTCCGTGACAGTAAAGGGTACTACCATTGGTACCTCTACCGACAATAGCGGCAACTTTACGCTGCGGGTACAAACGGGTGCCGAGCTAGTGTTTAGTTACATCGGATTTTTAGATGTTACGCGCAAAGCCACTGCCACCGAAATGGATGTGCTGATGGAAGGTGCCAAAACGCCGCTGAATGAAGTGGTGGTGGTGGGCTACGGCCGTACCCGCAAGCAAGACCTTACCGGGTCTATCGCTACTATTAAATCCGACGATTTTCAAACCGGTAATATCCCCAGCCCCGAGCAATTGATTTCGGGCAAGGTAGCCGGCGTACAGATTGTATCGGGCAGCGCGCCGGGTGCCGGTAGTGCTATCCGCATTCGCGGTGGTGCCTCACTTAATGCCAGCAACGATCCGCTGATTGTAATAGATGGCGTACCGGTTGATAATGGCGGCATAGCCGGATCGCCCAACCCGCTAAGCATGATTAACCCCAATGATATTGAGTCTTTCAACGTTTTGAAAGACGCATCGGCCACCGCCATTTACGGTAGCCGGGCATCAAACGGGGTTATTATTATTACCACTAAAAAGGGTACAAGAGGCAAACCTAAATTCAATTTTAGCACATCGGTGAGCCTGCAAACGCCGGCCAAATATGTGGATGTTCTGAGTGCGGAAGACTTTCGCACGGTAATTGAAAACCGCGGTACTGCTAATCAGATAGCCCGCATGGGTACGGCCAGTACAGATTGGCAAAAAGTGATTTACCAGAACGCGCTGGCCAACGATAATAACCTTAGCGTAAGCGGTGCCGTAGGCAAAATGCCTTACCGCGCATCCCTTGGCTATACTTACCAGGATGGTATCCTGAAAACGGATAACATGAAGCGCCTCACGGGCTCCATAAACCTTAATCCTAAGTTTTTTGATAACCACCTTAATGTTAACCTGAACCTGAAGGGAACCAATAGCAATTTCCGCTTTGCTAATCAGGGCGCTATAGGTGCAGCCGTTCGTTTTGATCCCACCCAGCCGGTAAACGTAGCCGACCAGGCTAACGGCGGCTATTTTGAGTGGATTGACAATGCTACCGGTCGTCCAAATACTTTGGCTACCCGCAACCCCCTGGGCTTGCTGGAACTTAATGAAAGCAACAGCACCGTGCAGCGTGCCATTGGTAATGTGCAGCTGGATTATAAATTTCACTTTCTGCCCGAATTGCGTGCCAATCTTAACCTTGGCTTTGATTACAGCAAGGGCGAGGGAACGGTATTTATTCCTGAATATGCCGGTAGTCAGCGTGCCCAAAACCGCGCCGGTGTAAACAATGAGTATAGCCAGGAAAAGGAAATGAAGCTGATGGAATTTTACCTGAATTATGTAAAAGACCTGAAAAGCATTAAGAGCCGGATTGATGTAATGGGTGGCTACAGCTACCAGGACTTCCTTACCATCAATCGTTCCTTCCCCGATCGGTTGGCCGATGGTACCATCAATCCCAATTCACCGTTGCCTTTATTTCCTAACGATTATCCGCGCCTTACGCTTATCTCCTTCTTCGGCAGGTTGAACTATACTTTTAACGATAAGTACTTGCTTACTGCAACGTACCGTCGCGATGGTTCATCACGCTTTAGCGAAAGCCAGCGTTGGGGCGATTTCCCGTCTTTCGCTTTTGCGTGGAAGATTAAAGAAGAGAGCTTTTTGAAAACCAGCAATACGTTTAGCGACTTGAAGCTGCGTATAGGATATGGTATTACCGGTCAGCAGGATATTGGTCCTTTGTTTGGCTACCTGCCCATTTATACGCTTAGCAATAATGCTGCGCAATATGCTTTTGGCAACGAGTGGTTTAATGGAGCACGTCCTAGTGCTTATGTGGCCGATTTGAAATGGGAAGAAACAGCCCAATGGAACGTAGGTATTGATTTTGGATTCCTGCAAAACCGCATTACCGGTGCTGTTGATTATTTCTACAAGGAGAGTACTGACCTGTTTGGCTTTGTAAATATTCCGGCGGGATCAAACTTCACCAACGGCGTTACTACCAATATTGGTAGTCTGGTGTCAAAAGGTCTTGAGTTTACCCTCAATACTGTGCCGGTTAGAAACGATAATGTGGAATGGAATCTGGGTTTCAACGCTACCTGGAACGATATTGAAATTACCAAGCTCAGCAACTTCGACGATCCAAACGCTAAAGGCGTGCAGGTTGGTGGCATTGCCGGCGGTACAGGTAATACCATTCAAATACACAGTGTAGGATACCGACCCAGCAGTTTCTTTGTGTACAAGCAGATTTACAATCCTGGCGGAACGCCAGTTGAAGGACTGTACGAAGACATGAACCGTGACGGTATTACCAATGAGGATGACCTGTATCGTTATCAGGCGCCGAATCCCATCATGTTTTTTGGTATTAACTCCGACATTAAGTGGGGCAATTTTACTGCAGCTACCGTATTGCGTGCCAACCTGGGCAACTATGTATACAACAACACCCGCAGTGGCGCAGGGGTATACCGTTCCATTCTTGACCCCGCTAACTACCTGAGCAATGGTACCCGCGATGTACTGTTTACCAATTTTGAAAACAACCAGTATTTCAGTGACTACTACATTCAAAATGCATCGTTCCTGCGGATGGACAATTTTTCCGTAGGCTACGATCTTGGAAAGCTATTGGGCAAAAACACCAGGCTCAACGTGCAGGCCAATGTGCAGAATGTATTTGTCGTAACGCAGTACACCGGTCTCGATCCAGAAGTATTTGGCGGAATAGACAATAATTTCTACCCCCGTCCACGCACTTACACGCTTTCATTTAACCTCGGTTTTTAAATAAAAGCACTAAACAAAACAGCGGGGTTACTGTGGGTGTTACAACCTTTACGAAACCTTGCAAAACATAAAAAACTCAGACATATGAAAAGAAATTCCATAAAACTGGCAGCGCTGCTCATGGGCTCAGTCTTGGTTTTCTCAGCATGTACAAAAGACCTCGACAGATATCCTACCAATGATATTACCTCGGAGGCCTTATATTCTACTTCGCTGGGCTATAATCAGGCGGCAGCTAAAATGTATGGCGCATTTGCCCTCACCGGCAACAATGGTCCTGCCGGCAATGCCGATATATCCTTTATTGATGAGGGTACTTCAGACTTCCTGCGTCTCTTCTGGAAGATAAATGAACTGACAACGGATGAAGCCGTGGTGGCCTGGAACGACCCCGGCATACAGGACTTGCACAATATGAACTGGAGTAGCAGTAATCCGCTCTCACAGGGCTTGTACTACCGTTCTATTTATCAGATTACCCTTGCTAACGAATTCATTCGTGAGTCTGCTGATGACAAATTGAGCGGAAGAGGAATCAGTGGTGCTGATGCAGACAATATCCGCAAGTTTCGTACGGAAGCCCGCTTTTTGCGCGCCTTACAGTATTGGGTGCTGATGGATGTATTTGGCAATCCGCCCTTTACCGACGAAACAAGCCCAATTGGCATCGTATTTCCCAATCAGATTTCGCGAACCGATTTATTTCAATTCGTAGAAAAGGAATTGAAGGAAATAGAGCCGTTGCTTGCCGATCCCCGCACCGCTGCCTATGGCCGCGCAGACCGTGGTGCTGCATGGGCGCTCCTGGCCAGGCTTTACCTGAATGCAGAAGTATATACCGGCACTGCCCGCTACAGCGATGCGCTTAGCAATGCTAAAAAAGTAATTGATGCCGGTTATACCCTGGTACCCAATTATCGTCACCTGATGCTGGCTGACAACAACCTCAACACGGGCGAATTTATTTTTACCATTAACTATGATGGTTTGCGCACGCAGAACTATGGTGGTACTACTTTCCTGGTGCATGCATCAGTAGGTGGCGATATGAATCCCAAAGACTTTGGTGTAAACGGCGGATGGTTTGGTGTACGTACTACACGCAGACTGCCGGAATTATTTAATGATCAGACGGGAACTACCGATCGCCGTGCCCAGTTCTTTGGTACCAAAATTGACATTGATAACCAAAGCGTATTTACCGACGGCCTTGCAATCACTAAATTCCGGAACGTTAACCGGGCTGGTCAGCAGGGTAGCGATGCGCAGGGCAATTTTGCCGATACCGATTTCCCGCTGTTCCGCCTGGCAGAAATGTATTTGATATATGCTGAAGCCCATTTGCGTGGCGCCACCGGTGGCAGCCGTGATCAGGCATTAGCCTACATCAACATAATCCGCTCAAGGGCATACAATGGATCCACAGCGGGTGTGGTACCGGCTTCCGATCTTACGCTTGATTTTGTACTGAATGAGCGCGGCCGCGAATTGTACTGGGAAGGCCATCGACGTACGGATCTTATCCGGTATGGCCGCTTTACCGGCAGCAATTATATCTGGCCATGGAAAGGTGGAGTACGCGATGGAAGAGGCGTGGAGGCTTTCCGCACACTGTTCCCCGTGCCTTCATTTGATATTATTGCCAATCCTAACCTGAAGCAAAATACAGGCTATTAACAGCTGCAAAAAATATAGACTATGAAAACATTAATGAAAATAACTGCCCTCAGCATAGCCATGAGCATGCTGGCTGGCTGCGAAAAAGATGAGAACCAAATCTTTTACGAGTCGGGTACGGAGCCTGTACTGTCCGCAAGCACAACGACGCCAATCTTAAAGCCCGAGCCGGCTTTTGATAAAGACAATGTGATGACGTTTAGCTGGACAAATCCTGATTATAAATTTACCACCGGCATCAGCTCGCACGACGTTAACTACCGGCTGGAGTTTGATACCGTAGGATCCAACTTCAACAACCCCCGCAAGGGCGTGGTAGTAGTGGCCAAAAATCTGAGCAAAACATTTACCACCGGCGAAATGAACGCCTTGCTTAGCGGCCTCAACCAAATGGCGCTTACCCCGGACAGGGATTACAATATGGAAGCCCGTGTGGTAAGCTATGTAGGTACCAATTCATTACAACTTACCAGCAATAAAGTGAGCTTTAAAGTTCGTCCGTTTTCGCCTCCGCCAGTAGTGCCTGTACCCGATGCCGGAACACTTTGGGCTACCGGCGATGCTTTTGCCAGCGGATGGAATAATCCTTTGCCTGCACCTTACAATACTACACAGCGCTTTACCCGTGTGTCTAACACGCTATACGAACTGGTAAGCACTATGCCAGGTGGCGGTGGATATAAACTCATCCAGGAGCCCGGCGTATGGGGTACCCAATATAAAATGATTACCGGCGGTGGCTGGGATGGTGGCGACTTCGAAAAGAAAGATGCAGACCCTGCTTTCCCCGGCCCTCCGGCTGCAGGAAAGTATAAAATCACTTTCAACTTCCAGAGCGGTAAATACACCGTAGCAAAACAATAACTGATCAATTTAAAATCCTTCAGATATGAAATGGAATAATAAACTAATAGCCTGGATGGCTCTGCCCGCTATGCTGCTGGCCGCCTGCCAGAAAGATGCCGACCTGCCGTTTTATGAAAATGGAACTGCTGTTACGGCCTCCTCATCAGCCACTGCTGTGTCTGCTCCGGCAGCTGATTCCAGCAAAGTAGTGCTGACCATCAGCTGGACCAATCCTAACTACGCGTCCAATGAAAATACCTTTAAATACCTGGTGCAGATAGATAGCGCGGGTCGTAATTTTTCGAAAGCCGTAACACGTGAAGTAGTTGGCAAGTTGAGCACCGATTATACCGCCAAGGAATTGAATGATATCATGTTGGGATTTGGTTTCAATTTTAACCAGAAGTACCCGCTCGATATCCGTGTCATTTCCAGCTACAACAATAACAACGAGCGCTACAACAGCAATCTGCTTAGAGTGGATGGAACGCCTTACAAAATTCCACCGAAAGTATTGTTGCCTGCAAGCGGCACAGTTTTTATTGTAGGCAGCGGCAGCGAATTTGGCTGGAGCAACGATGCCGGTCAGCCCTTTAATGTAGCCCGCAGTTTTTCACGTGTAGATGAAACCACTTTCATCGGTATTTTCAATTTGTTTGGCGGCGATCAGTACCTGATTTTGCCCGAGTACGGCAATTGGAATAAGAAATATGCGCTCGATAAAAACAATGTACCAGGTATTGCTAATGGTGGCCCCTTTGGCTATCATGAAGAAGGCAACCCTGCATACAGCGGGTTCAACGATAATTTTGTAACGCCTGCCACAACGGGACTGTATAAAATAACCCTCGATTTTCAGCGTGGCGTTTTTACCGTAGCACCCTTTACGCAACAACATGGTCTGCCATCGGCCTTGGTTGTAGTAGGCGATGGTACTCCGCAGGACTGGAATAACGCAGCAAATAATCCCTATAAGTTTACCCGTAAAAACAGCACCCTTTGGGAGCAAACGGTAACACTTACTGCCGGAAAGGACTATCTGATATTACCCAAGCCCGGCGATTGGGGTCAGAAGTATGGTGTGGCAGACAACAGCAAGCCCGAAGCCAAACTCGCCGGCAAAGTGGTACCAGAGGGCTCCAATTTCAAAACACCGGATGCCACCGGCAGCTATAAGATAACCGTGGACTTTAGCACCAACGATTACAAAGTGGTGAAGCAATAAACCTTACGGAAAAGCATACAAAAAGAGCGGCCATTGTGTCGCTCTTTTTGTTGGAAAAACAGATATGTAGACCGCAGGGCTTAGATTTACACCCTTATCACATGGTTGCAAATAACACTTATAGCATGACCGGTTTTGGTCGTGC
>JAHEMO010000126.1:0-2743 GCA_024643625.1 Chitinophagaceae bacterium
GCTAGCCTCGCTTATATGCCGTTCCTTTTGTTGGGTAATATATTATCATTGCCAAAATAGCCTATTGCATGAAAGACTTGCTGCCCATTGCCATTATTCAAACCAGTTTGGTATGGGAAAACAAAGCGGCTAACCTGAGCATGCTGGCTACTAAAGCAGCAGCAGTAAAAGGCGCAGCAATCATTGTATTACCCGAAATGTTTAATACAGGCTTTAGTATGCAGCCCGATTTGTTTGCCGAAGACATGAAGGGCGAAACAGTACAATGGATGATGGCGCTGGCACAACAAAAAAAAGCCATTATTACCGGTAGTATTATTATCAGGGACGAGCAAGGCTTTAAAAATCGCATGCTTTGGGTGCAGCCCGATGGAACTATTCATCATTACGATAAACGACACTTATTTGGCTATGCCGGAGAGCAGGATCACTATACAGGCGGAGATCGTCGTGTGGTAGTGCAGGTAAATGGCTGGCGCATATTGCTACAGGTGTGCTACGATTTGCGGTTTCCGGTGTGGGCGCGACAGCAACCACAGGACGATGGCAAACCGGAATATGATGTAATCATTTATACTGCCAATTGGCCCGAACGACGCAGCATGGCATGGAAAACTTTACTACAGGCCCGTGCTATTGAAAATCAGGCCTATGTAGTGGGCGTAAACCGTGTGGGTGAAGATGGCAACGAAATCTACCATAGCGGCGACAGCTCAGTATTTGATCCGGTAGGCAGCATGATATATCAGGTAGCCCACCGCGAAGATGTGCATACAGTGTACCTGCAGGCAGCAGAACTACAGGATATGCGAACAAAGCTTCCCTTTTTGAAAGACGCAGACCAATTCACTTTGATGCTTTAGGATAAATAGCAAATTGATGCAAACTCTGGCAAATCAAATCATCACAACAGAACGATTAATACTAAAACCAACAGGCATAGCGCATGCGGCTTTTATGTATGCCTTGCTAAACTCGGATACCTGGCTGCAATATATTGGCGACAGAAATGTGCACAGTATTGCCGAAGCACAACAGTATATTGAAAATCGCATTTTGCCTGCAGTAAAACAAGCGCCAATATGCAGCTATATCGTTTATACAAAAGAAAATGATGTAGCGCTGGGAACTGTGGGCTTGTATAAACGAGAAGAGCTTGATACACCCGATTTGGGGTTTGCCTTTCTACCTGAGCACACGGGCAAAGGATATGCATATGAAGCGGCCCAGGCACTGTTAGCCATGGCTTTTACCAATCCGAAACTAAAAGAACTGTATGCCATTACTACGGAAGATAATTATGCTTCACAAAGGCTTTTGCAAAAATTGGGCTTTAGGTTTAATCGTATGCAATACATGGAAAAGGACAAAGAATCGCTGATGCTTTTTATAGTAAAAAATACCCGGTGACAAAGTATTGCCACAACGATTTTTTGGCAAAAATTACGCTGTAGCAAAAAAGGGTTATGTATATAGTCTTATCCCAGTGAACTTTATTCTTCACTAAAACAATATAAAAGCAACGGATAGCCGGTAAGTTTGTGGCAGATAGTATAACGGCTATTCCATCAGCATACTCACGCTTAAAAAAAGTTCATGTATAAAATTTCAATTGTCATTATTTGCTTATTCTTCGCCATGCAAAGCTTTTCACAAACAGCCAAACAGTACATTGAGGTAATGACCGAACGCCTCACCAATGCAAAAGCATATACGCTTGCCATGGCAGAAGCCATGCCTGAAGCACATTACCGCTTTAAACCGATGGATGAAGAGATGAGCTTTGGTCAGCAATTGGTGCACATCGCTAATAACCTAACCGGCATCAGCAATCGCTATATTACCGCCCGGGCAACAGGCTTTTCGCCAGATGTAGATGCCAATCAAAAAACTGCCGTAATACAATTCCTTACACAATCATGGGATTATGCCATAGCGACGGTAGGTGCACTTACCGAACAGGAACTTGCAGAGAAAGTAAAATTTTTTGCAGGCGAAAAAAATAAAATGCAAATGGTAAATCTGCTCAACGATCATCAGGCGCACCATAGAGGGCAAATAGCCGTGTACCTGCGGCTTCAAGGCATTGCACCGCCCCGTTATATTGGCTGGTAGTTTTGTATGCTGCGCATAGATGATTATTTTGGCATCAAAATCACACACCAAAATTTATCATGATGACTAAAACAATTTTGATAGCCACCGCTATCGCTTTACCAACATTAGTTGATGCGCAATCCTGCACCGATTTCTGGCTTCTGCAGCAAGGCAAGATCATAGAAATGACATCGACAAATAATAAAGGAAAAATAAGCGGGGTCAATCGATATACAATTAACGACACCAAAAAAGAAGGAGGATCTATAAGCTCCTCGGTTGACTTTTTACTACTTGATGCTAAAGACAAGGAAGTAGCCAAAGGCGCCATGAACATGAAATGTACCGGAGGAAATTATCAGGTAGATATGCGGCAGTTTATACCACAACAAAATCTGGAACAAATGAAAGACCTGCAATCGGATGCTGTTTTTTACCTCAGCTATCCGGCAAGCATGCAGGTAGGCGATGCACTCGAACCGGGTGAAGCAAATATTGCCGTATCTACATCGGGCGTTAATATGAATATGGAGATAAACATTACCGATAGAAAAGTAGAAGGTAAAGAAACTATTACAACGCCGGCGGGATCATGGGAGTGTTTTAAAATTACCTCGCAATCCAATATGCGCATGAAGGTTGCTGG
>JAHEMO010000126.1:2843-9243 GCA_024643625.1 Chitinophagaceae bacterium
GCCTTCTTCATTTACAATAAATACAGCGGGTACAGGTAAGAAAGCAGGGTCGGCATTGTCCTTCAATATTTTTTCATAATTAGCAGGAGCCGCAAAAGCGATACCCATAGCCCTTGACAACTCGCCATTACCATCGCTCAACAACCTGATGCTTCCCGATGCCTTTTTGCCGGTAGCTTCAAATTTCTCCGGCCTGTCGGGGCTTATGGCAATTACCTGATATCCCATCTGTTCCAAATCCTGTTGCACAGTAGCCACATCGGCCAACTGCCGCGTACAATAAGGACACCAGCCGCCGCGGTAAAATAACAGGATGGATGGTTTCTCTTTTAGCAGCGCAGTCAAATCTACCGCGTTGCCGGAGGGGTCAAAAAGTGAAACAGCAGGAATTTTTTCACTCACCAGTAAAGGTGAAACATCTTGTGGCTTTTGTGGCAATTGCGCATGCAAGCCAAGGCCTAAAAAAAACATCCAAACCAACAGTATAAACTTCTTCATGTATTGCTTTTGTAGCATGAGTAATTGTGCATCATCCATAAAGTGATGCAGTGCAAAAATCGAATAGCCACTCCAGACAGGCTTATCAATTTTTCCCGAAAGCTATGCCATATTACATGCTGATGCCTTTGGCTAAAGCGCCATAAGCAATGGCGCAAACTTCACCCTTATCGTTGCTCAGTTCCACCGTGCCAAATATGCGATTCCCTACTACCCTTTGCGTGAGAGCAACGGCGTTGAGGCTTTCCGTACGAAAAGGTTTGAGATAATGCACCGTAAGCTGCGCGGTAGCGGTCATCCCTTCCTTAAAATAGCATAGGCCCAATAAACCCAAAGCCAGCTCGGCAACGGAGGCAATCACGCCGCCATTAACAGCGCTGCTGCCAATGCCACCGCCATGTTCGGGCATAAGCTCGGCTATTGAGGCGCGGGGCGCTTTTGGATCGCTCAGGTCAATAGTGGCACCCATGGCTTTTAGCTGTATGCTCTTGTTGAAAATATCTTCCACCTCTTTCCAACGACCATTAATAACCATATCGCGAAACTTGTACAACTGATTTAAGTCCATAAACGCGTTTTAATTGCAGTGGCTAATGTAGCGAAATCCCGCAGTCTCTGCATACGGCAGCCCGGCTAACCCACCCGACGCACACGGCACTTGTTTTATTTATTGAAATAAGTAATTTTATAAGCGGAAGGTACCATCAGGTGTTGGAGACATCAAAAACACCCGACCCCCTTACGTTTCAACATCAAAAATGGGTTAGCGCTAATACGCGAATGAAAACCTCATTCCTTCATATTAGCACCGTGGCATTGTTCGCTGCGGTCGGCCGGAAAATATTCCCCTTTCTGGCGATATCGTTATATACGACCCCTTCTGCTTTTACTCAAAATGCTATTGTGGGTGATGGCTTTTCTTCCGGCTGGGGCGGTGGTGGCTGCCCTACGGGTGCTGGCAATTTTGCATTCTTAAACGCAAGCGCTGGCTCAAGCTATGGCAAAACGTTCAATGCAAGTAGTACCGGTAGCCGGTATTTTAGATTCGGCATTGATTGGAGCGGCACTGCAGCACAACGAACCATAACGCCGGGTGCGGATATTGCTATCACACCATCTGCCACATACCTGCTAAATACAAATTGCACGACGAGTGGTGCCATGTATATAAACGTAGCCAATACAGCATACAATTATGTATTTAAAACACAGGATGCAGGCGCAAATCCCACCGGAAATTTTGTGGTGTTTGAAGTGCAGGGTGCGGTTCGCACCGTAAATAGCGTTGCGCAGGCTCCGCTGGCGGGTGCCGTAGTTGCTGGCAGCGTAATAACTGTTACTGCAACGCTGGATGGCATTTTGAGTTCCGGGCAATCCGTCTATTTGCGATACAGCGCCAACAATTTTTCCAGTTCCACGGTGGTACAAATGACCGGCTCGGGAACGGTATATAGTGCCGGCATTCCTGCAACTGTAAATGCCGGTGGCGCCAATATTGCGTATTATGTTTTTACCTCCGGAAGCAGCAATGTGGCAGCCGATGGCAGTAATGCCGATCTTTTCACCATCAATCTCAACAACAATGGTGGCAGCAATTTTAGTTACAGCATACCGCGCCCTTTATACCGCAGCAAAACTGCCGGGCCGGCATTGTGGAGCAGTGCAGCAGCCTGGCAAATAAGCACAGATAATGGTACCTCATGGATAGATGCAGCTCTTACGCCCACAGCAACAAGCGCTGAAGGCATCACCATTCAAAGTGGTCATACGATTAACATTGATGCATCGGTAGCTATAGATCAGGTGGTCGTTCAAAATGGCGCCATCCTGCAAAGATTAGCAGGCGCTACACCTGCTCTTATAACGCTTAGCGATGGCGCAGGCGAAGACCTGATCGTGCAAAGCGGAGGCATTTTCAGGTTGCTTAATAGTGATACAGCATTTGATTATATCAATTGTATAAGCTATACAAGCAGTGCCAAAATATTGGTTCAAACCAATGGCATGATAGAAGTGAACATAAGTGCCGGCTCGGAATTCTGGCGATTTGCCACGCAAGCCATCACCCGCATTGAATACCAAAACAATGCAGTTTTTTATTGGAATCCCAGCGGCGCAATAGCCTTCGGCACATCCGGCATAACTTATTTTCCATCGGTTGCTGCAGATATCATTCCTGTGTTCAGAGTGGCAAAGGGAGTATCAGTAGGATCTTCAACCACATGCACCATAAATGGTTTGTTACAGTTAGACGGCGGCAACTTTACCTGGCAAAACAGCGGTACCAAAATAATCAGGAACGGCATACGCAATAGCGGTACTATCGCTCAGGCAGCCAGTTCGGGTGTCATACAAATAAACGGCAGCACATCCGTTATTGGGGGTGCCGGAACGTTGGAACTTACAAGCGCCGGCCTAACCATTTCAGCCGGTACATGTACGCTTGAAAACAACAAGACCCTTAATACAGGAGCTATTACAATTAATAACTCCGCCATACTTAATGCACAAACTTTTAGCCTTTCGGGCACCGGAGCGTTTACCATAAATGCCGGAGGCACTCTGGTTACTGGTCATAGCGCAGGTGTAAATGGAACTGTGTTACTATCAGGCACCAAATCTTTTGCCACTAACAGCAATTATGGCTTTACCGGTATAGTAAGTCAGGTTACCGGAAGTCTTATGCCTATTACTGTAGGCACACTAACTATAGAAAATAACGGTTCTCCCGGCAACAACAGTGTTACGCTTTCCAACAACAATACCTTGGTTAGCAGTCAAATGAAATTGAACAGTGGGCTTTGGGCAGCAGGTACCGGGCAAAATTTACAACTGGGCAACGGTGCCACATTGACTCTATTGCCTACCGCCGATTGGATAGGCGCTGCTAACGGTGGCAATCTTTGGTTGTTGGCCAACAACACTATTAGTGGGCCTCAGGGCAAGCCCAGTTTGTACGACCTAACCATTGGCAGCGGCATACCCGTGAGCCCATCCAACCTTAGCTCCAACCCAACAGTGTACCATCACTGCACTATTAACAGCGAAGGCTCCCTGTCTGGTCTTGCGGCACCATACTATGCCGATGGCAGCATACTTATTTACAATGCCGGTGGTAGCTATAATCGCAATATTGAATGGGGACAGGTAACGGCGGGTCAGGCAGGCTATCCCCATCATGTAATTGTGCAAAACAATACCACGCTTAACATCACCGCCGGTGGCAATCCACCCAGGCTTGCGATGGCAGGCAATCTCCAGTTAGGTAACAGTTCCAGCTATGGTATACTTAACATGAATAACGCCGGCATTCCACTCGAAATATCCGGCGACCTGACAATTGGTACTGCAAGCAGTGCAAATGCTGAATTGGTGCTATCCACAGTATTCGGGGGCGACCTTCATTTGTATGGCAACTTCACCCGTCACAACAACAACTTCTTTACTGACAACAATCGGGCAACATTCTTAAAAGGCGGTGGCAACAGCACCATTAATACACCCGGCGTTGCTATCACTGCAGGCTCCCCATCACAATTCTTCAGCTATCTATATCTGGACAAAAACAGTATCGACCAAACCATTACACTCAATTGTCCGGTAGGCATTTCTGCTTATATAAATTTCGGCAAGGGCAGACTAATCAGCACGCTTACCAATCTGCTGATCGTAACGCAAGGTGCTGCAGATGCCGCTAATATTGGCGTTGGTGGCGGTTCTGCCAATAGCTATGCCGATGGACCGATGCGAAGATTTATAAATGCCACTAATGGTGATTTTCATTTTCCGGTAGGGCAGTTGGCAGGTATTACGCATTACTTTAAAGGCATGTATTTGAGGCCGACAGCTAATGCAGGAAATTATTTTACTGCAACCTATTTTCGCTTAAGCCCGCCGCAAATAGGCAGCGACACGTATATAGGCAACCTGCTGGGCATAAACAATATTGAATCCTGGCAGCTTGATAAATTAAACCCAGGCCCGGCAACAACAGCACGCGTGTTATTGCCATATGCAAACCCCGGAGACTGGCGCGATATGACCGGGGCAGCTATTAGCCCTTGTTGGTTTTGCAACGTAGCTGTTGTACAACGTACGGCAAACAGTGGTAGTGGTACCTGGTTTTTTCCGCAGGGCTCTTCCGGAAATTTCTCATCAACCCTGCAGCCACCCGAATACCGGTTCTATCAGGATGCCGGTTTGATAGCCTCAAAAGTCATTAGCGATTTTAGCCCTTTTACATTCGGATACAGTTTCAATATTGTATTGCCGGTAGCCTTATTGCAATTTCAAGCAAGGCAAACCGGATCCAACGAAGCATTGTTGCTTTGGACCATAGATAGCGACAAAGACCTGCTCCATACTATAGTTGAACACAGTACTGATGGCATTAAGTTTACAGGCATTGATACCATTGCCGCACACGGCATGCAATACAGCTACCAGCATAAAAATCTTGCAGCCGGCATTCATTATTATCGACTGAAGCTGGCAGATAGAAACGGAACCATTCATTTTAGCCAAACAAAACACATAACAATAAATGCAGCCCAAACAAAGTTCTTTACAGTTTCGCCGAACCCCTTACCTAACGGACAAGCTTTGTCGGTTAGCGTGTCCAATGCTGTGCAAACAACACTAACGCTATCACTAATTGATATGACAGGTCGCCGCATTTGGCATAAAGTGCTGCCAACTACAACTGGCAATTACACCTATACCATACCACCATCGCCATTAGCTGCGGGATTGTATCAATTGGTGTTGTGGCAAGCCAACGCAGTAGCTGACAGACGAATGATACGGGTAGAATAAAGACTGGTATTAACTGCATACTTTTATTAGCAGAATAATTATAGCTACCATGGCGATGAATTGGGTTGCTGATGGTCTATACCATTTTCAGCTTGCTGTAACGCTATAACATTATCCTTAGTGAACCTTGCGATTCCTTTGTGCCGTCATGGATCCATACTTCGCAGAGTTGTTTCGCAGAGATTCATCAAGATGAATACAGGAGTGTAGGCAAAGACAGTATGCTTAGCAAACCTCAGGTCAATCAACAGATGCAAAAGTATCAAACAAAAAGAGGCCGCCCGAAGGACAGCCTCTTGTCAATAAATCAGATTCGCTTATCGTGTTAATGCCGAAGCAGGCAGCGGAATATCGCGCTTGAGCATGGCATCGCGGTTAGCCATTTCCCATGCGGTATAAAATACCAGCTTTGCACGTTTTTCCATTACATCAAACTCAATTTTTTCTACATCATCCGTAGGCCGATGATAGTCTTTGTGTAACCCATCAAAGTAAAAAATGATAGGAACACCCATGCGGGCAAAATTGTAATGGTCGCTGCGGAAATAAATGCGCTGCCTGTCGTTTGGATCATTGTACTTAGGATCAAGTTTTAGCCCAACCACTTTGTTTGCCGCCGTGGTAATAGGGGTAAGGTCTGAGCTCAGTTTATCATCACCCACCACATACACATAATCACGTACAGTAGTTTTATCGTACAAACTATCTACACGACCTATCATATCAATATTCAAATTCGCAGTAGTTTTATCAAGAGGAAACACCGGATGTTCGCTGTAGTAGCGGCTTCCCCACAGTCCTTTTTCTTCACCGCTTACCAGCATAAACAAAATGCTGCGGCGAGGTCCTTTCCCAGATTCCTTTGCTTTTACAAATGCCTCTGCAATTTCCAAAACACTTACCGTACCACTACCATCATCGTCAGCACCATTATAAGTTTCACCATTTATAATACCCACATGGTCGTAGTGTGCGGTAATTACCAGCCATTCATCTTTTAGGTCGCCACCTTCCAATACACCCAAAATATTGGAACTTTCCAATGCTTTCACTTCATCATCGTATTGCAAATCTATATTGGCACTTA
>JAHEMO010000127.1 GCA_024643625.1 Chitinophagaceae bacterium
CTATCGCTGCTACCGCTGCCAAACCATCGCCGTAGCATGGGTACTACACCTTCAAAACTGCCGTTGTTATTTTCCTTTTCTTCACTTTGATTAAACCGTTGGATGAGGCTATCGTAATCATCATCGGAGTCCACCGCATCGCGGTCAGTAGCAGGTGCTTCGGCCTTGCCGTACAAAATGATATTGATGGCAGATTCGGGCAGTTCTGCTATGGGTTTTTTCAGACTGAATTTATATTTCCGCGATAGCGCCGCCATCTGTCGGTATATCCATGCTTCGCGTTCCTCGCCTACAGGTGCAATGCCACCTTCAGCAATGCTAAGATTGTGATCGGGCATTACGGCATCCATATCTACGGCATATACTGTGCCCAATCCTTTGCATCGCGGACAAGCCCCGTAAGGACTATTGAAAGAAAAACTATTGGGCGAGGGTTCGTCGTAGCTTAAGCCTGTATCGGGATCCATCAGGTTTTTGGAAAAAGACGCATCAGCCGTTTTGTCATCGGTGCTTACACGCATAAGGCCATCGCCAAGCTTTAAGGATTGCTGCACACCCTGCACAAGACGCAAATCCATCTCATTGCTTACCGGTATGCGGTCTATTACAATATCAATATCGTGAATCTTATAACGGTCAACCTGCATCTTGGGTACCAGGTCTTTAATCTCTCCATCAACGCGCACTTTTAGGTACCCTTTCTTTCGCAGGTCTTCAAACAGCTCGCGGTAATGTCCTTTTCGACCGCGCACAATTGGGGCCAATAGAACAATGCGTGCTCCGGCAAAGCGGTTCCTGATGGCTTCGGTTATTTCTTCTTCGCTCAGCTTAACCATTTTTTTGCCCGTCTCGTAGCTGTAAGCTTCACCGGCGCGGGCAAATAACAGACGCATAAAATCGTAGATTTCTGTAACGGTACCTACGGTACTTCGCGGATTTTTGTTTGTAGTCTTTTGTTCAATGGATATTACGGGGCTCAGCCCGGTAATTTTATCTACATCGGGTCGCTCCATATCGCCAATAAATTGGCGGGCATAGGCGCTGAAGCTTTCCATATACCGTCGCTGCCCTTCGTTGTAAATAGTATCAAAAGCCAATGAACTCTTTCCACTGCCACTAACCCCGGTAAATACAACCAACTTGTTTTTAGGAATGGCGAGGCTTATGTTCTTCAGGTTATGTTCCCTCGCTCCCAAAACTTCGATAACCGTATTATCTGCAACCACCGTAGTATCCGGAGCCGCCTTTTTTGCTTTTGCCATGGTATAGTGCAAATAAATACAATGCTGGCGGGTAAATGTTATCAAATTGGCGGTATCGGATCTTCGGCAGGAATCTGATTGACAATCGGCAGCATGCTAACACTTTGGCCAAACCTTACTTACGCATAAACTTTTTCAGGATAAGCCAGAAGCCAGGGCCTGCAAATGCCGGACCCGGTGCCATATTGAAGCCTGTAGCGCCTGCCCAAAATGTGGCAGTTATGTTTCAGGCAGCATGCTGGCGAATTGCCGACAATGCGGCAATGCCCCATGAACATCTATCAGCATATTGAAAATAGGTACGCTTGATAGTATGGATTAAGTACCTAATATTGGTCAGGCGCTTTTCATGAAAATAACCTGGCCAACAGCCGTTGAAATTTTGGATTATATGGCAATTTTTATACGAAACTTTCTAACAGCAACCAAACGCAACGCTGCATTTGGTCATTATTTCGCCATCGGCATAGCACTGATAGGTCATGTTTCACTTCATGCACAAACTCCGCTACCGCGTCCGGTGTCCGTATTGTTTATCGGCAATAGCTACACGTACTACAACAACCTGCCGGAAATATGCATTGGCATGGCTGCGTCCACCGGCAAGGTTCTTGTAACCGATCAAAGCACTGTGGGTGGCTATTCACTGGCTCAACATTTAGCATTGCCGGCAACTATAGACAAAATAAAACAAGGCATACCCAACTATAACCAAAGCAAAGCAAGAACCAACTGGAACTATGTTGTTGTACAGGAACACAGCACACGTCCTTCATTTGCCGATAGCATCGTTGGCCGTACTTTTTTTGCCGATGCACATGCTATGGACAGCATTATTCATGCCTATAATGCTGATACAAAAACAATTTTTTACCAAACCTGGGGCAGAAAAAATGGGGACAGCAGCCGTTGCGCCACTATGCCTTCTGTTTGTACCTATCTGGGTATGGATAGCTTACTCGCTAAGAACTACCAAACCATAGCCATGCAACAGCATGCGATGCTGGCACCCGTTGGTGCAGTGTGGAGAGCATTAAGGGAAAAATTTCCTGCCATAGAATTGTATAATGCAGATCAAAGTCATCCTTCAGAAGCTGGCTCATATGCGGCAGCCTGTTGTTTTTACGCGGTAATTTTCAGGGAGGATCCCGCAAAAATCAACTATGACTATACCCTTTCGGCGGAGGTAGCTGCAATAATCAGAAGAATAGTAAAAGAAGTAGTTTACAACCAAATGCCATGATACGCCGGGATTGGCAGGCTAAAAAATGGTACTACTTAAATACCCATTACCGATGTCCCGAAATGGCAGAACTTTTGCCTTTGAATACATGCGCTGTTTTACCAAACAAATGGTACCGTTCAATCCTATACTATGAGATATTTTATTGTATGGCTGCTGCTTAGTTTGATGTCTGATAGTTTTTCGCAGACAACTGATATGAGCAATCAATATAGCCAGGGTAAAACGCAATTCAATAGTGGTAACATCCGGGAAGCGCTAGCCATCTTCGAAAAAATCTATGCCATTGACTCAACTGAAACACTGGCATTGGAATACATGGCCATCATCTATGGCCAGCTTCATCAGTACGGCAAAGCCGCAAACGGGTATGCCAAATTAACGAAGTGGTTCCCTCAAGAAGCGTCGTATTATTCCAACGCCTGCTTTTACTATACGCTCGCTAACCAACCAGTATTGGCTGAACGTTTTGGTGAAAAAGCAGTTTCACTCGATGGCTATCGTTATAACCACATGCTAAATCTTGCGCACACCTACCTGCTGCAATACGATGAACAAAAATCTATTTACTGGTATATGAGGGCCCTGCAATGGGTGCCTTCCAAAGCAGCATTTGAAAGAGCATTCTTGGGCGATTTTCGATTGATTGATAGCCTTAAGTTGATGCCAAGCGATATTGTGAAGCAATTCGTTGCAGGATTAACGAATGAAGCATCGCTTATAGATTATAGTGGTAAGGCAACACGATGTCTTGATTCAATACTAAGCTATCTGGACAAAAAACCTACCACACTGGAAGACCAAAAAATATTGCAGTGGAAAAGAGATTTTATTGAAGCTGAAGCTGGAGCTAAAATACTGCGCACCAATGTTGCCGGAAACTTTGCAACCGACCTTGGCATGTATGAATACAATAAAAGAAATAGATCCATGGCGCTAAATTTCTATTTCGAAAAAGCTGAAAATATTTTTAAGGCTTCTGAAGATAGTTTAAGCCACGCGCAGCTGCTGCTTGCTATTACTAAGCAGCTACTTATAGTACAACAGGTTGAAAATAAATATGGAAAAAATAATGATGCACTTTACTACGCATCAAAAGCCTTGACACAGGTGGAAAACACCAAAATAACCGAGTTGAAGTCACTAGCGCTTCACCTTTTGTCCGAGGCATATTTTCAACAAGACCAAAATGAGCAGGGATTGCAATGCCTTCACCAACTTTTGCAGTGGAGTTTGCTGAGGGAAGACAAGGGTTATTTTTGGGCCACAAACGGTCTGGCCAATCACCACGCTAACCACGGCAATCTGGACTCAGCCTTACTGTACCAAAATCTTTGTCTTGCTGGTATTGAAATTGCAGGCCTGACCAGCGAACAAATTGCTGCAATAAAACTCAATCACCTTGATTTGCTTTACAGCAAAGGACAATACCGGCAAGTCCTTACTAAGGCGGCTGCAATGTCGGTTGATATTGAAAAAAATGCTCCCGTAGTGTACTCAGACCTGTGCGAATTAATGGGTGAGTGTTACCGCGCCTTGTCTCTTACTGATTCTGCTTACTACTATTATAAAACTTCGGTGCATGCATTTATTGCCTACAGCAATAAAATGGAAAAAAAACAGACCGGCAACATTCCCGTTCAAGTAACCGAAAGACGAATGAATGCCCTCCGGCAATTGTGCCGGATAACGGCGACAAAAAATGATAAGTCTGATTTCTTCTATTGGGCTGAAATGTCAAAAGACAATTATCTGCGTTACCTCGTAAGCAATGAATATCAGCCGGAGACAATTATTTCCTTACAAAAAGCACAGCAGTCACTGCCGGCAGATGCGGCCGCCATTGTATATGTTGCCAATGCTTTGGTACCCTCACCATTTATAACCTTTACCAACAGCAACAGCAAAATTGATAGCATCGACAGCTACAGTGTTTTACAGCAGATAAAATCTTTCGGGCTGGAAAAAACATTTTCTACGCTATTAAAGCAGACCAATAAGAAGGCTCTGACAACCGAAGACTCCGTAGGATCAGTAAGGTTGCTTGCGCTGATGCATTTTACCTATCTCAGCAATATCAACCCGGGTGCTGCACGATCTGTCATTAATTATAAGCGTAACGATGATTCTGCGCATGCACAGCTGGCTGCAGAAAAAATAAGATTGGCAAAGCTCCTGTATACCATTTATATAAAGCCAATGGCACCGCTGCTGGCAGGCAAGAATACTTTGTATATAAGCGCCGATCTTATGCAGCACTTCATACCGTTTGAAACGCTGATTATGGATGACGGCAGGTTTCTGGGCGAAGCATATGATATTATTTACACGCCTGGATTCACAATACGTGACTTTCTGGCAAAGCGCAGTTATAATGCCGGAAGCAGCATTGTGGTAGCAGGCAATCCCGATTATAACACCTACCACCCGGAAAAACTTACAGGCAGGGCATTTGACTTTACCTCAATGGGATTAACAAGCTGGTCGGACCTGCCCGGTACAAGGCAGGAAATTGCCACGCTGCAGTCATCATTTGATTCTGTTACCGTTTACAGTGGAAGTCAGTTATCGGAGACAGCATTGAAACAGCTCAGTGCTTCGGGAAACCTGAATAATGCAGCGATACTGCACTTTACGCTACATGGCATGGCAGGAACTACAATTGCCAAAGAAGACAACTCTTTGGTGGTTACCGAGCCCGATGGTGGGGAGGAAGATGGATTGCTCCAATTTGATGAAGCCTATGCTTTAGATATAAAGCCTCAATTGGTTTGCCTTTCGGCCTGCGAAACAGCTCTTGGCATGATTGACAATGATGGCAGTTTGTCCTCCATGGCTACTGCATTTTTAGCAGGGGGTGCAAAGGCCGTTTTAGCCACAAATTGGTCGGTAAGTGATGATGCCACTGCCGTATTCATGAAAGATGTTTACGGGCAGGTAAAGCAAACCGGTATTGGCTTTGCAAAAGCCGTGGCCAATACCAAACGCAAATTTATTGCAGGCGAGTTCGGTGCATTGTATAGCCGGCCATTTTACTGGGCGCCTTTCAAGTATATTGGCAATTAGTTGTTGAAGCAAGATTTCCGCCCGGCGGAGGGAAAATCTTAAAAAGCAACAAGGCATCGTTGTAAGCTTTACTTTTAGTTTTAATACACTAATGAATCTAGCTACTTCATGTAAGTGTATTGCAGGATTTTAGATCAACGCAACTGGAACATCACCACAATGCCATTCTTCGATACAACTAATAGTATAATAAAGAGTTGTGTGATGCCAACGGGTGGCATAATATACCGCTTTCGACAAAGGCAAAATTTTTGCAGCAGGGCAATTTCCCTGTTGACTTTGACACTTTTCAATATTTCTTCTTTTGCGCAATCCTGCCCGCCTAATATCGATTTTGAGAACGGCAATTTTGATGGATGGAAATGCTATACCGGCAGTGTGCTCGATCAGGGGGGGATAAATGTTTTTGACCTTACCGAATCAGGCGGGCCTGTTTTGGGACGACACACCATTATTTCAGCAGCCAACAGTGGCCTTGATCCTTTTGGCAATTTTCCTACCACAAGCCCCATAGGCAATGGCTACAGCATTATGCTGGGTAATAATACCGGCGGTGGCGAAGGGGAAGCCGTATCTTATGAATTTACGATTCCGGCAAACAGAAACACCTATAGTCTGCTGTATTATTATGCCGTAGTGTTTGAAGGCCCAACGCATGAACAACAGCAACAGCCGCGCATGGAAATTGCGCTGGAAAATGTTACCAAAAATGCGAAGATTGATTGCGGATCCTTCAGCTTTATTCCTTTTGGATCTACCATACCCGGCTTTTTTCAGTCACAGAGCGTGCAAAGTAATTCACCCGTGTATTGCAAAGACTGGACGCCGGTTACCATCAACCTCGATGGCAATGCCGGCAATACCATTCGTATTACTTTCCGTACGGGGGATTGCACTTTTCGCCGCCATTTTGGATATGCCTATATCGATATCGCCTCCGATTGCAGCGGCGGGTTTGACGGCGCGTCTTTCTGTCCGCTTGATAAAGATGTAACCGTTACGGCACCCTTCGGCTTTCAAACCTACGAATGGTTCAATAGCGATATGTCGCGGCAATTAGGCACGGGGCAAAGCATAACGCTTAGTCCTCTGCCGGCCCCGGGCACTGTACTTAATGTGCGGCTTATTCCCTACAATGGCTATGGTTGCCCCCAAACCCTTGTTGCGCGGCTAACAGACAACCTGGTGGTAAAAGCAGATGCAGGACCCGATACCCTTTCGTGCAACCTGCAACTGGTACGTATTGGCAGCCCGCCACTTTCGGGTTTGCAATACCGATGGTCGCCGCAGACAGGGTTAACCAACCCCAACGTATCCAATCCATTTGCACAACCTGCTGCCACAACCCGCTATATACTTACAGCACTCAGTCCGGGAGGAGGCTGCAGCAGTGTGGATACCGTTACCGTAATTTCCAGCAACCTTGCCGGCAGTATGGCGGTGTTGGGTAAGCCGGAGTATTGCCTCGGCAGCGGCGACAGCGCAGTATTGCAGGTGAGCCCTGCACTTGAAATAAAGTGGTATAAAGACAGTGTACTGATACCCAATGCTTCCGCCAATTTGTACAGACCAAATAGTACCGGTAACTACTCGGCCTTTCTGCGCGACCAATATGGCTGTGTGGCCAATACCACGGCACAATACATCAATATTGCATCAAAGCCAAAGGCTGCTTTTAGTTTAGACAGCTATGCGCAATGCTTGGTAGGCAACCGGTTTACGGTAAGCAATACCAGCACCAATCAGTTGGGTGCCATGCAATACCAATGGGATTTTGGTGGCGCGGGCAGCTCAGCACTCCGATCGCCTTTCTTTAGTTTTACGGCGGCAGGGCAATACGCCATAAAGCTTCTGGTGCAAGCCAATAAGGCCTGCATGGATTCAGCCACCGCTACGGTAGAAGTATACCCCAATCCTATTCCTACATTTGACGCGAAAGCAGCCTGCATAAATCTGCCTTTTCAGCCAACCAATAATACCGATGACAATATTGGGTCGCCCCTCCGTTATGAGTGGCGTTATGCCGATACATTGGTTTCGAACCAACGGGTGCCGCCCGCCCGCCTATTTACCCGCCCCGGAACTATAAATGTCAGCCTGAGTGTAAGTAGTGTGCAATGCCCCAATCCCGTACAGGTGCAAACGCAGGCGTTGGTAATAGAGCGGCCTCAACCCCCACGCCGGTATACCACACAGTTTGCCGTACAAAACGCACCACTCAAACTTGAAGCCCGCAATATTGGCGTTACGGTGCAATGGTTACCGCCACGTCAGTTGGATAATGCCCGATCGTACGAACCGGTTTTTAAAGGCACCGCCGAACAGGATTACATTATCCAATTTACCACCGCCGGCGGCTGTGTAACTGTCGATAGCCTGTTGGTTCAAATTGTAAAATTTGCCTCAGTAGAAGTGCCTTCCGGCTTCACCCCTAATGGGGATGGACTTAACGACTTTCTACGGCCAATAGGTATTGGCGTTACGGCAGTAAAATATTTCCGGGTCTTTAATCGCTATGGCGAATTACTGTACGAATCCCGCGATGCCAACCCAAAAGGATGGGACGGCATTTTGAAGGGAGTTGCACAACCTTCGCAAGCCGTGGTTTGGATGGTGGAGGCGCTTGGTCTTGATGGAACAGTAATCACTAAAAAGGGAACAACGGTGTTGATTCGCTAACAACCACAGGGCTGTTTCTTTTCGTCTATAAACGACCCTGCTGTTTCTCCGGCTTCTTCGTCCGCAACTAATTCGAACTGCTTCAAGTAAGTTGATAGGAGCTATTTATCTTCCCCGCTTCTTACATGAAACATTATTCCCGATTGGTCTTACCCGTTATTGTATTGTCGCAGTTTTGCTGCACTTCGTTATGGTTTGCCGGCAACGCGGTAGTTTCCGGTCTGGCTGCCGAAAGAGGATTAGCCGGCGCATTGGTGGCCGATATTACCAGTTCGGTGCAATTGGGATTTATTGTGGGCACCCTGGTTTTTGCGGGCCTTGCCATTGCCGACAGGTTTTCGCCATCGAAAGTGTTTTTTGTGTGTGCGATATTAGCCGCCGTATGCAATATAGCGGTAACTGCCCCACTGCAAGGGGCAGCGCCTGTGTATGGCTTGCGCTTTACCACCGGATTCTTTTTAGCCGGCATTTATCCTGTAGGCATGAAGATTGCCGCCGACTATTATCAGCAAGGCTTGGGCAAATCATTGGGCTTGCTGGTAGGCGCATTGGTATTAGGTAAAGCATTCCCGCATTTATTGCGGTTTTTGGGTAGCAACCTGTCGTGGCGTTTTGTGTTTTACGCCACATCTGCATTAGCAGTTGCCGGTGGCTTAATGCTCTTATTACTGGTGCCGGATGGACCTTTTAGAAAAGCCATGCCGCGCTTGCAATGGCGTAGCTTTTTGCAAGGGTTCAGCTTACCCGCCTTTCGCAATGCAGCCTTTGGCTATTTTGGACATATGTGGGAGCTGTATACGTTTTGGGCTTTTGTACCCGTAATGCTGCAATATTATTTTCAACACTTTGGGTTTAGCAAAATAAGTGTGCCCTTTTGGAGCTTTACCATCATTGGTATTGGGGCTTTGTCCTGTGGCTTTGCGGGCATGCTATCGCATAAATGGGGTGCAAGGCGGCTGGCAACTATAGCATTGGT
>JAHEMO010000128.1 GCA_024643625.1 Chitinophagaceae bacterium
CATTAATGCCCTCCAAAGACCGATAAATGGCCGCATGTTGCTTCAGATTATGCCAAATAGGGTAAAAGAAGAGAACCAGCAACAAACTGGGCAGAAAGATAAATATCAACCCTAGCATACAGCCCAGGCTCTGCCATACCGGCCCCCACTGCCGCAGCGCCATCCCCCCATGAAATGCCGCAACACTAAAAACAGGACCAGGAACCGCCCTAACCATCCCGCTACCGGTAAGAAACTCCTCACTTGTCATATAGCCACCACTACCTTTTGTGCGTACTACAAACTGTTCATACATCATGGGAATCAGCACGTCGCCTCCGCCAAACACAAGACTGCCAAAACGATAGAAGTTTTCGGAAATATTAGCGCTTCGGTATTCGGGCGATAAACTCCCCTGACGAAGTTGCTTTATCCGGCTCACCTCACTAGCCGCCCCCAGCAGTAGAAAAACCAATGCAAAAAGCCATAGGTTGTTCCAATTGATTTTGCGCTTGTTTGCTACCTTTTCCGGAATACGCTTCTTGCTTAAGTTTGTGACTAAACCGCTGATTATCAATAGTATAGGGAATACCCAAGGGGTTTTAAAAAACAGAAAAGTAACCACAGCACTTAATACCGCAATCATTCCGGTTATCCAGCTGCCAATACTCATTTTGCCGATTCGCAGTGTAGCATAAGCCAAAAAACCAACGGCCATAGGTTGGATAAAACGAAAATGGCGAAGATCTAAAGCATTTTTATCGATATAAGTGAGCAGAAAGCTGAGCGCTCCCATAAGTAGCCCTGCGGGAAGCACCCATATCAGCAGTGTAAGCACTGCCAAAGGTGTTCCTCCCCGTTTATACCCAATAAGCGTAAGGGTTTGTGTGCTGCTGGCGCCAGGCAATAGCTGAACAAATGCGGTAAATTCAAGTAGCTCGGCTTCAGTAACATCCCTGCGGTCATGTACAAACCGCTTAACCATCATACCATAATGCCCTTGCGGCCCCCCAAATGCGGTGAGGCTATGCAAAAAAACCGCTTTTAAAAAAGGAATGTGCCGGATCAGTTTCATGCCACCGGCACAATATTACAGCCTCTCGGTACTGCTTACGCTTTTCGCTTGTAAATAGGAACCGTGCTGCAGGGTTCACCATACATGATGCTCTTTGCCACAGGAGCAAGCTTTGCCGTAATGGCCAAATACGCGTCTTCCCCTACGGCGATGTCGCCACAACCCTTAACTACTATTCTTTGATCGGCATAGCTTTCTATGGGTAATTTATCAATAGCATGCAGCAGCAAGGTCTTGCGAAGCTCATCGGGCAAGCCCATGCGCACCGATAGCGCTACGGGCTGCAAATAGGTAGCCACCAACATATAAGCCCAAACCGGTATGATGGCATCGGCACTGCAATGAACCGCAACATGCGCACCTGCATATACCGACCAGTCATGTGCTTTCAACTGTTCCCGAAAATCCTTTTCCTTCAAAATCATTTCCATGAAGAGAAATGGTTTGAGGTCGAAGCCCAATATTTTGGCTTCAGGATATAATTCGGCTAGATCGAGTGTAAGAAGGCCGCTTTGGGCCACTTTATTGATAAGCGTTTCTGACATACTATGAATACAAATGTAAACCGCTGCAGTTGGTAATAAGTGGCAAGCAAATGCCAAAAAATAAAAATCCCCGCCAAAGACGGGGACTTTTGTAAGCAGCTGGTTCCGGTTTTCTCATAACGATTACAGGAACTTAGACCGCTTATCTGTTAAATCCGCTGCTTGGCGCAAGGCCTGCAGACTGGCGTACATAAAACTATTTCGCTGCTGCTGAATAAATTGTGTCTTTATGCTTTCTGCCGTTTGACTGGCGTTGGCTACGGCATATTGCGCTTCGGGCTTTACCACGTACACGCCATTTACGCCTACAATCGGTTCACTTACTTTATTCAGATTGTTCTTACCTACCGCATAGCCACCCACTTTAGGTTCAAAGCCTGCACCACCAATTACGGGTGTACCCATTGAAATACTATCGGCGCGCTGTACCTGTGTTTTTTCCTTCGTCGCCAATTCTTCCAGGCTAGTCGGCTTTCCAAAACGTCCGGCCAACAACGCACCCTTTTTCTCATTGCGTACCATACTCTCTACAAGCGGGCGCAATTTAGCAGCAGAAGGCATACCGGCTTTTTGCTCAGCCGTAACCGCCACCACAACAAACTGATTATCAAGCTGAACCGGTTCCAACACATCACCCACATCAGCCTTAAAAATTTCCTTCACCAAATTACGGTTGGAGCCCAATCCAGGTATTTGGTAGGCATTTTCTGCAACATCGGGAGCCAAAAGCTTATTCAGCTTGTCTTCCGACACCGTTTTCTCAAAAGACTTAAAATTGTTGGCTTTGCTGGCAAATACATTAGCAGCATTCATGGCATCGTTGATAGTCTCTGCCGAAGGCTCTATTTCACGGGCCAGATAGGCCACTTTATAGGCTGGTCCAAAATTCTTCTGGTCCCTGATTTGAATAAGATGATAACCAAACTGCGTACGTACAATGCCCATATCGCCTGTTTTGCCACTAAAGCAAAAATCGTTGAACTCAGGCACCATGGTACCACTGCTGAAATAACCCAAATCGCCTCCCAATTCACGACTGCCAACATCATCGCTTAACTGCCGGGCCAGCGCATCAAAATCGGCACCACCCTTAATAAGACCCTCAATACTGTCGGCTTTGGCCTTGGCTGCTGCATCATCAAGTTTGGGCTGCTGCGTTTGCGGGTCGGCAAAGGACACCAGAATGTGACGGGCTTTTACACTGTCTGCCAATGTTTTTACATCAACCACACGGCTCAATACAAAATTGTTACCATCGGCATAGGGACCGTATACAGCGTTCAACCCTGTAGCCAAAATGCTATCCTTCTGCGCAATCTGAATTTTACTGCTTTGGTTATAGCCATCAAAAAAGCTGAGCGTACTGCCATTGATGTTTACAAAACCACCGGGGTCAGGGGTAGTGGCAAATTCGGCCTTTAATCCATTTAATTCTGCCAGAATAGCTGCAGTATCCTGCGCATTAGCGGAGAAATTAAAGGCTACATAAGCAATACTGCGTGTTTTATCCTTGGTTTCATATTCGGACTTGCGCTTGCCGGCATAAGCTATAATATCCGCATCGGTCACCTGCACGGCACTGTCAGCAATACTGGTATAAGGCACCATTACATATTGCATGTTAGCGGCAGAAGAATTATCGGCCAGCGTTTTCTCCAGCAACCATTTGGGCACATACACACTATTTTGAATAAGGCTGAAATACTTATTACGTACACTGTTCTCCATCAACGGCTGCAGGTACATATTTTCGATCATGGCCTTATTTTCAGCATTGTTACTCCTTTTGAGCTGCGCCATGGCCTGACGCGCTTTAGCTGCATCAAAGGCACCGGTAGCGGGGTCTGTAAATTCGCGGCGTAAAAACTCAGCAGGGTTCTCACCATATAATATGTTGTCGAATTCTTTCTCGGTAACCATCAACCCAAGTTTTTCTAACTCCTGGGTTACCAATTCGCCATCCACAAGGTTTTGGTAAGCCTGCGTATAGATTTCCTGACGGGTCATATCATCAACGGGTCGACCCTGCATTTGATAATATTGCTCAAACTGCTGCGACTGATCAAGAAACCGCTCGTAGCTGATTTTGCTGCCATTTACTGTGGCTATAGCATCGGAGGGAGACACCATGCCGCCGGCTCCGCCACGACCCGAGTCCATAAGAATAAAACCAATGAGGCTAAGTGCTATTAAAATGATAACTGCAACCGCACCGCGCTCTCTAATCTGCTGAATAATAGACATTTCGCGTATAGTATTTAAAAAGGACGGCAAAAATAGGGGGAAAGCATATATGAAAAACTTGTGGAAATCGCATGAAACTATTGCTGACAAAGGGTTTTACAGGACCAATAACCATCTAATCCACAGGTATTTACAGTTGTAATTGGCGCCAGTTGCTGTGAAACCAAAAACGTGAAACAAATGCAAACATCCGCTGTGGGAACCTTCTCTAATACCGTTAAGAACCCATAATTATCCCACCGGCCAGGGTGGACAAACGAAGTAAAAGAAAATCGCCAGCGTGTTCACCTTTCACCATATTACCCAAATCCGGAGCCCGGAAATTTCTTGCCCACCATAAATACTTATGAAACATATCGTCCACAAATTCACTTTTCGCAGATACCCACCAATGCTGATAAAATCCACTAAATACAATAATCTCCATACAATTATAACTGTACAACCGCGTGGATAAACGTGGGTAAACCGTGGGTATTTATATTTACCCTCCCTGTGGAACAGGTTATACCCGAATACACAGTCCTAATAGTAATAGTTGGTTATATAAATAATGAATTAATAATACATACTATGGCAGTTATTGACATAGCCCGTGCAATGGCACAAGTAGAGCAAAATGGATTTCTTGATATTGATATAGATCCAACGCTCGATTTATTTCAAGCGATTGAAAAACTGAAAAAGGAAAAGAACGCGGTAATACTCGCACATTATTACCAGGATCCTGACATTCAGGAAATTGCTGATTATATCGGTGATTCACTGGGACTGGCGCAGGCTGCCAAAACCACAGATGCCGATATTATTCTTTTTGCCGGTGTGCATTTTATGGCCGAAACGGCAAAAATTCTCAACCCCGGTAAGAAAGTGATACTGCCCGATTTGAAGGCAGGATGCAGCCTGAGCGATAGTGCGCCGCCCCCCGTGTTTGCTAAATGGAAGGAGCAATATCCTGATCATATTGTAGTAACCTATATTAATTGCAGCGCGGGTATGAAGGCGCTGAGCGACATTATTTGCACCAGTAGCAATGCCAAAGCCATAATTGATAGCCTGCCTGCAGACCAAAAAATTATTTTTGCGCCTGATAAAAATCTGGGGGCCTACCTGAACAAGATAACCGGCCGAAACATGGTGCTCTGGAATGGCGCTTGTATGGTGCATGAAATTTTTAGCCTGGAGAAGATAACCAAACTAAAACTGCGCCATCCAGAGGCAAAATTTATCGCCCATCCGGAATGTGAAGAGGCGGTGCTGCGGATTGCCGATTTTATTGGCAGTACCACGCAATTGCTGCGGTTTACACAAACTGATGCCGCCGAAGCATTTATTATAGGCACGGAAACAGGCATACTACACGAAATGCAAAAGGCAAGCCCGCATAAGACCTTTATTCCCGCACCCCCCAATAACAGTTGTGCCTGCAACGAATGCCCGCATATGAAATTAAACACCCTCGAAAAGGTCTATTTGTGTCTGCAGCATGAGGTACCAACGCTCGAAATGGACGAAGAACTGCGGTTGGCTGCCTTAAAACCGATCGAAAGAATGATGGAAATAAGCCAGGCAGCAGGTCTTATAGGGAAATGAGCCATATTTTTTAACCCGCACAGCGGTAACATAATGGCTACCTTTGACGTCCTTTGATAAAAAAAGGGATGTTAACGTAAATTTTAGAATTACAAATTATGGCTGCACAACAAATTTTTTGCAGTTTTTGCGGCAAGTCACGCGAAGAATCGAGAATGCTGATTGCAGGCCTCGAAGAAGCGCATATCTGCGACCAGTGCGTAGAGAGTGCCAAAGAAATTGTAGATCAGGAAGCCTCCATCAGCAGCAAACGCTTTAACTCGCCCGGGGCATTCAGAATGCAGGTGAAAAAGCCAATGGAGATAAAACAGCATTTGGATCAATACGTGATTGGTCAGGATGATGCCAAAAAAATTCTCAGTGTTGCTGTTTACAATCACTACAAAAGGCTGAGTCATCAGCAAAGCAAAGAGGATGATATAGAAATAGAAAAAAGTAATCTGATCATGATTGGCGAAACAGGTACAGGAAAAACCTTGTTGGCCAAAACAATCGCCCGGTTGCTAAATGTTCCTTTTGCAATTGTGGATGCTACCGTATTTACGGAGGCAGGCTATGTAGGTGAGGATGTAGAAAGTATGCTGTCGCGCTTGCTGCAAACCTGCGATTACGATGTACAGGCAGCCCAGCGTGGCATTGTTTATATTGATGAAATTGATAAGATAGCCCGCAAGCAGGATAATCCGAGCATTACCCGCGATGTAAGCGGCGAAGGCGTTCAGCAGGGATTATTGAAAATGCTGGAAGGCACCGAAGTGTTGGTTCCACCGCAGGGTGGCCGAAAGCATCCTGAGCAAAAAATGATTAAGCTGGATACACGCAATATTCTGTTTATAGCCGGCGGTGCCTTTGACGGTATAGATAAAGTAATCTCTCGCCGCATCAATACCAATGCTATTGGTTTTAATGTGCAGAAGGAATTGCAGGAGTATCAGCGTAAAAACCTGTTGCAATTTGTAAATGCACAAGACCTGAAAGCATTTGGTCTCATTCCGGAGTTATTAGGGCGCTTGCCGGTGGTTACGCATCTTGATCCGTTAGACAGGAAAACCCTGCGCAGCATTTTGACCGAACCCAAAAATGCGCTGATTAAGCAGTATACCAAATTATTCTCCCTTGAGGGTGTAGCGCTGAGTTTTGATGAAGCTGTTTTTGAGTTTATTGTAGATAAAGCAATGGAATATAAACTTGGTGCGAGAGGCTTGCGCAGCATTTGCGAGTTTATCCTTACCGATGCCATGTTTGATATACCTACCTCAAAAACCAAGATATTTCATGTAGATCTGGATTACGCGCAGCGACAATTCAGAAACAGTAAAATGAATCTGCTGAAAGTGGCCTAACCACAATTACCATTATTTAAAGGGAGAGCTGATTAGTTCTCCCTTTTTGTTGTCGTATATATTCATTTTATCAAGCTATAATCTACCTTTAATCCCCATCCTGTTGGTAGCAGGGTGCACACATCATTCACAATTCAAAAAAAATTACCATGAAGGACCTGATTGAAAAACTGAAAACAGAAGTTGGTATTACCGCAGAGCAAGCCGAAAAGGCGCTGCACAGCGTAAAGGATTATGTAGCCGAAAAGTTTCCGATGATTAAAGGTGCGGTCGAGAACATTTTCAGCGGTGGCGAAGCAGCAGATGATGCTCCTGCAGAAGAATCGAAAAGCTGGATGGACAAGATATCGGACGTAATTCCCGGCGATATTGGTGAGAAATTGGAGTCGCTTACCAAGAAAGCTGCTGACGAAGGATCAGAAGCCCTCGACAAGGCCTCTGACTATGCAAAAGAGATGTATGAAAAAGGGAAAAAGAAGCTGGATGATATAGCATAAAATTTCCGGAGATATCTAAACGATGCAGGTACTGAAATTTCAGTATCTGCATTTTTATTTCAGGATAGATTCTGGTATGGAGAAGGATAGCCGCGTTCCTTTACCGGGCTCGCTAGGCACCGTCATTTTTCCCTGAAGTGCCTCGCAGCGAGAGGCCATATTATTAAATCCATTTCCTTTTGTTAGCAAGGCTCTATCAAATCCCACGCCATTGTCTTCAATACGCAAAATAAATTTTACATCCTTGAAATCACAGTGCACAAATGCAACAGGTTTGCCATCAACAAGTTGGCTGCCGGCATCTATACGCTCTTTATGACCAACGGAACGGATGTGCACAGCACGCGTTTTATCAAGCAATAAAGTTTTAATCCCTACACCTATAGATCCAAACCTTTGCCCGGAGATTTTTCTTCGGGCAATTTGTTTTGCTGAAATACCCTTGCGGTATGTATACCATGCAATTGAAGTACATCGTTTTGCAGCATTAGCCAACTGCCTTCACGCAGCCCCACTACCGGCTGGGTATTTTGAACATGAAATTCATGAATACGTTCTTCCCGCGTTTCGCCCATATGCGTGCTACCCGTTAGTGGATCGAGATAGTGCGGATTAATATTAAATGGCAGCCAGCCAAAAGCATTAAAGCTTGGGGGATATACAATGGGCATATCGTTGGTAGTACCTATCGTCAAACCGGTTACGTTAGTTCCGGCGCTTGTACCCATATAAGGCTTACCGTTACGCACTGCAGCATCAATGGCGGTAAAATATCCGGTATCGTACAGGGTTTTCAACAACAAGAAAGTATTGCCACCACCGGTAAAAAAGCCATCCGCCCAAGCTACTCCGTCTTCTGCGTTGGCAAAGGCATGGCCACCTCGCATACTAAAGCCAAGGCGCGCAAATACAGCCGCCGCCTTAGCCGTATAATCCTCATAGCTTATGCCACCCGGCCTTGCAAAAGGCACGAATAGTATTTGCCTTGCATTGCCAAAAAAATCTACAATAGCATCTTCAAGATAAGCCAGATACTCCTGCCCGTAAATGGTGGAGGTAGATGCCGCCAAAATTTTCATACTGTTCGTCTTTATTTTTCATTAAGCAATTGCGTTTTCGCTTCCTGCAATTTTGCCTTTGTGGCAGCAGATACTTCGGGGTAATTTATTTTCAGTTTGTCAAACTCGTAATACATCACGCCTGCCAGGCAAAGCCTTGTAAACCACTTATCATCGGCCGGCAATACATACCAGGGTGCATAGCTGGTACTGGTAGCCTCAAGCATTTTTTCGTAGGCCGATTGGTATTCATGCCAATACCCTCTTTCTTTCAAATCATTCACATCAAATTTCCAGTTTTTGGAGGGGTCTTCAATCCTTTCCAAGAGGCGTTTCTTTTGTTCTTTTTTACCGAGGTGCAAAAAGAACTTTAAGATGATGGTGCCGTTCTCATGCAGATTTTTTTCAAAAGCATTGATCTGTTCAAATCTTGCCTGCCAAAATTTGTCATCAATATCTTCTACGGTTTCTATGCCCGGCAAATTTTCATTGAGAATATATTCGGGATGCACACGGGTTACCAATACATTTTCATAATGAGATCGGTTAAAGATGCCTATTTCGCCACGGCCTGGCAAGGCCTTGTAATGGCGCCAAAAATAATCATGTTCCAATTCGTTGCTACTTGGGGCTTTAAAGGGCATCACTTTTACTCCGCTTGGATTTAAACCACTCAGCACATGTTTTATAGCGCCGTCCTTTCCTGCCGCATCCATGGCTTGCAATACAATTAATAAGCGATAGCGGTTATGGGCGTAAAGCTTATCCTGGATTTCAGCCAATCGCTCCAAACCCATTTGCAACAAAGCTTCGCCTTCTTCCTTGGCAAACATTTTATGGTCGT
>JAHEMO010000394.1 GCA_024643625.1 Chitinophagaceae bacterium
TAATAACTGCCATCAATACAAATCAAGAATGTTATACCGCGCCTCCCCAAACTGAAAGCTATCGCCTTTAGCGAGGCCTACCATATTGGCATAGATGGGCGCTTTGGCCGATATGCCAAAAAATGGGGTGCCGCCTACTTCAATTTTTTCGCTGGAAATACCAATGAAAAAATTGAGTTTATCTGTCATGACCACAGCGCCGGGTTCTACCGTATGGCAAAGCTTATCGGCATCCAGCGTGAGGAGATAGGCCAATTCGTTTTGTACAAAAACCAGCTCATCGCCCATGGCTTTCAGCAATTCCACTTTACCAATGGTGCGGTCTTCACTTTGGCTTGCCGATTCGCTCCGGTTGTAGGCATCTGCTTTTAATTCGGCTTCTCTTTCGCTGAAGTTGGTAATCAGCACTTCCTGCTTCAACGCGCAGGCTTTTATAATGTCTTGTTTGGCAATTCGTTTTTCCATGGCTCTATTAGCGTTTGGCTTGGGCGGTAAGATATTGCATTTGGCTACACGCCAAATGGCTATTCCTGTACAGGCTAACCACATCACAACCACCGGCCCAACTACACAGCATCAAATAACCGGCAACCTTAACCATCGGGCACCAGCCACAAAAAAAGCGACCCCAAAAGGGGCCGCCCGTTGTACTATATCACTACCATGGCTTAGGCCAGATCAAAACGGTCGAGGTTCATCACCTTGGTCCATGCAGCCACAAAATCATGCACAAACTTCTCCTGCGCATCGGCAGAAGCATATACTTCGGCTATGGCGCGCAGTTCGCTTTGCGATCCAAATACCAGATCGGCGCGGGTGGCGGTCCATTTCGGCTGACCCGTTTTACGATCCGTACCCAGGAAGCCTTCTTCCACGGGATCCATGGCCTTCCAGGCGGTATTCATATCCAGCAGGTTCACAAAAAAGTCGTTGGTAAGCTTGCCGGGGCGTTGGGTAAAAATGCCGTGCTTGCTGCCATCAAAATTGGTATCCAGCACCCGCATGCCACCTACCAGCACCGTCATCTCGGGGGCGGTAAGGGTTAGCAGTTGCGCCTTATCTACCAGCATTGCTTCGGTGGAGGCGGGCGACCGCTTATTACGGTAGTTGCGGAAGCCATCGGCCAATGGTTCCAAAAAGGCCACGGAATCAATATCCGTTTGCTCCTGCATGGCATCCATGCGGCCGGGGATAAAGGGCACTGTCACCGGCACACCCGCATCGTGGGCGGCTTTTTCTACGGCGGCAGATCCGGCCAGTACAATCATGTCGGCCATGGAGATCTTTTTGGCTCCGCTATTGGCATTAAATGCCTGCCGGATACTGTCCAGTTGGGCCAGCACTTTGCCAAGCTGCGCGGGGTTATTTACCGCCCAGTCTTTTTGGGGAGCCAGCCGGATGCGAGCGCCATTGGCCCCACCGCGCCTGTCGCTACCCCTAAAGGTGGAGGCCGAAGCCCAAGCGGTTCCTGCCAGTTCGGCAATGCTGAGGCCGCTTGCCAGTATGCTTTTCTTGAGCCCGGCAATGTCCTGAGCGTTTACCAGTTCGTGGTCCACAGCAGGAATAGGATCCTGCCATATCAAATCTTCCTGCGGTGCTTCGGGCCCGAGGTACAGGCTGCGGGGGCCCATATCGCGGTGGGTAAGCTTAAACCATGCCCGGGCAAAGGCATCGGCAAACTCATCGGGGTGTTCCAGAAAGCGGCGGCTAATTTTTTCAAATGCCGGATCCATGCGCAGGGTAAGATCGGTGGTGAGCATGGTTGGCTTCAGCTTACGGCTGCTGTCAAAGGCATGCGGAATAATATCGTCCGCATCCTTGGCCACCCATTGGTGTGCGCCACCGGGGCTCTTGGTCAGTTCCCATTCGTACTTAAAGAGGTTCTCAAAAAAGTTATTGCTCCATTGGGTGGGCGTGGTGGTCCAGGTTACTTCCAATCCGCTGGTAATGGCATCTGCAGCTACGCCGGAGCCAAATGAATTGGCCCAGCCAAAGCCTTGTGAGGCCATGCCGGCTGCTTCGGGTTCTTTGCCCACATGGTCGGCCGTGGCAGCACCGTGGGTTTTGCCAAACGTATGTCCGCCCGCAATAAGCGCTACGGTTTCTTCGTCGTTCATGGCCATGCGGCCGAAAGTGTCGCGTATGTCTTTGGCAGAAGCTAAGGGATCGGGGTTACCATCGGGGCCTTCGGGATTTACATAGATAAGTCCCATCTGTACCGCGGCAAGCGGATTTTCGAGATTGCGGCTATGCTGTTGGCCATCCGCATCGTCGTCGGAGGCCACTACGCCGCCATTTTTAGCTGCCCCATTGGAGCCATGCGCATAGCGTATATCACCCCCAAGCCATTCCCGCTCCGTTCCCCAATACACATCCTCATCGGCTTCCCACACATCGGCCCTGCCACCGGCAAAACCAAAAGTTTTGAAGCCCATGCTTTCCAGCGCCACATTACCGGCCAGAATCATCAGGTCGGCCCAGCTTATGCTACTGCCATATTG
>JAHEMO010000129.1:0-6673 GCA_024643625.1 Chitinophagaceae bacterium
TTGCTTTGTTTAATGATTATAGCGGTAGCCCGGACATTGCGATAGACGCTTTGCCCCTAAGCGGCAGTAACCGCCGCTATTTTAGAATAGCGCACAATGGGCAAACCTATATAGCTACCTACAACGACAATATTCAGGAGAACGCTACCTTTTGCTATTTCGCCAAACATTTTAGAGCGCAAAAACTACCCGTACCCGATGTATTGGCTATTAATGATGCCGGCGATTGTTACCTGCAAAACGATTTGGGTAGCCGAAGCCTGTTGGATGCGCTGGAAGAGCAAGGATATACGCCTGCTGTAAAAGCTTTATTTGCCAATAGTTTGCAGCGTCTGGCACAGTTGCAGGTGCTGGGGCACGAAGGGATGAACTACGACAAGTGCCTTACTGCACACGAGTTTGGCAAACAGGCCATTATGAGCGACCTGCTGTATTTTAAATATTACTTTCTCGACACACTTTCCGCGCCTTATGACAAGCAGGCCATGCTTGATGATTTTGATGCGTTGGCCAATTACCTCACGCATACCGAATACAAGTTTTTTATGTTTCGCGATTTTCAAAGCCGCAACATCATGCTGCATCATGGCGAACCTTATTTTATAGATTTTCAAGGGGGTATGAAAGGTGCGCCGCAATACGATGTGGCTAGCATGCTGTGGCAGGCACGTGCTAATCTGCCCGATGAATGGAAGCAAAGCCTCCTGGAAAATTATATGGACAGCCTTGATGAAATGCTGTCGCAAAAAATAGACCGCAACATCTTTGTAGCGCAGTATTACGGCTATGTCTTAATACGGTTGCTGCAGGTATTGGGTGCTTATGGTTTTAGAGGATTATTTGAGCGCAAGGCGCATTTCTTAAGCAGTATTCCGCTTGCCTTGCGCAATTTGAAATGGTTTATTGAGAATCGACCGCTTGGATTGCATGTGCCGGAGTTTAAAAGAATGCTGTCGTTTGTATGTACAGATGAAGTGATAAACAGGTTTGATCCACCCAAAGCCGATGAGCATACACCACTGCAAATAACCATACAAAGCTTTAGCTATAAACAAAATGGATACCCGGGCGATGATACGGAGCACGGTGGTGGTTTTGTGTTTGATTGCCGGGGTATTCACAATCCCGGTCGATATGCCGACTACAAATTTTTATCAGGAAGAGATAAGGAAGTGATTGATTTTTTGGAGCAGCAAACCCGCATGCCCGATTTTCTCAACTCCGTGCTCGACCTTGTGGACATCACGGTGGAAGATTACCTGAAACGGGGCTTCGAAAAGTTAACCATCAATTTTGGCTGTACCGGTGGGCAGCACCGGAGTGTATATGCTGCTGAGCAAACAGCAAGGCATTTGCGCAATAAGTATAAATTGAAACCACAACTAGTGCATTTGAATACCACAAAATGGCTGACTGAAAATACCGAAGCCAATGCGTAAAGTAGATTCTGCTATGATATTGGCCGCGGGTCTTGGAACAAGGCTAAAACCCTTTACACTGCACCATCCCAAAGCGCTTGCCGTGGTAAATGGTAAAACCGTTTTGCAGCGCAATATTGAATACCTCCAGCTTCATGGCATTTACAAGGTGGTAGTGAATGTGCACCATTTTGCCGATCAGGTGGTTGAGCATATTGACGCACATAAAGGCTTTGGATCAACAGTAGCTATAAGCAACGAAACGGACGGATTATTGGAAACCGGTGGCGGACTACAAAAAGCTATTCCACTATTTGGCAATGCTACAGATATCGTTATCCTGAACGCTGATATTTTGACCGACCTTAATCTTGCGGATATGATGACGAAGCATCTTGCAGCAGCGCATGATGCAACATTGGCGGTATCAAACCGGAAGAGCAGCAGAGTGTTCCTGTTTGACGAAAATGAGCGACTTGGCGGATGGCGCAATACTGCTACCGGCGAAGAAAAATTGACCAGCCATCCAAACAATCTCCACCCCATGGCTTTCAGTGGCTTGCATATCGTAAATGAAGGTATTTTCAATCATATGCCTTTTACAGGAAAATTTTCAATGGTAGATGTCTATCTCGCCATGGCCAACGATAAGCGGATAATGGCTTATGCTGCAGATGAAGCTCGCTTTATGGATATAGGGACCATGGAAAAATTGGCTTTGGCTGCAACCATATTTGCCTAATGCGGCGCATGCCGGCAGACTACCTTAAATTGCAACTCAACGGCAACTCCGAAAAATGGGAAATATAGATACCGAACTGATCCTTATCATTGGCTGCAGCATTGTAGTCCTCAGCTATTTGTTTTCCATAATCGGACAAATTGCCCGCATCCCTTCTGTACTGCTGCTTCTTGCCGTGGGTATATTGCTGCGTTATGTTTCTAAGCAGTATGGTTTTGAATTGAATATTCCGCAGCCTATTGTAGAAGGACTAGGTGTTGTGGGCCTTATAATGATTGTGCTGGAAGCGGGCCTCGATCTTAAAATTGACAAAGAACATTACAGCCTGATACGGAATTCATTTTTTTCGGGGCTGGTCATTCTAATCTTAAGTGTAGCAAGTGTTACCGCCATTCTGCAATCATGGTTATATGAGCCTATCATTAACTGCCTGGTATACGCAATACCGCTATCTATCATCAGCAGCGCCATTGTCATTCCAAGTTTACATCACCTTAGTAAGGCTAAAAAGGAATTTCTTGTGTATGAAGCATCTTTTAGCGACATACTCGGTATTATTATTTTCAATTTTTTTACGGTAAATCAGGTGATAAATCTGCAGGCAGGTGGCATGTTTATCTTAAACCTTGTTATGGCCATTGTGCTATCGGTGGTGCTTTCGCTGCTGCTGTTTCTCATCATGGCTAAAACCAAACTCAATATCAAATTCTTCCTGATATTTTCATTACTCATCCTTATTTATGCAGCGGGCAAGTTGCTCCATTTGCCCTCGCTCATTATCATTTTGTTGTTTGGTCTCATGATTAATAACTGGGAGAAAGTGAGATTGACCCGATTAGTGAAAATACTGCCACATAAGGAAGTGGAAGATTTGCGCCACCTGATGCATAGCATCACAGCCGAATCTTCGTTCTTAATCCGCACCTTCTTTTTTATATTTTTTGGCTACAGCATAAAACTTCAGGCAGTGCTGGAAACTGACGTAATGTTTGTAGGCAGCATTATTGTGCTTGCTTTGTTCCTGATCCGCATTATTTACCTGCGGTTTTTCTTGCACACCAATCTTTTTCCGGAAGCATTTTTTATGCCAAGAGGCCTTATCACAATCGTGTTGTTTTATAAAATACCCTCTTCGCTAAGGTTGAGCAATTTTAATGAAGGCATCTTATTTTTCGTGGTACTGACAACATCGCTCATCATGAGCATGGGTATGTTAATGTATCGCAAGCGGCCCGAACAAGTGATTGAGGAGCGCAAATTTTTGGAAAACGAACAGCTATTCTAAAAAACCGTGGAGCCAACTATCGGACTCGAACCGACGACCTGCGCGTTACGAATGCGCTGCTCTACCAACTGAGCTAAGTTGGCTTATTAAAGCCGGGATAAAGTTAGCTTTTACGGAAAAATATACGCACGGGTACCCCTTTAAAATTAAAATGTTCGCGCAGTTTATTTTCCAGGTAGTTTTTGTAAGGCGTTTTTATTTCTTCCGGATAGTTGCTAAAGAATGCAAAAGACGGTACGCGGGTAGGTAGTTGAGTAACATACTTTATGCGCAATATGTGGCCGCGTACCATGGGTGGATGGTAGGCTTCCACTGCTTTCAACATAATGTCGTTGAGTTTGGCAGTAGGTATTTTTCGGCTCTTATTCTCGAAGACTTCGAGTGCGGTTTCAATGGATTTAAAAATGCGTGTTTTTTCTTTGGCTGATATAAAAACAATAGGTACGTCGTTGAAAGGTGCCAGTTTTTGCTTGAGCTCTTTTTCGTAGTCGCGGGCTGTGTTTGTGCTTTTTTCTACAGTGTCCCATTTATTAACCAATAGCACTATGCCCTTGCCTTTTTTAGCCGCCTGACTAAATATAGAAAGGTCTTGTGCTACTATGCCTTTTTCTGCATCCAGCAATAGCATACATACATCAGCTTCGTCAATTGCCTTTATGGCGCGGATAACAGAATAAAATTCAAGGTCTTCCTGCACTTTGCTTTTGCGCCGAATGCCCGCTGTATCAATAAGCATGAATTCTTTTTGATACATATTGTAGCGGGTATGAATACTATCGCGGGTGGTGCCTGCTATTTCGCTAACAATGGTGCGTTCCTGTCCCGTCAGGGCATTAAGCAAACTGCTTTTGCCTACATTGGGCTGGCCTATAATGGCAAACTTGGGCAAGGCATCTTCAGCAAGTGTATCATCACTTTCCTGCTCGGTGATATTGGCTACCACGGCATCCAGCAATTCACCGGTGCCGGTGCCGCTCATGCTGCTTAAAAAGAATATTTTTTCAAACCCAAAACTGTAAAACTCATTGGCCTCCAATTGGCGGTTGTAGTTGTCTACTTTGTTTACTACCAAAAAAACTGGTTTGGTGGTTCGGCGCAGCAGGTTGGCCATCGAGGTATCCAAATCAGTAATACCTGTAGCCACATCGGTCATAAAAATGATGGCGTCCGCTTCGTCAATGGCAATGCGTACCTGCCGGGCTATTTCTACTTCAAAAATATCTTCACTATCGGGCACAAAGCCCCCGGTATCTATTACGTTAAAAATTTTGCCGGTCCATTCGGCTACACCGTATTGCCTATCGCGGGTTACACCGCTAATGTCGTCTACAATAGCTTTGCGCTGTTCCAGCATCCGGTTAAAGAAAGTGCTCTTACCCACGTTGGGTCGGCCTACAATTGCTACAGTATAACTCATGGTGTGTTTTGCTTATTAAGTAAAATAAAGGCATGCAGTTGGTTTAGTAACCATATTCACGCAACTTCCATTCATCGTCGCGCCACTTGGGTTTTACCCGAACCAGCAGCTCCAGAAAAACTTTTCTCCCCAAAAATACTTCAACCGATTGCCGTGCTCGTGTACCTAGTTCTTTTATCATTTTGCCGCCCTCGCCTATTAAAATAAGCTTTTGCGATTCGCGCTGTACAATAATGTCGGCTACTATTTTGGTAAGCGTTTGCTTTTCCTTGAATTCCCTTACCAATACAGTGGTTTGGTAAGGTACTTCTTCGTGGTACAGTTCGTAAATTTTTTCGCGGATCAATTCGCTTACGAAAAATTTCTCCGGTAAATCACTCAAATGCTCAGGGTCAAAATAAGGCGGACTCTCGGGGATGAATTGCAGCATTTGCTGCAAAAGATCATCGGTGCCTGCACTGCGTAAGGCCGATATGGCGCAAACAGCAGAAGAATAGGGTTGTTTTGTAAAAAAATCGATAGCGCTTTTTGTAATATCAGGCTTTACACTATCGGCTTTATTAAGTACCACAATGGCCGGTACCCGCAGTCGCAATCCGGTAAATAATTCGTTTGCTTCCTCTTCTGCTAAATCCCCCAGGTCGTACACCAGTAAAGCACAGTCAGCATCTTCAATGGCAGATTTTACCTGTGCCATCATTTTTTCGTGTAAACGGTATTTCGGGTCAATTATACCAGGGGTGTCGGAAATGATAATTTGATAGGTATCGCTATTTAAAAAAGCTTTGATGCGGTGCCTGGTAGTTTGCACTTTATGGCTAACGATAGCCATTTTTTCGCCCATCAATGCATTAAGCAATGTGCTTTTACCCGCATTGGGTTTGCCAAAAATGGAAACAAAGCCTGCTTGAAATGACATAAAAGAAAAAAGGCTCCTCAAGAGCCTTTAATAAGTTGCGAAGGGAGGGATCGAACCTCCGACCTTCGGGTTATGAGCCCGACGAGCTACCGCTGCTCTACTTCGCGATTTTTAAGATCTCCCGTTCTTTCGATTGGGACGGCAAAAATAGGGGGCGGTGGTATTCGCACCAAATGCTAGTCGCGCTTTTTAATGTCGGAAGCGCCACTCAGTTTGGCTTCGCGCACTATGGCTTCGCCTTTATACTGAACCCCGGAAGCCCCGCTGCCATTCACTTTCAGCTCTTTGTTTACCGTTATTTGTACATCGCTTGCGCCAGAAATATCTACGTCACAAAAATCTGTTATAAGCGTAAATGCCTTTACATCACTACTGCCGCTAGCCAATAGTTTACAGTTATCTGCCTTGCCTTGCAATCGGTAATCACTAGCGCCGGATGCATTTACTTTCAGGTTTTTTACAGCTACTGCGCCCGTCATATCGCTGGCACCGCTAAGATCAAGTTCTAAGTCTTCACCTGATAGTACACCTTTAGTCGTTACATCGCAGGCACCGCTTACGGCTATCCGCTTTAGCTCGCTTACCGATATATAAGCTTTCAATTGACTGCCGCCTTTGTTCCAGCTATTGCCTTCATGCTTAATGTAGAGTGTGCCGTTGCGTACCTCCGCCTTTATCCTGCCCGTTTCTTCCCTATCGCGGGCACTAACGGCTACCGCATAGGTGTCGGATTGATTGATGTACACATCAAAACTGCCGCTAACGGAAATACTGGTAAAAGCCGGCACTTGCCGCACCTGTACATTGGGGTCATTAATAACAGGCTGCGCAAATGCCTGCATGGTCATGCAGCCCGCCAGCACAAGAGAAGTAAAGATTGCTTTCATAGGAT
>JAHEMO010000129.1:6773-9125 GCA_024643625.1 Chitinophagaceae bacterium
CTGGTAAAAGCCGGCACTTGCCGCACCTGTACATTGGGGTCATTAATAACAGGCTGCGCAAATGCCTGCATGGTCATGCAGCCCGCCAGCACAAGAGAAGTAAAGATTGCTTTCATAGGATTGTGTAGATTTTTGTGTTAGTGTGTGGATGTGTTGTTTGGCCGTAATACGCAGGGCAGGTGCCCGTTGTTACATTTTGGCATTTTTTTTTTGCCGGCCCGCTATCTTTGCAACCAATGGCCCGGGGTGTTTTGAGTATGCATTGCTCAAGACTGAGAGAGTCCCGCTGAACCTGATCAGGATAATACCTGCGAAGGGAGGCTGTCCAAGTAGCAATATTGTACCCACTCGAGGGGCGTTACAAGGCATTCCGGGCAAATCTAAACTGTACAGTTATGAACTGGATTTGCCGTCAATCTATCTTTTTTGCTTTATCACTTGTTGCTTTGCCGGGCTTTGCCCAATCCACTGTGGTGGTTACCGGCGGCGAACCGCAGGCACCGCTGCCGGGGGCCGTTATTCGTACAACGCAGGCTGATAAAATAGGCTATCTCATCGCCAACGATAACGGTATGGCCATTTTTTCCAAAGCCTATGCAGGGCTTGTTAAGCTCACAATTAGTTATACCGGATTCTTTGATTGCGATACTGTTGTAAGTATAGAAGGCCAAGGAAATATTGCCATCAGGTTGCAACCCTTGTCGCAAACGCTACAGCCTGTGGAAGTGCGTGCTACCCGGGCTTCGTCTACTGCTCCCTTTACCGCTGTCAATATTTCAAAAGCGCAAATTGTAAAAAATAATCTCGGGCAGGATATTCCTTTTCTGCTTAATCAAACTGCCAATGTGGTGGTAAACAGTGATGCAGGTAATGGAATTGGCTATACCGGTATTCGTATCCGTGGTACGGATGCCACCCGCATTAACATGACCATTAACGGTATTCCATACAACGATGCGGAAAGTCAAGGTCTTTTTTTTGTAAATCTGCCTGATTTGCTAAGCTCTGTGAGCAGCATTCAAGTGCAGCGCGGAGTAGGTACCAGCAGCAATGGTGCCGGTGCATTTGGCGCCACCATGAACTTTAGTACCCATGAATATAATCCGGATGCCTACGTTGAATTGAACAACAGTTTTGGATCCTTTAATACCTGGAAAAATACAATTAAAGCAGGCAGTGGCTTAATAGGCAAACGATTTACCCTCGACGCCAGACTAAGCAGTATTACAAGCGATGGCTATGTAGACAGGGCAAGTACCAATTTGCAAAGCGCATTTGTTAGCGCGGCATGGTGGGGCGATAAGTCTTCGCTCAAGTTCAATGCCATTTTGGGCAAAGAAAAAACCTATCAGGCATGGTATGGCATATCGGGCGATGATGTAAAAAGTAACCGCACCGTAAACTATGCCGGCACCGAAAAGCCCGGTGATCCTTATGACAATGAAACTGATAACTATTGGCAAAATCATTACCAACTTTTGTACAATGCTACACTGCCAAAGCAATGGCAGCTAAGTACTGCGCTTTACCTTACTACAGGCCGTGGTTATTACGAGCAATACAAAGCGCAGGCGGCATTAAGCGATTATGGTTTGCCTCCGGCCAATAGCGGGGCTGGTGCAGTAGACGAAACCGATTTGGTGAGAAGGCTTTGGTTGAAAAACAAACTGTTTGGCCAAACATTTTCAATGCTTAACAATACCGGTAGGGGAGAGCTAACACTTGGCGGTGGATGGAGCCATTATCCCGGGCAGCATTTTGGTGAAGTGATTACCACAACGGCACAGCCGGATTATTATGGCAAATGGTACGATTTTGATGCTCGCAAGTCTGATATAAATGTGTATGGCAAATACCAACACAAGCTCGGTAAGTGGTGGCGTGGCTTTGCCGATGTACAATACCGTTATGTACACTATGCCATTGAAGGGTTTCGCAATAATCCGGCGATAGATATAACTAATACATGGCATTTTGTAAACCCCAAAGCAGGGATATATTTTGAGCAGAACAACTGGCAAGGCTATGCCAGCTTTGCTATGGCGAATAAGGAGCCCAACCGCGATGATTTTGAAGCAGGATTGGGCGAACAACCCCGCCGCGAACAACTGCAGGATGTGGAATTAAATATAAGCCGCAAACAGTTGATAAAAGGCCTGAATACAAGCCTTACTGCTTACTACATGTACTACCGCGACCAACTGGTGCTTACCGGAAAAATAAATGATGTGGGTGCTTATACCCGCACCAATTTGCCACGCAGCTATCGGGCTGGTTTGGAATGGGAAACTGATTATAACTGGGGCTGGGGCAAACTGCAATATGGGCTTGCGCTAAGCACCAATAAGGCTA
>JAHEMO010000130.1 GCA_024643625.1 Chitinophagaceae bacterium
AGTTATGCAATTCAACGATCAGTAGGCCTTGGGCAGGCAAATAACGGCGATGGATAGGCGACATTACAATTGCTACCTATACAGTCGGTACGCACAATACTTTTACCATTCCTCATAAGGTCAAAAAACAAATGCCCTTCAAAACAAAGTTCCCTGCGGCGCTCATTAAGAATACTATCTACCAGCACACTGCTGTTATTTATGACCCACGGTGCAGCCTGCGGATTTGCTCTTGCTCGTATAGTATTTACATCGGACAGTGCACCACTAAGATTATTTTGCTTCGCTCGGGCTTCGGCGCGGTTTAGGTATATCTCACTCATGCGGATAAGCTTCTGGTTATTAGCACTATCGTTTTGACCCTGATATTTATTGGTATAAAAATACGTGGTGCCGCTTTGTATTCTTTTCGTAAAAAGGTTACTGGTATCGCGCACATCATTAGCGGCAAATAGCTGAAAGAGATCTTTACTGCCGGCCATGTAGCCAAAAACAGTATTACCCGGATTGAAATTATCACCATACGAAGCCTGGTTAATATCGGTTCGGGCAAACAAATAAAATATGGCTTCCCTGTCCATATTTATTGAGCTGCCTCTGCGCCAGCTTTGTGCATAAGCAGCATTAGGAATTAATGCATATCGGTTTGAAGCAATTAATGCAGTAGCCAGCGCTTCGGCCCGTGCGTGATTACCACGATATAACTCCACGCGACAAAGAAAAGCCGCAGCGGCATCGGCGCTTAACCATGACTGTGCAGCACCTCCGGCATAAATATCTACGCTGTTGGCAAACAATAATCTTGCACTATCCAAATCCTGCACTATCTGATTATACACTTCGGCAACAGTATTGGGTGCGGGTATTGGTTCATCGCCTGCTGTGTTTGTCAATCGCAAGGCTATACCCGCATGTGTAGCCCCCGATGAAAAATTATAGGGCTGTGCAAATACGCGTACCAAATCAAAATGTGCCAGTGCGCGAAAAGTGTATGCATCTGCACGCATGCGGTTGCGTTGGGCAATACTGGCATCCGCTGCTTTGTCGGCAAAAGCTATTACATTATTAGCGCGGTAAATAGTATTGTAGGCAATTTGATAAAATGAGGTCATATCATTTTGCGAAGCCAGGGTAGTATTGTTGAAATTGTAGCTAATCAGTAAAAAGGGATCATTACTTCTGGAAAAACGAATATTACCACCAGTGACCTCAGGATACAAGGTAAATGTGCGCTGCCAGTAGGTTGATTCTTTCAGATTGTCGTAGCAACCTACAAGTGTAGTGCGGGCCCCTTCAAAGTCTTCAAAAATCTGATCGATAGAAATGCGGTTACCCGATTCAGTTTCCAGAAACTTACGGCACCCCATTGACGTACTCAGCACTGCAAGTATCAAAGCAGCGTACCAATATTTTCTGCTGTATAAATATGGAATTGATATGCTTGTCATGTGGTTACCAATTAATTTTTACCCCGCCCGTAATACTTTGTGCTTCCGGAAAACTAAACCGGTATTGGCGAATGCCATTTCTGCCATCAGGCGCATCATCCTGATACCAGTACCAAATATTACTCATGTTTATAAAAGCAGATACAGCTGTTGCTTTAATTACTCCCGACCAATCATCAGGCAGCTTGTAGCCTAGGGATACGTTGTTAAGTTTGATATAGGTACCACTGTATAAATTTCTACTGCTGGTGGGTACAAAACGAATGCCGCTTAATGCCTGCCGGCTAAGTTTAGGAAGGCTGGCTATGTCGCCGGGAGCCTGCCAACGATCCAGCAGATTTACGCTTTGGTTACGGTTGTCCAGGTTATTGCCATTCCATTCATTGCGATAGTTAACCAAAACTTCGCCACCGGCATTATAGGTAAACAACAGACTAAACGTAAATCCGGCGTATGCAAGCGATTGGGTAATTCCACCCTGAAGCAATGGCAATCTATCTCCAATCTGATAAGCATTGGCAAACACAAAAGGATTATCGCCCGGTTGGTCAGCACGAATCGTTTTGCCATCTTTATCCGCAAATATTTCAACGCCTGTTTGCGGGTCTACACCCAACCACCTGAAGCCATAAATTGCGGTAGTACTTGCTCCTGCTTTTAATGCGGATGCATTGTCACTTGTTCCTAATCTTTCGCCGCCATTTTTTACTTCAAGCACTTCGTTTTTATTGAAGCCGGCATTTAGGGTCATGCTCCATTTTAGTTTACTGTCCATCAACTTTATGTTGAGGCTTGCATCCCAACCGCGGTTGCGCATTTTTGCTGTGTTGGCCAGCACTGTTGTAAAGCCGGTTTCGTATGGCACTTCAATAGACGATATAGCATCGTCGGTAATGCTATTGTACCAATCAAATGTGAGGTTTACCATTTTCCATAAGCCCAGGGTAAAACCAAGATTTGTTTTGTATGCCTTTTCCCATCCCAGGTTTGCATTGGGTAAACTTACCGGATCGCTTGATGATTGACGATTATATCCGTTGCTTCCAATATTATATAAACCACGTGCCTCGTAACTGCCTATGCGGCTATTACCTGTGGTGCCATAGCTGGCGCGCATTTGCAAAATATCAACGGCCTTGCTATTGGCTAAAAACGCTTCCTTATGCACCAGCCATCCTACACCAATGGCAGCATTCAGTGTACTGCGCACATCGGTACCCAACACTGAGGCTGCATCAACACGGCCGCTGATGTTGGCAAAATATTTTCCTTTGAATTTATAGGCGGTTTGCATATAGCCCGACCATGCATTATTTTTTTGGCGGCTGCTGCTTGCCGATTGCTGACTGGCATTGCTCAATTCATTTAGCCTGTAATAGGTAAAGCCCGAACCACTACCCCTCAGCAATTTTGTTTGCTGACTTTGTGCCTCCACTCCGCCGAGCAAATCAAAAGCATGATCATCGCCAATTTTGGGCGACCAGTTCAGTTGTGTAAAGGCAATCCAGGAAAAATTTGTACGGTCAAAAATTTGTGCACGACCACCAAAATTTGAGCCCGTAGCATTAAGCGATGAAAGAAAAAGATTTTGCTTATTGATAAGCAAATCTGTACCAAGGTTTCCACTCAGTCGCAGGTTTGGCAATAGCTGATGATCGAGTCGCACATTGCCATTGAGTGTACCGCCTTCAGCATAGTTTATATTTTGATTTAACACCGCCAAGGGGTTGGGCACACCGGCAATAGTGTAGTAGGTGCTATCTGCATTATAGGCCGGAATATTAGGTACTATGGGTGTTAGCTCGCTATAAACGGTTAGCGCATTCATACGGGTAATGCTGGGCGCAAGGCTAACGGTAAGGTTTGTATGCTTTCCTAATTTATTATCCAGTCGTAACCGGAAGTAGGCCTTCTTAAAATCGTTGCCCAATTGAATAGACTGCTGATCTAAAAACGAGGCTGCAATACGGTATGTACTATTTGCACTGCCACCACTAAGTTCTACATCGTAATTCTGGAAATAGCCGGTGCGATTAGTTAATCCAAACCAATCCGTATCCATTTCGGCAGAGCCTGCAAGGGCCTCAGCATCAACGGGCGAACGACCTTCATTCAGATACAACTCTTTCAACAGGGTATGATATTCAGGGCCGCTAAGCCAGCGTATACGGTTAATGGGATTGCTAATGCCGGTGTTTACCGAAAAAGTAAAACGCGTTTTACCTGCCTTCCCTTTTTTAGTGGTAATAATAATTACACCGTTGCTGGCATTACTGCCATAAACCGCAGCCGCAGCTGCATCTTTTAATATGCTTATGGATTCAATATCATCGGGGTTTATGCCGGCTAATGGATTCTGGTATTGTTCGTTGCCAAACTGGAAGGGTTCATCGCCGGGGCGCTGTTCCGTTATAGGCACGCCATCAATTACATAGAGCGGTTGTGTACTGGCAAATGCACCACTGAGCACCGATGTTCCTGTAAGGTTGGTGAGTGAATTTTGCCCGCGGATATTAATTTTCACTGACCGGCCCAATTCTGTATTGGTTTCTACCTGAACACCGGCCGCAAGGCCTTCCAGCATTTTATCAAAGCTTTCAATAGCCCTGTCTGTTTGCAATTGCTCGGCGCTAACCGTAGCTATGCTGCCCACAACTTCTTCGCGACGGGTTACTTTGCCGTAGCCACTTACCACTACTGTTTCCAATTCCTCCTTGTTGGCAAAAAGTGCCATATCAATGGTCGATCGGCCATTAATCTTTACGGAATTAGAAGCATAGCCAATATAGGAATAGCGAAGGGTGCCACCCGTAAGTGCGCTAGGTGGTACATTAATACTGTAGCTGCCGTTTTCTGCGGACACAGCGCTGGTATTGGAGTTTACCAGCAATACCGTAACGCCAGCTAACGGCAATCCCGATTCAGCATCGGTAACTTTACCCTTTATCTGGGCCAATATTTTGCCGGAAACAACTAGTTGTAGTAATAGTGTACATACTAATACCCAACGGAATTGGTGATTCATAAGCAGATAGAAAAGACATTGTAAAATAAAGGAATTGAAGGCCAAAGCAGGTTACTGTATTGGATATTACAAGTTTGTAAAAAATCAGTCATTCCTAATATTCCTTAATAATTCCAAAGGCACCTTGTAATTATCTTTAAGCGCTTTCAAACTATTCCATCACCAAAACACAGTTTATGAATAGAACTCGACTCATTCCTTTTGCAGCCCTGTTGGTTGCACAATCAGCTTTTGCCCAATGGAATCCGGATAATACGGTAAACAATCCGGTTGCCACTGCAGCCCAGCGAGCAAGCGACGCAAGTGTAAGTGGAGTAGTGTCGTCACCAGACGGCACCGGTGGTGCTTTTGTTGCCTGGATAGATAGCCGCAATAGTGGTAGCACAGGCAACGATATTTATATTATGCGGATACAGGCAGACGGCACGCTTGCCGGCGGCTTCACCCCCGGAGGGACAGCGGTATGTTCGGCCGAAGGCAGCCAATCGAATCTGACTATGACACCGGATGGCCAAAATGGTGTCGTGCTGGTATGGCAGGATCCGCGCAATACCGCCAACAATAGCAATGACATTTATGCGCAACGGGTAAACAGTGATGGCGATATTCTCTGGACTAACAATGGTGTGGCTGTGTCTACCCAGGCGTATAGCGAAACGACACCCTCCGTTGTTCCGGTATCGTCATTGGCAGTAGCCGTGGCCTGGCGCGGCAGCGTGGACGGGCTGGATATATTCGCCAATTATCTTGCATTGGCTAATGGCGCCAAAACTCTGGTCGCTGATATTACTGTAGTTACTGCCGCCAATACACAAAGTAATCAGCAAATAGCGCCGGATTTAGTGGGCGGCATGCTGGTAACCTGGACCGACGGCCGAACCAGCAATGCACAAAGCGGTGTAAGGGTACAACGCTGGAATGCCGCCGGTATAAAGCAATGGGTAGATGATGCTGTGCTGCGGCCCGAGGGATTAAGCGGCTCCAATGCATTGTCACCGGTAATTGCCAGCGATTTGCTTGGAGGCGCTGTTGTAGCCTGGGGCGATACGCGCAACGGCGCCACCAATCAGGATATTTTTATTGAGCATGTAAATACATTGGGTATCCGTGATTGGGGTTCGGGAACCAATGGCATTTTGGTAACCGGCGCCACTGGCAACCAGAGCAATCCTACACTGGTAAACGTACTCATTAACTCAGTGCCTTTTTATGGTATTGGTTGGACGGATGCGCAAAACGGAACATCTAATGTTGACGTGTACGGCCAATTGTACAACGCAGCCGGCGCAGCCCTTTGGAATGGAGGTTCGCCCCTTGGTATTTGCACCCTTACGCAAAACCAACCGGCTACCAGTTCGCGCAGCGTAGCCCTGATGCCCGACGAATTAGGCAACCTGACCTTTGTATGGGACGATCGCAGAAATGGAGGAACGAGTAGCAATGAAGATATTTACGCCCAACGCATTATGCCCAACGGTACGGCTATGTGGGCACCGGGCGGTGTACCGGTGGCCATTCGCACAGAAAGCAACCAGAATAATCCTGTAGTAGCACCCGGCCTGTCCAATTCGTTGATTGTGGCCTGGCCCGATAACCGTTCGGGCACTACGGCAGAAATTTATGCTTCACGATTGGAAATTGGCGGCGTTTTACCGCTCAATCAATTGTCGCTTGATGCAGTGGTAAAAGAAAAAGACGTGGAATTGCTATGGCGCACCACCCATGAAGTTGGCGTAAAGCAGCATATCGTGGAAAAAAGCGTTGATGCTATAAAGTATACACCCATTGGCAGCGTAGCCGCCCAAAACAACGAGAACAACAGCTATAGTTTGGTCGATGTTAGTCCGGCAGGCAACGTTTCATTTTACCGCATAAAGGCTTTGGATAACGATGGCAGTTATCGGTACAGCAATACAGTGAAAGTGGTATTTAACAATGAAGTAAACACCGGGATGGCCGTGTATCCCAACCCTGCAAGAGGCACTGTGCAACTACGGCTATCGAATTTGCCGGCCGGCCGATATCAGGTAATACTGAGCGATGGTATGGGCCGAGTTACCACTGCAACTACCATTGAAGTAAACGAATCGTTGCGGGTAATGAATATGCCATTGCCTATCAATGCTGTTGGCATTTACCAGCTTACCCTCCGAAATGCCGAAGGCAAAAGTGTAAAATCAGAAAAACTACTGATTCAATAATTGATCATCTCTTCATCGCAAAAGGGAAATGCCGGTTCATTTCCCTTTTGTTTTTTCGATTTTTAAGTATGAAACTAACACTCCAAATAGCCATTTGTGCCTTGCTGCCAGGCCTTGCGCAGGCACAATGGACGGGTAATGCTACCGAGGGAACGCCGGTTTGCATAACAAATAATACTACAGCAAAAACCAGCATCGTTACTTATCGCGACCCACTTGGCAATCAATACCTTGCATGGGAAGATGAACGCGATGCTGCCAACAATAGCGTGGATATTTACTTTCAAAAACTAAATGCAGATGGCACAATTGCCTATGCTGCTGCGGGAGTACCTGCTTGTATTCAAACAGCCCGGCAGCGCAACCACAGCATGACCACCGACGGTGCGGGCGGTGTGGTAATTGTATGGGAGGATGAGAGAGCCGGATCGGGCAATACTGACATTTACGCGCAAAGAATAAATGCTGCCGGAACGCCATTATGGGGTGCCGAAGGCACCAAACTAATTACAGCTGCAGGCAACCAAACCATTCCGCGGGTGGTGCCTTTCGATGCCGATAATTTTCTGATGATTTGGCGCGACGATCGTAATGATGGCGTTACCGGACAGGATATCTACTTTTCCATACGGGCCAATGCCACGGGGGCGGCTGTGGGTAGCAGTGAAAGAATTTTAACCGAAGCCGCTGGCGATCAATCCAATTTTCAGGTGGCAAAGAATGGTTCCGCCACCTTTATTGTATGGGAAGATTACCGCTTAGGCACTTCCAACAGGGATATATATGGCAGCCAAATTAATGCGGCCGGCGATATTGTGGCAGGTTGGGATGCAGGAGGCAAAGCTATTTGTACGGCAACAGGTAATCAACTTGCCCCGCAATTGGCACCCGATGGCGGATCCGGGGCTTACTTTGTTTGGGGCGATCAACGCATTAGTGCGAACGATTCCAATATTTTCCTGGCTCACTTACTGGCCAACGGAAGTTTGGCAACTGGCGCATGGCCTGCCGACGGATTGCAAATAACGGATGCGGCACTTAACCAAACCAACCCGCGCATTTGCGCTGATGGCATTGGCAATGCAATAGTTAGCTGGGGCGACGGCAGGCAAGGGCTTACCAACCGCGATATTTATGCGCAAAAAGTGCTGGGCAACGGGACTATTTCCTACGTGGCTAATGGTATAAGTATTGTTACTGCCATACGCAACCAACCGGGTAGTGTAACGCAGGGCTTTAATATGGTATCTAACGGAACCGGTGGCGCCATTGTGGTGTGGGAAGATGCAAGAATTTCTACCTCCGACTATCAGATTTATGCCCAAAATTTTACAGGCACAGGTATCAAACTATGGCCGGATGTTGCTACCGAAGAAGGCGCTGCCGTAAATATTGGAGTTGGCAATCAAAGAAGTCCTTCAATTTTTGAAGTTGTCAATGAAAAAGTAACGATAGTATGGGAGGACAGTCGCACAAGTTCAAATGGTGAAATTTTGGCTAACCAGCTCAATTTCGATGGCACACTACCAGTGAGTTGGCTGATGCTTTCGGGAAGTTGGGAAAAGCAACTGCCACAATTGCAATGGCAAATTGCTACAACTGACAGGTTGAGCCGCTTTATCGTGGAAAGGAGCACAGATGGTGGCATTAATTTTGTTGAAGCCGGCCAACTTTTTGCCACTACAACTTCCGCGCAAAGCAGTTATCAATTTACAGACAACTATTTGGGCAATAACCCATTGTGGTACCGGGTAAAAGCCATGTATGCCAACGGAAATGCCGAAAAAAGCCCTATTGTATTCCTGCAAAAAAATAGTAATGCTGTAGCAAACAAAGCCGAGGCCAGGTTTGACCAGCAACGCAATGCGCTATACCTAAAGCTACCACCTGCTACTGTGTACGAAATGCAATTGGTGGCCATCAACGGTAAGGTGATGCAAAAAAGCAGGCTACCATTGGGTACCGGAAGTTGGATGATTATGGATACACATACGCTTACCCCGGGCAGCTATGTAGTTGCGCTAACAGGTGCCGATGGACAGCGAACAACATTTCAGTTTATAAAGTTTAATTAGTGCTTATCCAATAATGTGTACAAACACGAAAAAACCCGCGCCATTAAATGGTCGCGGGTCTTTTTATTTTCTTACCTCAAATACTTAGCTCAGTTTTTCCACCTGCATGTAATTCAATTCTACAGGGGTTGAACGACCAAATATTTTTACAATCACTTTCAATTTCTTCTTCTCGTCGTTTACTTCTTCAATTACGCCATTGAAGTCGTTAAATGCACCATCGATAATCTTGATGGTTTCGCCAACGATGAAAGGCTCGCTCATGCTCATGCCGCCTTCGCTCATTTCATCCATCTTACCCAGCATCTTATTTACTTCTGACTTGCGCAGCGAAATAATAT
>JAHEMO010000131.1 GCA_024643625.1 Chitinophagaceae bacterium
TTACTTTCGAGTAGTGTATTATACATACCCGCTGCCTTGGTCATATTGCGTGGCACGCACAAATGCATGCCGCGTAGCGAACCAAGTAACAGTTGCATGGGACTGCCGCTATGCCAAATGCCCTCGAGGCGATGTCCGCGTGTTCTGATAATAACCGGACATTTTAGCGCCCCAACGGTGCGGTATGCCATAGTAGATACTTCATCGCTTAGTTGTTGCAGGCCATACAACATATAGTCGAGATATTGAATCTCTGCGATAGGCCTTAGCCCACGCAACGCAAGCCCTATGGCGTGCCCAACAATGGTGGTTTCCCTTATGCCGGTATCAAAAATTCTTTCAACACCATGCTTCTCCTGCAATCCGGCAAAGCCTTGATTGACATCACCGATACTGCCTACATCTTCCCCAAAGGCAAGCACATAAGGATTGGTTCTAAAAAGCTCATCGAAGTATCGGTTTAGCACTTCATAACCGTTTATTACTTGCGGTTCATCTTCATACACCGCCGGCTCCGGATGGATATTGGAAACCTGCTTTACGCCTTCATTGTACAAATGCGTGTTGTACATTGAAGCATGCACATTTTTGAGCGAGACTTGCAATGCTTTCAGCGATTGCAATGATTCTGTTCCCTGTTGCGCAAAGCAAATACCAATGCTGATTGCCTTCATGATATCGCGACGCAGCGGCTCACGGTTGCTTTTTAACTCATGCATAGCAGCCTGAATTAGCGGTGCGCCCACCTCTTCATTATCCGCCTTAATATTTTGGAGCAATGCAATAGCCTGCTTTGCGTGTTTCACTATGGGCTCGCTATACGCTTTCCATGCCGTATTCCGGGCATTCATAACCTTTTGCTTGGCGGCAACTTCAATGTCATGCAATTCTTCTTCTGCCGCCAGTTCGTTGGCTATAATCCACTCCCGCATTTTTGCTATGCAGTCCCACTCCTTTTCCCAGTTCAGTCGTTCTTCCGACTTATATCTTTCATGGCTACCGCTTGTTGAATGTCCCTGTGGTTGAGTTACCTCCTCTATGTGAAATAAGGCAGGTACATGATCCTGCCGCATTTGCTCCAGCCCCGACTCGAATACTTCGCACATACCGGCATAGTCCCAGGCTTTTGCTTTGTAAATTCTTATGCCGTTCATATCATGCTTGCCTTTCTCCAGGCCGGCCAGTGCTTCGCTAATGCTTCCCTTTGCCGTTTGCATTTCCTTAGGCACCGATATGCCATAGCCATCGTCCCAAACAAAAACAGCCAAAGGCACTTGCAGCACGGCTGCGGCATTCATCGTTTCCCAAAAATGTCCTTCGCTGGTGCTGGCATCGCCAATGGTGCAAAAGCATATTTCGTTGCCGCCGGTGCTCAGGTGCTCCATTTGCTGCAACTGCCGAACTTCTCTAAAATGTTTGCTGGCCGCTGCCAAACCCAGGGACCGGGGAATTTGTGCTGCAGTGGGGGCCATATCTGCAGCCACATTGTATTGGTTTGCCAGCGGAAGCCAATTTCCGCTTTCGTCGGTATTGCTGGTATTAAAATGGGCGTTCATTTGGCGCCCGGCGCTCCAGGGATCGTTGGCAATATCCGGGTCGGCATATAGCTGCGCAAAAAACTGTTGTGGCTTAGCAATATCCACGGCCAGCATCCAGGTCTGATCGCGATAATAGCCGCTGCGCCAGTCGCCGGGCTTAAAAAATTTAGCAAGCGCTACCTGCGGCACTTCTTTGCCATCGCCAAAAATGCCAAACTTGGCTTTGCCTGTAAGCACTTCCCTTCTGCCTATGAGGCTCATTTGCCGGCTGGTGCAGGCAATTTCAAAATCGCGAAGCACTTCTAGTCTGAAGTGCTCAAACGATAGTTGCTCCAGGGAAGAATCGACAGCAAACGGTTCATTCATCGGTCAAATGTAAAGGTTGACCGCTTTTGCAAGGATTTCACAAGTGACGACGTTAATAAAATTAACAGGCCATGGCTTCTGTACTTCCACAATATCTTTAACTTGCCCTCTCTAAAAACTTCTAAGTCATGAAATTAGTTTTATCCGCATTATTTATGCTTGCAGCCTTCGTAGGCTTCGCGCAAACCCAAAATCAGGAGAAAATCTGGATTAATGAATCCGCTCACGACTTTGGTACTATTCCACAGGGAACACCCGTGTACACGCAGTTTGAAGTAAAAGGTATTGGCGATGCACTAAAGCTTGAAATGGTGCAAGCCGGCTGTGGTTGCACAACCCCCGAATTCAAAGCCGGAACCTATGCCGCCGATGAAAAAGTAATCATTAAAGTTGGTTTTAACGCTGCTGCAGCCGGTGCCTTCAACAAGCCCATTACTATTACTTATAATGATGGTCAGCAGAAGGTAATCTTTATCAAAGGAACTGTGCAGCCGGCACCGCAAACACCGGCGCCAACGAATGGTATGGTTGCCAAAATCAAATCTTAAGTATCGTAAATACTGAAGTGTATGCGTGTAAAAATGAGCTTGACGGTTGTAATCCTCGCCCTGATATCGGTAGCATTTATTGCCGATAACAGTAAAATGAAGTTTACCGCTACCAGTCATGTTTTTGGTAAGATAAAACACAACGAACCGGTAACATACGAGTTCAATTTTACAAACACGTCAGGCAGCCGCCTTATCATTGAAGATGCAACGGCTGAGTGCGGATGCACTAAACCCACCTACCCTATGCAACCTATTCAGGCAGGCAAAGGAGGGAAAATTAGTGTGACCTATGATGCCAAGACCCTGGGCAGCTTCAGTAAAAAAATTACCGTTAAACTGGTAAACGATGACAACCCCGTTATCCTTACCATCAGTGGTGAAGTGATACAATAACACGATTGCCTGCCACTTAATTGGGTTGCTGATTTATATCAGCAGCCTTTTTTTTGCAACAAAAATTCGACAATGGACTACTACACCCAATACGCTGGTAACCCTGATGCCAACACCTATGCCGAGCAACATACAAGTCCGTTGCCGCCATTATTAGCCGAACTGCTGCAATACACATTAGACCACCATCCGGAAAAGCATATGGTGAGTGGCCATCTGCAGGGTCAGTTGTTGCGGTTTATCAGTAGCCTGCTACGGCCTTCCAGAATTTTAGAAATTGGCACTTTCACTGGCTTTAGTGCGCTGTGTCTGGCCGATGGCCTGGCTGCCAACGGCAAATTATATACGCTTGAATTGCGGCATGAAGATGCAGCCACTGCCCGCAGCTTTTTTGCCCGGTCGGCAAAAGCGGCGCAAATTATTTCGCTCACCGGCAATGCGCCCGACCTGATACCGCAACTCACCGAAACCTGGGATCTTGTTTTTATTGATGCCGATAAAACCGGATACAAACAATATTTCGATTTGGTATTTCCCCAATTGAATCCCGGTGGATTGATTATTGCCGACAATGTACTCTTTCATGGAGAGGTGCTGAAACCGGAGATAAAAGGAAAAAATGCCAAAGCCATTGCGGCCTTTAATGAGCATGTACGCCATATGGCCGGTGCCGAGTCAGTAATGTTAACCGTAAGGGATGGATTATTGCTCATTAGGAAGCAGTGATTGAGACATTAGTGACAAACTATACGCCAACCCAACACTGCTACCTCCCCAAAGATTGAAACCTATACATTTGAAGCTCTGAATAAATGCCTATGCAAACAACCGCGTATCTGAACGAGAATAAGGAGAGATTTCTGGAAGAACTGTTAGATCTGTTACGCATCCCGAGTGTAAGCGCCCGCAGCGAGCACAAAGCTGATATGGCTAACTGTGCAGAAGCAGTGAAAGCAAAACTGCTGTCCGCCGGGGCAGATAAGGTTACCATTTACCCAACTGAAGGGCATCCCATAGTGTATGGCGAAAAAATAGTGGATGCAAGCAAACCCACTGTTTTGGTGTACGGACATTACGATGTGCAGCCGCCCGATCCATTGGAGCTTTGGCACAGCGGACCCTTTGAACCCGTAATAAAGGACGGTAAAATTTATGCGCGTGGCGCGTGTGATGACAAGGGGCAGTTTTACATGCATATAAAGGCGCTTGAAGGCATGCAGGCCTGCAAGGAATTGCCCACCAATATCAAATTTTTGATAGAAGGCGAAGAAGAAATTGGCAGTCCAAATCTGGGCAAGTTTGTGGCCGCAAACAAAGGCATGTTGCAATGCGATGTGATCTTAATTAGCGATACCGCCATGATAAGTTTGGACACACCCAGCATAGATGTGGGTGTTCGGGGCCTCACGTACATTGAAGTTGAAATTACCGGCCCTAACCGCGACCTCCACAGCGGAGTATATGGCGGAGCGGTAGCCAATCCCATTACCATGCTGTGCAAAATGATTAGCAGCATGCACGATGAAAACAATCATATAACCATTCCGGGATTTTATGATGATGTGGCCGAAGTAAGCGATGCCGAGCGTGCAAGCATGGCCGAAGCGCCGTTTAATCAGGCAGACTTTAATGAAGATCTCGGCATTAGCACGGAGTGGGGCGAAAAAGGATATACCACCAACGAGCGTACCGGCATCCGCCCAACGCTTGAAGTAAACGGCATATGGGGTGGGTATACCGGCGAAGGTGCCAAAACCGTTTTGCCAGCTAAGGCATTTGCCAAAATAAGTTGCAGGCTTGTACCCAATCAGGACAGCCATGTTATCGAGCAAAAGCTCATCAACCATTTAAAAGCCATAGCTCCTGCGGGGGTTACGGTAGATGCCAAACCCCACCATGGCGGCGAGCCCTACGTAACACCGGTGGACAGCATCCCCTACCGGGCTGCAGCAGCAGCCATCAAAGACACCTTTGGCAAAGAAGCCATACCGGTGCGCGGTGGCGGAAGTATTCCCATTACATCCTTATTTGAAAAGCATTTAGGGGTAAAAGTGGTTTTCCTTGGCTTTGGACTGGATAGCGATAACCTTCATAGTCCCAATGAAAAATATAACCTGGCAAACTACTACAAGGGCATTGAAACCATTCCGTACTTCCACAAGCATTTCGCTGCGATGTATGCGTCGTAGTATTTGCTGTAAATACAAATAAGTTTAATCTGCGGGCAATCGCTAAATCTGTTCCCGTTTCAACAACTACTTATTGCTTTGGCTATTTGTAGTTTTATTTAATTCATTACCACCTCTTCTATGTGTGGCATTGCCGGCATCGTTTCTTCTCATGAGCAGCACCGTTCGTTAATACGGGCGATGAACCATAGCATGCAACACCGTGGGCCGGATAATAGCTCTTTTTATGCGCATGAAAATCTGGCGCTTGCGCACAACCGATTGTCACTTCTCGATTTATCAGATGCAGGCAATCAGCCCTTTACCGACGATCGTTTTGTATTGATTTACAATGGTGAAATTTACAACTACCTGGCCCTAAAGGCAGATCTTGCCGCATATGCCATTCCATACAAATCGGGTACCGATACGGAAGTTTTGTTTTACTGTTTGAAGTATTGGGGCATGCAGCGCACTTTGGCTACGCTAAAGGGCATGTATGCTTTTGCATGGTACGATACGCTGGAAAAAACGGTAACGATTGCAAGAGACAGGCTCGGCATAAAGCCGCTTTATTTCTACCATCATAATCATTCTTTTTCTTTTGCTTCCGAACTAAAAGCCATACTGGCTGCCCAACCTGATATTGGCATAAACGAGCATCATTTGTATGAAGCCGCGTTTGGTAATCTTGAATTTTCAAGAAGAATTACAGCGTTCAAACATGTGCATCAATTGGAGCCCGGTTACTATGCTACTTATAGTGTTGAAAATGACAATCTGCTACTTACCCAATACTTCGACATTGCCGACCTGATTGAGGAAAACTACTATCAGACATTGCACAAAAAGCAAGCCGGAGAAGTGCTCGAAGAGTTTAATTCGATACTACAATCTTCTGTGGCGGGCATGCTGCAGTCCGATGCGCATATGGGTAGTTTTGTTTCCGGAGGAGTAGATAGTAGTTTGGTAACGGCAGTTGCTGTAAAGCAAAAAGAATTGAATTTGTATACTGCTAATGTAATAGGCGGTATCAGCGAATATGAAGATGCAAAAAGTTTGGCTCAAGCCTTGCAAATGGAATTGTACGCCGCCGATTTTGCACCCGACATGTTTTTAGAAGATTGGGTGAAAACTACATGGTATTACGAGTCGCCGATTGTTGTGCATACCAATGCTGTTCCATTTCAGCGTGTAAGCCAACTGGCGCGTATGCACAAAGACAAAGCTGTAATAACAGGCGAAGGCAGTGACGAACTTTTCCTGGGCTATCCGGGCTTTCTTACGCGGCGCTACGATAATATGCTCAAGTGGCCCATGAAAACTGTGACGGGCCTGTACAAGAAAATTCCACGATTAGCCAAATATGTCAATCTCAGCAATGCCAGCTACCGCGATCAGGTAGTGCAACTATCGCGCAACTTTGAAGGTGAATTGGAAAAGCAACTTGTAGCGGATAAATTTTCTTTTATTAAAGATGCCAAAGAACTGCGTTTTCAAATGCTGACACCTGAAGCATTGCGGTCGCACCTGCCTTCTTTGCTATGGCGCAACGATCGTATGGGAATGATGCATAGCATTGAATCGCGGTTTCCCTTTCTGGATGAGGATATGCTTAGGTTTGGTGTCAATTTACCGGTGAAGTTTAAGATAGAACGTACCAGTACTTTTAATGATTGGAAGCATCCCTTTCTGTTGAATAAAGCTATTGTGCGCAAGTCGGCCGAGCAACTTTTACCTCATGCACTTGCGTATAAGCGTAAGCAGGGATTCCCAATGTACGGGCATCAATTTATAACTGTGCATCCTGCATTTTTTCACGGAGGATTTCTGCAAGAAATCTGGGATTTGAAAGTGGAAGCCATTAATCATTTCTGCAAAACATCAGACCCATACCTGGTAGCAAAGCTTGTGTCACTGGATATTTGGGGGTCGCTGTTTATAAGCAAACAGTTACAGCAGGATGTACATGCTAGATTGCGAACGCATGTAACAATGAAAATGAAACAGTAGCTCTTACCTGCTATTCAGCCACGGGTACCTCGCCCAAAACTTCGGCATACAATTGTTCATACACCGGCAATACATTTTTTATGTCGTACTGTTTGGCCTGTTCAAATGCGCGTTGTTTGAAGCCATTAAGCACCTCGTCGTTCTGTACAATCTCTATTGCAAGTTGGCTCATGGTAGCAATATCGCCGGGCTCAGCCAAATAGCCCGTTACTCCATGAATATTTACTTCAGGCAATCCGCCTACGTTGGAGCTCAGTACCGGCACGCTTGCTGCCATGGCCTCCAAAGCACTCAAGCCGAAACTTTCATAATCAGAGGTCAATAAAAACAAATCGCTGATAGCAAGTATTTCTTCAATTTGCTCCTGCTTCCCTACAAATCTAACGTGGTCGCAAATTTTCAATTCGCGGCATAGCTCTTCTGCGCCATGCCGTTCGGGTCCATCGCCCACCATCATCAGTTTGGCGGGCACTTTATCCAGCACGTTCTTAAAAATATAAACAACGTCTTGTACGCGCTTAATCTTTCTAAAATTTGAAGCGTGCACCAAAATACGCTCGCCATCAGGCGCAACGGCTTTTCTAAATGCGTCAATAGGCTTTTTGGCAAAGCGCTTTACATCCACAAAATTATAAATCACTTTTATGTCCTTGGTTACGCCAAACGACTTAAGCGTTTCTTCCTTCAGGTTCTTAGAAACAGTGGTAATGGCATCGCTCTCATTAATACTGAAAGTTACCACCGGCTCATAGGTTTTGTCTTTCCCCACCAGTGTAATGTCTGTGCCGTGCAGGGTTGTAATTACAGGAAGATTAATGCCGGTACTCTTTAGTAAGATTTGTTTGGCCAGATAGGCGCTTGAAGCATGCGGAATTGCATAATGCACGTGCAGCAAATCGAGACGCTGATTGATAGCCACATCCACGATGGTGCTGCTGAGCGCCGACTCATAAGGGGGGTATTCAAATAAGGGATAGGTGGGCACCCGTACTTCGTGATAGAAGATATTGGCATTAAATCCACTCAGCCTAACCGGCTGCCGATAGGTAATAAAATGCACCTGATGGCCTTCATCGGCAAGCGCAAGGCCCAACTCTGTCGCCAAAACCCCGCTGCCGCCAAAAGTTGGATACAACACTATTCCAATCCGCATAAACACTCAATTGATGATATGTACGAAGAAAACGCATAAACCCGAATATAAAATCGGTTGCAATTCCATTTAACAACACAGATAACCATATGTTTCCAATTACGGCTATTGTTTTTTTATGCATTTTTACGGATAAATTGAACTTATGCGTAAGATCATTAATTGGCTGGTTTTTATGCTGCTGATATCTGCTGCTATATTTTTTTGGTGGCGCTACTACTTCGTTTTTGGCGAAGGAGTGAAAGCAGGTACCTTAAATTTTGTGGTGCGAAAAGGTACCTTATTTAAAACCTACGAAGGCCGGATGATTCAAACGGGATATAAAAGTATGGTACCGGGTTCCGTGCAGAGTAATGAGTTCGACTTTAGTATTATTGAAAAAGGCGTTGCAGAAAAACTGTTGCTAGCCGGCGGCAAAAACGTTGAGATAAAATACAAGGAATATCATGGTGCATTGCCCTGGCGTGGTGTGAGCAAATACATTGTAGACAGTATTATTTCCATCGACGACCCCAGACCTAACCTACCCTCGCCTTACTGAGCCACCGCAAAAATGCATGGTTCTTTGTGGAGTTTTGGCGGAGCAATCTTACGCCATTCACCAATGGTTTTCATGCTAATAAACTCATTGGCGGCAGTAATATTTACCGCTATCGATAGTCGCGCCTGTGCCGGCAATACTTCCAAAATATCTTTAAACAACGCCTCATTCCGGTAGGGTGTTTCCATGAATAATTGCGTTGACTTTTCGTCGCAGGCTGCACGCCAAACCTGCTGCAACGCATGCTTACGCTTGCCCTGATCGACCGGCAGATAACCATGAAAAGCAAATTTTTGCCCACCTAGTCCACTAGCCATTAGCGCCATCATGATACTGG
>JAHEMO010000132.1 GCA_024643625.1 Chitinophagaceae bacterium
AAATAAAAACAGCTCGAGAAATTTTGCTGCCGTCAAAGCGCCACCGCCATCCAGCGGAAAGGTTTCTGCAAATTGCTTTACATACTCAATTACCCGCATGTCCTTATCCCAATCAAGTCCTTCCTGCGTGTAATAGCCAAATACAACGGTGTCGCCAATATTTACTTTACCGCTATCGGGTTGTTCAAGACCCTGCAATATGTTGAGAAAGGTAGATTTTCCAGCCCCATTTTTACCGATAATGCCTATGCGTTCGCCTTTGGAAAATGTATAGTCAAAGCCTTTGAGTATTTGTAGCGGACCATAGCTTTTATGTAGCTTTTTAAGTTCGGCCACTTTGCCGCCAAGTCGGTTCATTTTGGTCTGCAACTGCAATTGGTCGTCGCTTACCCGCTGTTTGGCACGAAATTCTACATCGTCAAAAGCATGTATGCGGCTTTTGGCCTTGGTAGTGCGGGCCTGTGGTTGGCGCCGCATCCATTCCAATTCTTTGCGAAACTCATTTTTGGCTTTATCAATGGAAGCCAGTTGGTTATCAATACGCAATGCTTTTTGCTCCAGAAAGTAGGCGTAATCGCCCTGATAATTGTACAGGCCAGAATCATCAATCTCCCATATTTCGGTGCAAATGGCATCCAGAAAATAGCGGTCGTGGGTTACCATGAGCAGGGTAACTTTTTGTTGATTGAGGTATTGCTCCAGCCATTCCACCATTTCCACATCAATATGGTTGGTGGGCTCATCCATCAGCAATAGGGGGTGCTGTTGTTCAAAGCTTATATCAAGTAATGTTTTAGCCAACGCCACACGCTTGCGCTGCCCGCCGCTAAGGCTTGCTACGCGTTGCGTCAAATCGCTTATTTGCAGCTTGGTGCAAATTTGTTTGATGCGGGCGTCTACATCCCATCCGCCTATCTCATCCATTTGGGCAATGGCCGCATTTACCAGTTCCTGCGGGGCATGTTCGCCAAGGCTTTCGTAATGCCGCACGGCATTTAATACCGGATGGTCGTGGTTGAATATATTATCGGCTATACTTAGCGATTCTTCAAACTGAGGTTCCTGTTCAAACAAAACGGTACGTACATCTTTGTGTATCCATACTGTGCCGCTATCGGGTGTTTCTTTGCCCGCTATAATGCGCAGCAAAGTGCTTTTGCCGAAACCATTGCGTGCCACAATGGCTATTTTATCGCCCTGCGAAATATGAAAACTCAGATTGGTGAAAAGAGGAACAACGCCATAGGATTTACTCAAATTCTCGGCACTCAAATAATGCATGCCGCAAATGTAGCCGTTTGCGATGCACATACTAGGGGCTGCAGGCGCAATGCTGTGATAGCAATAACAGATTGCCCCCGCTAGGGCAGCACCATGGCTATTTCCGCGGGCAGCATGCCTATGCGGTGCGCATTGATGTACAGCGAATCGCCGCTGCGGCCGGCGAACGGTTTTGTGTAAACGATCCAACCATCTCTCGTAGAACTACGGTAGCCAATGGAAGCATCTGCGGTGCTGCTGGCTATGGTTACTTTGCCTTGCTGCAGCGATACTTGCGGGGTGGCAGTTGTTGGCGGATGGTCTTGCCCGCCCCACCATTTTTTCAGCATGTCCAATTCGTTCATTTGGCCCATATCACCATATTGGGCTATCCATTGCAGGTGGGCATTTCTCATTTCTGCAAGTTTGCCGGCATAGGTGTTGTCGCCGGCGAGGTTATTAAATTCCCAGGGATCGTTTTGGGTGTCGTAGAGTTCTTCTTCGGGCTTACTTGTATTAAACCAACGTTCCTGCACGGCATTAAGCATGCCCAGCTCATGCAGTTTAAGCAAATGCAGCATCAGCGGATTCTGCAATCGATAATTAATCTGTTGATAGTTCGGCTTTTCCGGCATGTAATTGCGGATGTACTTATACCGGGCGTCGCGTACAGCTCTTACCCTGTCATATTCGGTATCCATTCTATCTCTTGCGGCATAAATGTATTTACGAGGTATTGCTTTTTGTTTTCCCAAAAATACCTGCCCTTGCATGGCTGCCGGAATGGAGACTCCGGCAAGTGATAAAACGGTTGGTGCAAAATCTACAAAGCTAACCAGGGCATCGCTTTTGCTGCCGGCTGGCAGAAATGGCGCTTTTATAATAAGGGGCACCCGCAAGCCGCGGTCGTATAGTTCACGCTTAAAGTACGGCATTCCATCGCCGTGGTCGGCGTAATAAAAAATGATGGTTTCTTCGTAAAGCCCATCCTCCTTGAGTTGTGCAATCAGTTCGCCCACCTGCTGGTCGAAGCGCATGATATTGGTGATAAACCGGGCGATGGTATGCCGGGAAATACTATCATCCGGATAAACCGGTGGCACCGTTACCGAATCGGGGTGTACAAGCAGGGTTTCTTTGGCGCGTTCCCATACCTGCGATTCGTGGGTGATGTTGAAATTGAATACCGAAAAGAAGGGCTGATTTTTATCCTTTCGCTTTCGCCAATGGGCCTGACGGCTGCTTTCGTCCCACATGGTTACGGGGCCGCTAAACTGGTAATCTTCTTTAGCATTATTAGTGGTGTAGTAGCCCGCGGCGCGCAGGCATTCGGCATAGGTTTTGGTACCCGCCGGTAGCATGGCAGAGTAGGGTACAAGGCCTTGCACGTATTCGCCTTTAGTGTTTTTGGTCAGGTTGGTGGTGCGCATATGCATGGCACCAATGGAGGTTTGATAAGCGCCGGTAATAAGTGCGGCGCGGCTTGGTGCACAAACGCCGGCGGTAGAAAAAGCGTTGGTAAACAACATGCCTTCCCCTGCCAAAGCATCCAAATGCGGGGTGTGGCCTCCGGTACCTCCATATACGCCAAGGTGCGCCGGCGACATGTCTTCATTTACAATCCAAATGATATTGGGCCGATGCGGTGGCTTTTCTTCAGTTGCTTTTTCCTGATCATTGACCGACAGCATCTGCAAAAGACCATAAATAACCAACAGCACTATTTGCATGAAATTGCTATTAAGAAATGGAAAGATAGCTAATGCGGTAGCGTTATGGTTTGCTATACCGAAGCATCTTCAGTCAATCTAAACAATAGCACTTGCTTACAAAGAGCTGCCTGCCCTGCCTACCATAAATATGGCATTGGCCATCAGTAATTTTCCGTTTTCCCAAAACTCACGAAACAGAATATCATCAGCCAGGTAAATAACATTGCCCCGACCCATATTCATATGACCAAAAATGAGGCCGTCCTGTAATTGTTTTTTGAGCGCACTGCCGGCAAAGCCAGCCATCAACGGATTCTTTTTGATAACACCCACATTCCAGCCGTCTTTCATAAATTGGTATACCGTGCCATCGCCTTTCAGTGTGTAGTATTCTTCGCCGTAGCCAAAGGCCAACGGGTGTGTATTGTCGAGATGAACACGAAAGATACTGCCGGGGTTAAACTCCTTTAGGCCATCGCGTTCACGATCGGCATATTTTTTCAAATTAGCGTATTCATCTTCTTTGTCTTTTTTAGCATCTACGTCTTCGCGTGTTTTTATGCCCCAATCGGCACGGGCAGCCTGCGCTACTGCATTTTCCATAAGTATTACTTTGCCACCGCGCTGCACCCAACCTGCCAGTTCGCCATCTTTGGCCAGCAGTTGCTGATAACGGAATCCATCGGGCAGAATAACCACATCATAATTATCCCATCGCATACGGGCGGCATCGTTAAGATTGATGAGCGACACCGGATATTGTAACTCAGTATCAAAATAATGCCATACTTCTCCGGCACCAAGACTGCTAACACCATCTCCGGATATCATGGCCACTTTAGGTGGTAATATAGATTTTACATCGGGGCTGCCAAAATCAACGCCTTTGTCGGCAAAGCCTGTGTTAATGGGTACTATACGTACTGCATGTTGCTGCGCAATTCGCTGCACCGTAAGGTCAAAATCTATCACTCCGGCGTTACTTGTTTTGAGCAGGATAAGGCTGCCGGCAGCATAGTCTTTATTGTTGAGCACAAATGGTTTTTCTGTAAAACGTGCTTTTACGCCGGCTTGCAGCAAAGAGGATAAAAACGCAGCTTCTTTCATGCTTTGCCAGGCCACAGCATAACCATAATGCTTACCGGTTACTACTTCGGCTATAGCCGGTACAGCCATTCCCGGCGTTACAGCCAATTTTTCTTTTACCGCATAGGCTTGCAAGCCATGCGCGTAGGGCAGGCTCCAGGCCGTTATATCATAAGTGGCGCTATCACTAAGCATGCTGCTGGGTTCAAATAATACCTGCACCAACGAGCCTCTTGGTTGCACAGTGCTTATGACCAAATCGCCACGTTCAAGGTTAAAGCTTTCTTCTTTTTGCGAAGCATAATTGAAGCCTTTTGCAGTGCCATTATTAGCATACCCCACAGTAATGCCATTGCGTTGCAAAAGCTGGATAAGCTTATCCATTTTGCTCTGCGCATTGTTGCCCTTTACCACAAAACTCTTGTAAGTGCCGGCGCCGTTTTTCGTTGCATCGGCAAAATATGTATTGAAATTTTCGACCAGTTTTCCGGCGTTCATCGATGATATTTCTACGGTGCTGATGCCGGTGGTAAAATGATGGTCAGCACGATCGGCAAGTGTGAGGGTGTCGCCATCTTCATTTATCACGCCAAGACCTGCACGGCTATGGCCACCTTGCTCATAGGTCATGCCAATAGCGCCGTTGTAAGTAGGCCAGGTGTCACCATAGCTTGGGTAAAAAAGGTCGAAACGTTCTTTGGTAAAATACAGCCAACCCTGCAGGTCGAAATATTTGGCGTGGTTGCGGCCAATGGATTCCTGAAAGCTGCGCTGCCAGGGTGTTATCACTTCATGAAACGGTTCCGCGGCAGGTGCAAAATAATAGGGCTCATTATAACCCTGCTCATGAAAATCCACATGAATATGCGGCATCCATTGGTTATATACTTTAATACGTTGCTGGGTTTCCACCTGTGTTTGCCAGGCCCAATCTCGGTTCAGGTCGAAATTGTAATGATTGCTTCTGCCCCCGGGCCATGGTTCGCTGTGTTCGCGGCTTTGTGGGTCGGGGTTCATTTGCTTACCCTTTACGCTGTTGTACCAGTTTACGTACCGGTCGCGGCCATCAGGGTTTATGCAGGGGTCTATTACGACAATGGTATTTTTTAACCAGCCCGCGGCGCGGCTATCCGTAAGCAAGAAATGAGCTGTTTTCATGGCTGCTTCGCTGCTGCTGGTTTCATTGCCATGTACATTGTAGCTAAGCCATACAATAGCGGGGCTGTTCATGTCAGCATTGCCACTAAGCATGCCGGCATGACGCAGGTTATTTTGCCGGATATCATCCAGCCGGGCCATATTTTCAGCCGATGAAATAAAGGCAAGCATCAGCGGGCGGCCTTCATTGGTGGCGCCGTATTGCTGCAATTTTATTTGGCTGGTCGCTGCATTCGCCAGAGCCTGAAAATAGCCGATCACCTGATGGTGACGGGAAAAGTTCTCGCCAATTTCGTAGCCGAGATAGGCCTTTGGGCTGGGGATGTTTTGTGCCGGGCTGGTAAAGCTTGTTAGTAATAAGAGGACAATGGCTAAGGGAGCGGGAAGTGATTGCATTTTCAATTTCATACAGGTGCGGTTTGTGTTGCCGGAGCGCAAACAAAGCATTTTTCTATGGCATCACCATAATTGCATTAGTTTGTTGCTAATTGAACGGTTGGAATTTTATACCCAAACATTGAATACTATGTCCCATAGAAATTTTCGGCGCACGCTTATCCTGTTACAATTTGCTTTTCTACTGTTGCAAAGCAGTTTGCAGGCGCAGGTAAATCCTTACCAATACGGTGGCCTAAAGCATGCCAACTATGCGCATGTAGCAGCAGCATCGGCGCATCCGCTGGCCAGCGAGGTAGGCAGCACTGTAATGAAGCAGGGCGGCAATGCGGTAGACGCAGCCATTGCTATGCAGTGGGCGCTGGCTGTGGTGTATCCCGGTGCTGGCAATATTGGTGGTGGTGGTTTTATGGTTGCCCGTCTGGCCAATGGTAAAGAACTTACCATTGATTATCGGGAAATGGCGCCAGCTTCCGCTCATCATGATATGTATATTGATGAGGGCACCGGGAAGGCTAACTTAAAGAAATCGCAGTTGGGTCATTTGGCCAGTGGCGTGCCCGGCACAGTGGCCGGCTTATTTGCCGCGCATAAATATGCCAAACTAACCATGCGCCAGTTAATAGCACCTGCCATATTGCTGGCGGAAAAAGGTTTTGTAATTACCGAAGCAGAAGCACGGGGTTTAAATGGCTATGCGTCAAATTTTAAAGCTGCCAATACCATAATGCCTGTTTTTTTGAAAGATGGCGGCTGGAAGGCTGGTGATACCCTGGTGCAAAAAGACCTTGCCGAAACCCTGAAGCGGATTCAGCAACATGGTGCCGATGGCTTTTACAAAGGCAAAACGGCAAAGCTTGTCGCGGACGAAATGAAACGCGGTGGAGGAATAATAACCGAAGCCGATATGGGGGCTTATAAGGCTAAAGAGCGCCAACCCTTGCGAACCACTTATCGCGGGTATGAAATAGTGGGTATGCCACCACCCAGCAGCGGCGGCGTACTGCTGGCGCAAATGCTGGCCATGCTGGAACCCTACCGGTTGGATAGCCTTGGCTTGCACAGCGCCGCTGCCATGCAACTGATTATTGAGGCCGAAAGACTTGCCTATGCCGATAGGGCGGAGCATTTGGGCGATGCCGATTTTTATCCGGTGCCCACGCGTGGGCTGATGGATAGGGCCTATGCACGGGAGCGTTTCACCAAACAATATACCCCCGGTGTGGCGGGAAAAAGTACCATGGTAAAAGCCGGAGTGCCCGCCAAACAAAGTGAGGAAACTACCCACCTGAGTGTGGCCGACGCGGAGGGTAATGTGGTTGCGGTAACTACTACGCTTAATGGTGGATATGGTAGCTGCACAGTTGTGGGCGGCGCCGGCTTTTTGCTGAACAACGAAATGGATGATTTTAGCGTACAGCCTGGCGTACCCAATATGTACGGAGCCCTGGGTGGAGAAGCCAATGCCATAGCCGCCGGCAAAAGAATGCTCAGCAGCATGACGCCAACCCTTGTACTGAAGGACGGAAAGCCTTTTATGGTGGTGGGCACTCCGGGGGGTACTACCATTATCACATCTGTGTTGCAATCAATATTGCATATCATTGATTTTCAGAGTAATGCAATGGATGCCGTCAATCTTCCGAAGTTTCATCACCAATGGTATCCTGATGTGGTTGCTGTAGAAAATGACTTTGAGCCGGCCTTATTGGAGCAGCTAAAAGCCATGGGATACACGCTTGCCCCAAGAGGTAGCATTGGCCGGGTTGAACTTATTTTGCGCAGCCCCAGAGGCGGTTGGGAAGTAGTGGCCGATAAGCGTGGCGACGATAGTGTGGCCGGATATTAGACCTGTTATCGTCTCTTATTGCATCTGATAATTGTAGGTAATATTGAGCTTGACCGGAATAGATAAGGTGCTCATTTTTATGCTGCCTTCAAGGGTTTGATTGAGCTTGCTGTTGAACAATACACCGGTGTTTTTATCCACCGCAATCTGCCCGTCCATTGTCCCTTTTACATCTAGCTGCACATTTTTTGCCATAACGCTCCAAATAGACGTAGGAACAGCTTTGGCGGCCTTTTGTGCCTCCGGCAAAAACCACGCGATGCCTGCCTGCGGAATACTTTGGTTGGGTGATGGCTGATCGATGCCGGAAACAACTGTTATGAATGCAGTGTCCCCCACTATGCGGTCGAGTGTGTATTTGTTTTTCATGCGCAACGAAAAGCCCGGAGAAAACACATTATCATGTACCCAGCTATCACCAATCGCTACGTTTTTGCCCGGCAGTACGTTTTGGGTAAGATCTATGAGCGAAGTAAGCATTTCATCTTTCAACACAGAATCTATCAGTAATCCTCCCACAGCGTTTGGGTTGTCCATTTCAGTTTTAATGATATGGTTGAAGGCGGCAGCCAAACTATCCATACCCGATACTTTGCCCGATTTGCCGGCTGCATTTACAAAAGTGGTAAAACGGGTACGGGTAAGGGCCACAATAGGTGACATATTTTCAGCACCCTCGCTCAAGCGTATCCCGGTCATAGCTGTATCTGCTGCCGATTTTGGCTCACTAAAACTCTGATACTGAAAAGCCAGCGTATTTCCGGCAGCGGTGGAGTCATACTGTATGTCAGTGGAAATGACGGTGCTGAAATCATCATCTACTTTGCCAATAGGGATATTAATATTGGCATGCCCGTTTATCGTAAGTCGCAAAGATTTATGGATGGGACCTCCGGGTTGGAAGCGCAGGTCGTGCTGCTCGCTGCTGCAGGCGGCAGCAAAAACACAGAGGTATAGCGGTAGAAAAGTTTTGGCCAGATTTTTCATACAGCCCGCAAGATAACCAATGGTTCTGCAAAACAGATTTCTATCAATCAACGGATGCAATCGCTTATCATCGGCTATTTTTACATTTGACAACTATGATAAGCCAGGAGACCGTTGCACAAATTATTGCCCGAACTGAAATAGTGGATGTCGTGGGCGATTTTGTAAAACTCAAGCGCCGGGGCGCCAACTACCTTGGGTTATGCCCTTTCCATAACGAGAAGACGCCTTCCTTCACCGTATCGGCAGCCAAAGAATTGTACAAATGTTTTGGCTGCGGCCGCAGCGGCAACACCATCAGCTTTATCATGGAGTTGGAAAAGCTATCGTATCCCGAAGCTTTGCGATGGCTGGCCCGCAAGTACAATGTGCAGGTGGAAGAAACAGCGGTAGACCCCGAATACCGCGAACAACAACAACAGGCCGATAGCCTGCAGGTACTCAACAGTTTTGCCGCCCAGTATTTTGCTTCCCAATTGGAAGAAGAAGAGGGAAGCGCGGTTGGTTTGTCTTACCTGACGCATCGCGGATTTACCGCTGAAACCATCAGTAATTTTCAACTGGGCTATTGTCC
>JAHEMO010000133.1 GCA_024643625.1 Chitinophagaceae bacterium
CCGGTAGGTGTGCTCACAATAACACCATCGCACCAGTAGGTATTCAGAAATTCGCCGTTGAGGTAGGCATGAATTTTTACCATACTGCTCACGTCGCGCTTGTGCACCACAAATTCGTTGAGGGCAAAAGGTGCATCACCAAACAGCGGGATATTCGATTCGAGGTGAATCATGGTTCGCTTATCACTTAGAAAATTGCCGGTAGCCACGGCTTCCATGGCTTCCTGCATACGATCGGTGCCAATGGTGGCCAAAAAACCAAGGCGTCCAAAATTGATACCCAACAGGGGAATGCCTTTGTTTCGGATAAGTGTGGCGCTGTCCAGCATGGTACCATCGCCGCCGAGGCTTATAAAGCAGTCGGTATCGGCCGCCAAATCGGTATGGCTCGAAAAAACATCATGGTCATAAGACTTAAGTATGGACTTGTATGCCTGTCCTGTAAGCGATTGAAAAAGCGAAATCTCTGCTTTGTGCTGCCTCAGCATAGCAAGCAGGGCTTTAAGGTCCAGCAGGGCATCGCCTTCGAGGCCGCGACTGTAAATGGCTATTTTCATGGGTGATACAAATATCGGCTTATTAAAACTCGCTCTTGCTCCGGAGAAACAGTCCGCTTTCGCCAAACTGGTTGAAGCTATACTCCAACTTGATTACCAGATCGTAAATAGTAAGGATGTCAATACCAAATCCTGAGGTACGCAGCAGCCGGTTGTTCATAAAATTGCTTTCGTAGGTATTGCGCTGGTAACCATAGCCCAGGTTGCCATAGGTTTTTATGAAAAAGCGGAAGGGAATTACATCGTGCGATTTAGAGCGGATAAGGTTTTTGACCTTAAAGGATAAAAACTCATACTTAAGCGTGGTGCGGGCCATAGCGCCAAATGAACCATCTATAACATAAGAATCAAGGCCCTGCAATATCAAAGGGTTGTAGCCCAACAGCCTTGCGTTGTAAAATGGCTCTGTTTTACCCAGTTTTGCCTGAAAAGCCATCTGAAAATTCACGTTGGCTTTGCGTAAAAAATTCCAGGTAGCCAGCGCGGATCCGCCAATTTGGGTAAGCGGAATATCTTTTGAAAAGCGCTGCATGGCGTAGCCCGAAAGCTGCCAGCCGCGCAGCGGATAAGCAATGTAGTCCACGTTATAGTACTGCACATCGTAAATCAGGTCTACATAGTTTACCCGGTTAAGGCTGTTGCCAAAGTAGTTGGGATTGAGCCGCACAACGGCAGTATCAATTTTTTCGAAATTGTAACTGACATTCAGATTCTGGCGCAGCCGGCTTCCTTTTCTGTAGGACAATCCAACATCGGCCCTTAAATGGCTACGGGCAAATTCTGGTAGTTCAATAAATTTCTGTTGGTTGCTGTCTGTGTCATAGTTCACTTCGCGGTTGCGGCTGTAGCTAAAGCCAACACTCATCCCCTTTTCCAGCTTTTTATCCAGGTAGGGCATCTGATACCGAAATGACAGCTGCTGCGTATAGCCGCCAACTACCCAGATGTTGAGTGGATCATTATTGCCCGTAAGGTTGTTTTGGATGAATTTAAGACCAAGATTAGCCCGCTCAATACTGGCTTTCTGGTCTTTGATCCACACATTAATACTGCGGTCTACCACACTGAAATAGGGTACAGGGAAAAAATACCACCGCTCCTTCAGCAGTACCTCAATCTCCACTTCATCGTTGGTAATAGTGTCCACCGCCACATCTACCGTTACAAAAAGCGTAGTATTCATCAGGTTTTCGCGGGTGGTGCGTACCGCCTCCGCCAGTTGCTTGCCGGTGTAATACTCGCCGCCTTTCACCGCATATTCCCGTTCTACAATATAATCGCGGGTTCGCCGGTTGCCCCGCATATTCACCACGGCCACGAAGTAGCGGACTGTATCGCTCAGGGGTTTAAAACTACCGCTATAGGGTAATTCAACACCCGGAACGGGACCGGCTACAGGACGCGTAACAGCCTGTGCCCACAGCAGTAGCGGGCACGCCATTATCGCCAACCAAATCATTCCGGTTTTCAAACCCATCCGTGTTTATAAGACGACGAATGTCGGAGAATGGTGGCAAACAGCAGGTTCTTGCTTTACATTTCGAGGAAATTCATCAACGATTCGTAGTTCTGCCGAAGTTGATTTTGGTACAATTCTTCGCCTTCAAAATAAATAACGCTGTAGTCGTAGCGTTGCAGGGTAGCCACAATATCGCTCACTTCTGGCGTATTTACCCGTAGGGTGATCGTAAGCCTTCCCTGATCGCTGAGCGAAGTGTTGAGCTGAGTAATTTGCGCATCGTTGGTTTCTACCAGTTTGCTAAGCTCGCCTACGGAAAAACTGCGGCTATCCATTTCCAGCACAATAAGTGCGCCGGTATCGTGAAGGCCCAATAAGGATCCGGCATGCTGAAATACCACCGATCGCTCGGCAAATCCGGCCAATGTGCCGTCATCATCGGTTACCGGAATAAAACTGATTCCCGGCTGTGCTGTAAAAAGCGCCGCTGCGCGAAAAATATGATCTTTTGATTTTACCCCAAATGGCTGAATACGGTAAGCAATATCGGAGAGTTGCTGGCTCGCATCTGATTGCTCCAGTATTTCTGTAGGAATAATGCCCAAATAGCGGCTTTCATTTGTCACAGGCATGAATGTGTATTCCTGTGCGTGGGCCAATTCGAGCGCTTGCTGAACTGTTCCGTTGAAATTTGCCGGCTGAATGTTGGATGATATGATTTGTTGGTTCAGCATGGCATATATAACGTCAGGCGATGGAAGCCAGGGCATTATGTTTTGCTAAAAACTGCCCTAGCGTTTCGTTAAACTCTCCGGGCACCTCCATCATTGGCGCGTGTCCGCATTTATCAATAAAATACAATTCACTGTTAGGTATCAGCCTTTGGAACTCTTCGCCCACAAACGGCGGCGTAATAATGTCATTCTGACCCCAAATGAGTAAAGTAGGTTGCTTGATCTGATTTAATTCTTCACCCAGATTATTGCGTATGGCACTTTTAGCCAGCGCTATTATCTTGATTACTTTGAGGCGATTGTTGGTTATTTCAAACACTTCGTCTACCAGCTCGTCAGTAGCAATAGCAGGGTCATAAAAAGTCATTTCCGTTTTTTTGCGGATATAATCTTTGTCGCCACGCTTAGGGTAAGTGTCGCCCATGCCGTTTTCGAACAAACCACTGCTGCCGGTAAGGGTAAGCGTGCGTATGCGCTCCGGGTGTTTGAGAATATGTACCAAGGCTACATGTCCGCCCAGGCTATTGCCCAGAAGATTAATGTTGCGGAGATCCATAGTTTCTACAAACTTGTGTACATGCTTTTCCAAACCCCCTACTGTGGTATGAAAAATATCTAACTCAAATAATGGCAGCATGGGTACTACCACACGGTAGTTAGGACTGAAATAATCTATAAGGTCTTTAAAATTACTCAACGCACCAAACAGGCCATGGAGCAACAATAAGGGCTCGCCCTGACCTACTTCTACGTACTTAAACTTGTCCTTATGCTTTATTTCGTATTGCATGTAAACGGTTATTCAACTGGCGGTTTGTCGTAAAAATAACGATTAGCCCTTAATTGCATCAGCAAGATTACAAAATAAACCTAATGCTAAAGGATGTGTGTAGCGGTGTGTGTTAACCTGAAGGAGGCTAAGCCGATTCCTGAACGGGCACAATGGGTAATTCATCAAAATATTGATCGAGGTCATTGAGGGCCGATTTTATCCACGGCGAAACTTTGCCTGCCAGCGTAATGACGGCCGGTGCCACAGGTGCTATCCAGCTATAGCTTGCCGTTTGTTCCATGCTCTTTTTCCAATTGGCACTAATACGACCCGAAAGGGTAATAAAGCAACTGATAACAAACAGGTACAGCATAAGGTATAGCAAAATACCCCCAAGCCTGTTTACCCAACCGAGCATGGCTATCTGTAAACTTTTTTCAAGCAGGCGACCAATAATATTTACCACAAGAACCGTGAGGCTTACCAGCAACGCAAAAACCATTACGGATAACCAGGGGGTATCGCGGTAAGGTTCCATAAACGGTTGGGTAATAACGATGGTGGTAAATTTAAAAGCCACCAATACGCCTAAAACAGTGCCTACTACCGATAACAAGGCCATGAGCAACCCTTTTTGGTATCCTCTAAAAGCGGCTATACAAAGCGCTACAATTACAATCAGATCAAGATTCATGGTTTAACCTGTTTCTGTTAACGTCAGGCATTGCCCGACAAAACTTCTTTTACTACCGCGCTAATGGCTTTGCCGTCGGCCTTACCTGCCAGTTGTTTGGTTGCTACTCCCATTACTTTTCCCATATCCGATGGCTGGCTTGCACCGGTTTCTTTTACTATGGCCAGTATGGCGGCTTTCAGTTCATGGCCTTCTAATTGTGCAGGCAAAAAGCGACTGATAACGGCTACTTCTTCCTCTTCTTTGGCAGCGAGTTCGGGCCGCGACTGTTGGGTAAATATGTCAATGCTGTCGCGACGCTGCTTCACCAGTTTTTGCAACAATTTGATTTCATCGTCTGCCGTCATTTCGCCGCTGCCACCGCTGGTTTTAGCCAATAATATGGCTGCCTTTATGGCCCTTAAACTGCGCAGTGCGGCATCGTCTTTGGCCTTCATTGCTTCTTTTAGCTGAAGCATGATGTCTTGCTCTAAACTCATAGGGTCTTATCTTTTTTTATGCTGGTTATTTTTGCTGATTGCGTTGCTGCTCCTGAAACTTGCGATAAAACTCAACAGCGAATTTCTTGAAATCTTCTACCAATTCATGTTGTCCGGTACTGCGTGCCAGCGAGTCGCTCATACCCATTAAGGTTTGATAAAAGAAATCTACCATTTCATCCACCATCATATCCTTATTCCACAAATCTATGCGCAGCGCGGCTTTGTCGGCACCATCCCAAAGGCTCAGCATCATGGCTTTGGCATGTTGCTTTTGCGCTGCGGTGCTATCGCTGGCTGTCCACAATATACTATCAGGTACTTTATTATCATCCAGTTCTACGTCAATGCTTATGGTGCTTTTATTCATAACCTGTTTTTTTAGATGCGCACAAGCCATCCACCACTGTGGCGGAGTCTGTAACCCATTTGGCCAAAAATAAGGGTATGGCGCTAAGCCTATTTGATAAAGCAGGGCAGCAAGCGCTCCAGCAGGGCAGCAGGAGCAAACTGTATGGCTTGTTCTGCGCTATTCTGTTTCATGCGGTTGCGCATCATTTCGTCGGTAAAGCCGTGGCTCATGGCTTTAAACAGCGATTCGGTATCTGTATAGGCAATGGCTGCCTCGCCGGCCAGCCCATGATCCATACCGTTAGCTACCAGGCATAGCGTACCCTGCGATAGGGCTTCCAGCAGCGGGCGGCTATAATCTTCCTGTTGCGGACCACGTATTACCCCGTAGCAGGCAGCCAGTACCTGCTGGCGTTCGGCAGCATTCAGCAGTTCGGCCAGATGTACCGATTGCCGGTAGGCGTAGGTTTTCAGCTTTTCCACCAAACCAGCCGGTGCAGCGCCATAACCCATAAGCACCAAGGCCATATTGGTATGGTGGCGTTTCTTAAACTGCGAAAATGCTTTTAGCACAAAAATGATATCGGCTTCGGGCTCCATGGGACCGTAATACAGCCAATACTCATAACCACCGGCATGCCTTGTTTTGATGGCTTCACCACGTGCCCAGCTCAGTTCGGCGGCCTGGTATTGGATGGCCTCGCCTATAAGAACGGGCACAATGCCCTGCAAGCCTTGCTGCCGCCAATATTGCTGCTGCTGCTCTACTGAAACGGTAAAACAGGTACCGGAGGGCCAATTTGTTTGCGCCATTGCTTTTACCCATTCCTGTGGCACAGCACCCACCGGCCAGGGCAGACCTATAACCTGCCTGGCTACGCCGGCAAGTGCAAAGGGCATGCCCATTGGTGCCCAACAAATGGCTGCATGCTGCCGGCATAACTGTTCCAGTTGCCTGCGCCGCATTAACCGGCCCGCAGCCCCGGGCAACGATGGCCGCGCTTTTACTGCCGAAATGCGCGATTCGCTATGTAGCCTTACAGGCAAATTGCCTGTGGCGTTTACCACCACCAGCCGCTGCTCCTCATCCTGTTGCAGCCAGTGTTGTATCAGCATCCACACCATGGCAGTGTAGCTGCTGCTAACCCCGGCGGGCGATGAGGGTAAATACACTACGATAGTTGGCATATTATTTGGCGTGGTAAGACTTTTTATGAGGCAACATAGCTGGCAAAATAGGATTGGTTATGCAGGTGCTCCGGCTTTGACTACCGCATGTTTGATATCGTGGTAAAATAAGAAATGCCAGCCTTCGCGGCTGCCCTGCTCCCACCATAGCCTGCGCCATTCCATGGCCTTTTTGCCATCGTAATCGTATTTGGCGGCGTAGCGGCTTTTCATTTGGTTAAGCTGCGGTGCTTCATCGCCTCCAAAAAAAATGATGCTGCCTTCTTCCTCAATCCAAAACACCTGATGAAAAGGGCTGTGCCCACCCGTAAGCTGATAGCGAATATAATTGTCTATCATCCCTTCATCATCGTGCAGCCATACCACGCGGGTATCATTATCCAGCGGATCCAGTTCATCGGGCATAAAGGATGGATAGCCGGTATCTACTGCAAAATCGAACTCACGCCGCTGCACAAAAAATACCGCATTGGGAAAAGCAAGTTTAGCATTGCCCAACTGATCTTTCACACTTATACCGCCGGCGTGATCTTTATGCAAATGCGTCATCAGCACTTTGGTTATCGCTTCCGGAGCAATGCCATGATCCTGCAGGTTCTGGTAAATCTGCAATTGGTTGTTTTTGCGAAATCCCAGCCCACAATCCAGCAATAAAGTATCGCGTTCGGTTTCTATACAAAATGGCTGCACTTCCACCAACAGGCTACCCCGGGCACGCTCCTGCAACTCATCTTCCTTTGTATCAAAGGGATGAAATATTTTATCGGCACCAATGGTAAAACTTCCTTCAGACAATGGAATAATGCGCATGGTATCAAAACGGTTGAGCGCCGCTAAGTTGCTGCATTTGCTACAAGCAGGCCCGCTACTTCACATAATGTTTAGGAATTGGCGGGTGCTATCGCAATACCATTTGCCTGTCCATATCGAGGCGCAGCAAAATGAAAATTAGTGCGGTAAAGGTGAGTAGCGAAGATCCGCCATAGCTAACCAATGGCAGAGGTATGCCAATAACCGGCGCCAGGCCAATGGTCATGCAGATATTAATCATAACATGAAAGAAAAATATGGAGGCCACGCCGTACATGTAAATGCGTGAAAAAGGACTGCGTTGTCGCTCGGCTACGTTAATAATGGATAGCAGCAACAAAGCGTAAATAATAACCACCAGAGTGGTGCCCCAAAAGCCAAAACTTTCACCCAATGCTGTAAAGATAAAATCAGTGTGTTGCTCGGGCACAAAATCGCCTTGTGTAACTGCACCTTTCAAAAATCCTTTGCCGGCAAAGCCGCCGCTGCCTATGGCTATTTTGCTTTGCTTTACATTGTAGCTTTCTACATCATCATCTTTACCCATCCTGGCTTTCTGTGCTATAAAGGCTTCCAGTTTAGCGGAGTCCTGCGGAATATATTCTTTACCAAACATGCTCATAACACGCTCTGTTTGGTAAGGCTGAAATACATCTTCGAAAATAAAGGGCACAGCAAATTTTTGTATGCCTACCGAAAAGGCCCAACAACCCACTATGAGCAGCAAGATAGTTTTGTTGCGCTTTATGCTTTTGCGCAGCAAGTACACAGTAGCAACGGCAATGGCGGACAGAATATAAAATAGTGTATTGGGCTCTACCAGAATGGCAGCAACTATCAGTACAGCAAATGCAATACCGGTGATAAGATAACCGGCGGGTAATCCTTCGCGGTAAAGCACAATAAAAAAGCAAAAGTACACCAGGGCAAGGCCCGTTTCTTTTTGCAAAATACTGAGCACAGCAGGTGCAAGGGCCAGGCCTACTGCAATCATATGCGATCGGAATTTGGAGAAATCCGTTTCCTGCAGGCTCAGGTATTTACCCAATACCATGGCCACAAAAATTTTACAGGTTTCGGCAGGCTGCAGGTTCATAAAACCCAATGGTATCCAGCTTTTGCTGCCGTTTATTTCTTTACCAATAAAAATGGTAGCTACCATAAGCAGTATACCTGCTGCATAAAATAAATTAGCCGTTGCCGGAAAAAATTTGGAATCAGTAAGGATGATTAAAAATCCTGCCACCAGGCAAATCACCAAAAACATCAATTGCTTGGCATAATTGGTTTTTACTGAAAGTATGTTCTGAATTATATTGGCATTAGGCTTATGCTCTACGGAAAAAATAGCAATGAGACCAATACAACAGAGTAACAGGTAAAGGCCGAAGATGAGCTTATTGAACTGCCCTTTTATAATTTTTTGCTGTGCCGGCATAATGGTTTCCGATGTTGGTAAATGATGTTGAACGATAAATGCTCTCCGGCTATAGTGCTGTGTTTTGCTGAGGTGTAGCTTGCGCTAACCATTCCTCTTCGGGCAGCAATGCATATATTTCTTTGCGCAGCCATGCTACCGGCCTGCGCGGGTTTTCTGTATTGTTTTCTTTCCCGGTGCGCTTAGTAACCCTTGTGCGCAATTCTACACGATTACTATCGGGGTTTTCATCAATGCCGGTTTCCTCTTTTATTTTTTCCAGCAAAGCCTTGCGTGCCCGTATACTGTCTTTTACACGGTTAACGCTATCGCGCACTATTATGGCATCGCGAATGCGCTGTGGTGTTATCACTATTTCACTATAACGCTTCACCCATTCTTCGCGCTTCTTGCTAATGGTATCGGCAATATACTTTTCTACCATCAGGCTTACAATGGGTGCCGCGATGGTGGCCCCAAACCCACCATTTTCTACAATGCAGGCAATGGCTATTTGCGGATCGTGTGCCGGTGCAAAAGCTGCAAAAAAGGAGTG
>JAHEMO010000134.1 GCA_024643625.1 Chitinophagaceae bacterium
TACATCACGCTTTTCAGTGCTGGCAGGGGTGCCAATGAATAGTTGTTTCACCTGAGGAACAGCACGCAGGGTTTCCAGCCCTTGCATTAATTCTGACGCAGTAGCCGCCTCTTTCAACCAAAAAAATACCTGATGAATAACCATGTCTTTATTTGTTGCTGTTGTCTCTTTTGCTTTAAGGTTAGTGGCGATACCGGTTGATGCAGTATTGGTGACAATTTTTGTTTCTCTCCATTATTCAAGTTGCGCGATGCTGTGCTTGCCCTTAAAATGCTGCATCGACACTTGTATCATTTCATCCTCAAATCAACTGTAAACCTTAAACTCCAAACCTTACACTTTAAACTTCTCCCGCGCCACTGCATCAAGGGTTTCATAAAACTCCTCACCGTATTTGCGTATCAGCGCATCTTTCAAAAACTGATATACCGGAACCTTCAGTTTCTTACCCAGCTTGCAGGCAGCATTACAAAGGTCTTCGCGGGGTTCGTAGTTTACATAATCCCATGCCTCATCATCGCTTTGCTTTATGCGCACGGGAAACAGATGGCAACTAATGGGCTTTCGCCAGCTTACTTTTTTGTCGTTATACGCTTGCTCAATACCACATTTTACTATACCCTTATTATCTGTAATGGCATACACACAAATACCACCATCAATGGCCGGTGTTACCCAACCAAACTCATTGTCCCAAACATAATGTCCCTGTGCTGCTATGGCATCCAGATGAGATTTTTCGAGATAAGGTTTTACAGCCTCTACTACTTCGTCAATGCGCTCCCGTTCTTCCGGGGCAAGCGGTGCTCCTGCATCGCCATCTACACAGCATCCGCCCTTGCATTTTATAAGGTCGCAAACAAATTGTTCTTCTATCAATTCGTCGCTTACCAGTTTGTTGTCAATGGCTATCATGCAGAAGAATGTAAGTATTAAATATTGCAGGTTTGGCAGGTGCCGGAGATAACCATTTCCATTTGGCGGGCGGCGTAACCCTGTGGAAGTTTAACCTGCGGCACTACAATGCCATCAAGGCAAATAGTAACACCGCATTGGCTGCATAAAAAATGTACATGGTCATCGTGGTGATGGCCTTCGTGGCATTCGTCTTTACACAAAGCGTACATGGCCGTGCCATCGGCATTGGGTATGGTATGCAGCAAACCCTTTTCCAAAAAAGTATGAAGGGTACGGTAAATGGTTACCCTGTCCATGCTGCCAAGTTGCTGTTCAATATCGGCATGGCGCAAAGCATTGCCCGGCTGTGCAAAAAACAAGTGAAGGATCTGCACCCTTTTCTCGGTTACACTCATACCCCCCTGCCGCAGCAGTTGGCCTATTTTGTCAATATTGTTGGTGTCGCTCATGATGTGCTATATCCATTATTTTTTGGCGGTGCCAAAAAGCCAGTCACCAAAAGTACCATTTTCATTTTCCTTCAGCAGATTGGCTATGTCTTCTTTCAGCGCTGCCACTTCCTTTTTCTTCAGGCCATCGTATATGCCGCGCAACCGCCCCTGCCCATCAACCAATGCAATAAATTGCGAGTGGAGAAACTGATCATTGATGTCGCCCACATTATTTTTTGGATCGTCTATATGATAACTCTCGCGGGCCATTTTATACAGTTCCAGTTTGTTGCCGGTCACAAACTGCCAGGTATTAGTATTGGCACCCACGCTATCGGCATAGTGGCGCAGCAGCGGCACACTATCTATTTCGGGTTGGCAGGTATGGCTTAGCATTACAAAGCCGCTGTCGGCGGCGTATTGTTCATGCACAGTTTTCATGTTGCCGTTCATAGTGGGGCAAATGCCGGTGCAGGTGGCAAAAAAGTAATTGGCTACATAGGTTTTCCCTTTAGTAAAATCCTGCGTTACGGCCTGGCCATCCTGATTCACAAACGAAAAGGGCTGCACATAGCCCATCACCGGCAGTTGTTGCTTCCAATTGTTGCCTCCCTTAAACAGGAAAAAATAAAATGACAACATCAGCAATACCGCCGATACGCCATACACCACATATTTCTGCTTATTCGTCATAATAAATCATCCCGCCATTGTAAACCCCTGCTGAGCGCAAAAGTTCTGCAGGTAGCTAACTGCCGTTGATTGGGCAAAAATATTTTATTCTGTGCTTTAGCGATTTATTTGGTAGAGAATTCGCATTTTTGCAACGTTGTTGCGAATTTAAGTCCATGTTTAAGATCAATCTCGATGGTTTGGGAATAGCTGCCTCACTGGCCTGTGCTATTCATTGTGCGGTACTGCCGTTGTTTTTCAGCAGTTTGCCGCTATTGGGCTTCAATCTACTGGATAGTCCTGCTTTCGAGCTGACCATGATTGGACTTGCTGCCATTATTGGCTCCGTTGCCCTGTGGCATGGGTATACCCGCCATCATCGTAGCATTTGGCCGCTTACCATTTTTCTTGGCGGTATTTTACTGTTGGCCGGCAAAGAACTTTCCGATCAATCGCATAGCTGGTATTGGGTAGCACCCGCTGTTACTTGTATTGTTGGCGGACACGTATTCAATTATTTGCTGTGCCGCCGGGCCAATGCCTGCCATACCAACGGAAACTGCAAGCATTAAATAAAAAGCAGCGGCCCTTTCAGACCACTGCTTTCCGGTTGTAAACACAACGGTATTTCACATCACAAACATCGCTTTATACTCTTTCCGCCTGCATACGGTGCTCGGGGGAGCGCCACAATCCGCTCAGCAGCAATTCGCGCATGTACACAAATTCCTTGGGTAGCTTATCGTAGAGACTGCCGAATAGTTCCTGGTGGCCCAACAATTCCTTTTTCCACAACTCGCGATCCACATCCATCACATTGTCCCATTGTTCTTCGCTGAAGTCTATGCCCGACCAGTCAATGTCGCCGTAGCGGGGCATCCAGCCAATAGGGGTTTCTACACCTAGGCTCAGGCCTTTTACCCGGTTTACAATCCACTTCAAAATGCGGAGGTTTTCGCCAAATCCGGGCCACGCAAAATTGCCATCCTTGTCTTTTTGAAACCAGTTTACGCTGAAAATTCGCGGCGGTTCGGGAAGGTCGCGACCAAACTGCAACCAATGGTTCCAGTAATCGGCCATATGATAGCCTATAAAAGGCAGCATGGCAAATGGGTCGCGGCGCACTTTTCCAATTTCGCCAAAGGCGGCAGCTGTCATTTCGCTACCCATAGTGCTGGCCAGGTATACGCCAAAATTCCAGTTGAAACTTTGGTACACCAAAGGAATGACAGAGGCGCGCCGTCCACCAAAAATGAAACCACTGATGGGTACGCCTGCCGGATCTTCCCAGCGGTCGTCAAGACAGGGGTTGTTGGCTGCCGGTGCGGTAAATCTTGCATTGGGGTGTGCTGCAGGTTTGCCGGATGATTTGTCAAAAGGATTGCCATGCCAGTCGGTTAGGCCTTCGGGTACTTCCTTGGTCATTCCCTCCCACCACACGTCGCCGTCGGGGGTAATAGCCACATTGGTGAAAACGCAATCGCGGGCCACGCTTGCCATGGCGTTGGGGTTGGTTTTGGCATTGGTACCCGGTGCTACGCCAAAATATCCGGCTTCGGGGTTAATGGCATAAAGCTTTCCATCTTTCCCTTTATGAATCCAGGCAATATCGTCTCCCACCGTGGTAATCTTCCAACCATCCATGCCTTCCGGTGGTATCATCATGGCAAAATTGGTTTTGCCACAGGCACTAGGGAAGGCCGCTGCTACATAAGTTTTCATACCATCGGGTGCTTCGGCACCCAAAATGAGCATATGCTCGGCCAACCAGCCTTCTTCTCTTCCCATTACGCTGGCAATACGCAGGGCAAAGCATTTTTTGCCCAGCAAAGCGTTTCCGCCATAACCACTGCCATAGCTAATAATGAGCCTTTCTTCCGGGAAATGGGTAATGTATTTTTCTTTGGGGTTGCATGGCCATTTTTTATCCGGTACACCGGCTTCCATGGGGTCGCCAACGGTATGGATACATTTCACCCATTCGCCAGGCTGCAAATAATCCAATACTGTAGTACCAATGCGGGTCATCATTTTCATATTGATAACCACATACTCGCTATCGGTTATTTCAACGCCATAGCGGCTGAAGGGCGAGCCAACGGGACCCATACAAAACGGAATGACATACATGGTACGGCCTTTCATAGCCCCGCGGGTAATGTTTTCCAAAATCAGTTTCATTTCACGCGGGTCCATCCAGTTGTTGGTGGGGCCGGCATCTTCTTTACGACGGCTGCAGATATAGGTACGGTCTTCTACGCGTGCCACATCACTAGGATCGCTGAAGCAGGCAAAGCTGTTAGGGCGTTTCTGCTCGTTTAGCTTAATAAAAGTGCCCTTATCTACCAGCATTTGGCAGAGATTATTATACTCTTCATCGCTGCCGGAACACCAATGCACGCCAGCAGGCTGAAAATGCTGCTGCATCATGGTTACCCAATGCTTAATTTCTTCGTAGGCCGAATCAAATCGTTCGGCGGCAAAACTCTGTCCGGTGTTGTACATGAGATATTATTTTGATGATGTGCTTGTTACAATGCCTGCAAATAGCGGCAAATCGTTTACAAATAAAATGACTGACATCAGTTCTGTCATCATAAAATGTACCATTATCTGATTACGGAGGAGAAGGGAAACGGTAACCATGATACATGTTGTGGCGTCACAGGCTTATCAATGGCAAGAAGCTGTTTGCCATCTAACCGTTACCATATTGTACTTACATTCACCCGATTAAGCAATTATCAACTCCGTTATGAAGAAAATATCCCTGACACTAGCCACTGTATTGACATTTTTTGTATGCATAGCCCAGCAACCCGGCCCTATAGGCTGGAAAGATGTGGCGCAATGGACCTATATGCCCAACAACAGTTTTGTACTATCGCCAGATGGTGTTTGGCATACCTATGCATTGGTGTCGCTGGAAGGTGATGGACAATTAATCGTTCAAAAAGGTAGCGATACCGGCACGGCCAAAAAATTTCCTATTGGCAATACCGGTAGTATTCGGCCTGAGTTTAGCAAGAACAGTCAGTGGCTTGCTTTTACCGTTTACCCAACTTTCAGCGAAAAAAAGGCCAACGAAAAAGCTAAGGGCAAACCTCTCAATAACAAAGTGGTCTTGCTGCGGTTAAGTGATATGGACAAACAGACTTTTAATAACGCAGGTCGTTTTGCCTTTAATGGCGATGCCTCCAATCATCTCGCTGTTGATCTGGTAAAAGAAGGCAGCGGCAGCGCCAAGGGTTCTGATATGCTGCTGATTGATTTGTCAACGGGCAAAAAACAAAACCTGGGCAATGTATCTGGCTTTGCCTTCAATAAAGCAGGCTCCTATATGGCTTATACAGTTGATGCCGCTAATCAAATGGGCAATGGTCTTCATTTGATGAAAATGTCCGACCACAGCACAAAGATTCTGGATAGCGATGAAGCCACTTATCAATCCATCAACTGGACAGAAAAAGGTGATGCCTTTGCTGCGCTAAAAATGGTAAAGGATAAAAAATACAAACAAGACCATGGCAAATTATTGGGGGTAAAAAATCCTGACAATCCGCAGGTAGTATTGTACGATCCAATAAAAGACAGTGCAGCATTTCCCCGGTGGTACACCATTAGCCCTAACCGCCAACCGCAATGGAGCGAAGACCTTACGCGAATTTTTTATGGCGTTCATCAACTTGAACCCGACGAAAAAGAAAAAACAAAATCGCCGGTAAATGAAGACTCTGTAAAGGCTGCCGATAAAGATAAGCTGGCAAAAATTCTGCAGGACACATCCATACATACGGTAAGTGATTTACAGAAAGCCATCAGCAAGGCTTCGCCTGATAGCAAAGCCAAAAAAGATGATGCTACCAAACCCGATATGACCATCTGGCATTGGCAGGATGCACGGCTGCAGAGCCGGCAGCAGGTGCAGGCGCGGCAGGATGAGACCCGCAGTTTCTGGGCCATGTATACCATCGCTTCCGGCAAACATCAGCGCTTGCACGACAGTACCATGCTTACTGTAAGCCTGATGCCAAAAGAACACTATGCTCTTGCATCAGATACACGCGCTTATGATCTTGATCAAAACCTGAACGGTCAGAGTTATGCGGACTACGCCTTGATAGATTTACAGAACGGAAGCAGCACGCCATTGTTTCAAAATTTCTATCGTTCATCCTTTGGTTCATCACCCCGGAGTGCCCCCGATGGCATGAAAATATTATATGGCAAAGACGGTCATTATTATGTGTATGATATTGCTACCAAAACACATACCAATATTACAGAAGGGCTACCGGTAAGTTTTATTGATACCGACGATGATCATAATGTAATAAAGCCCTTACATAACCCAATAGGCTGGACAAGTGATAGCCGCTATCTGTGGTTGAGCGATGGATGGGATGTGTGGCAGGTGTCGGCCTCGGGTAAGGAAAAAGCTACCAATCTCACGGTAAATGGCCGCAGTGAAAAGATCAGATACCAATCGCGCTATACCCTCGATCCGGAAGAAAAAGGTATTGATACCAAACAACCGCAGTATATGCGCATGTATGGCGAATGGAATAAAAAAAGTGGCATTGCATTGCTGAGTACCGGCAAAAGCGGTATGGTAGCGGGCGCTAAACCATTGGTATGGGACGATGCAAATATTGACAACTTGCAGAAGGCAGAAAAGGCCGCAGTATTTGCCTACAGCCGCGAAAAAAATAACGTTCCGGAGAACATATACTTAGCGGATGGCACCTTGCAAAATCCCGCAAAAGCCACGAATAACGCTACCACGGCCGGCAAGTATGCATGGAGCGCCGGTGCAAGGTTGGTGAATTATGTGAGTGATAAAGGCGATAGCCTGCAAGGTGCTTTGTTCCTGCCCGCAGGCTACGAAGCCGGGCGTCAATACCCCACCGTTGTTTACTATTACGAAAAGCTATCGCAAACCCTGCACGACTGGAATAATCCTAACTATAGCGGCACCGGATGGAACCCAACGATGTATACCAGCAATGGCTATGCGGTATTTATTCCGGATATTGTATATAAGCTTGACGACCCCGGCATGAGCGCCGTATGGTGTGTGCTGCCGGGTGTAAAGGCAGCAATAGCTACCGGTGTTGTGGATGCTGAACGCATAGGCATACACGGCCACAGCTGGGGCGGCTACCAAACCAGTTTTCTTATCACGCAAACCAATATGTTTAAGGCCGCAGCAGCCGGTGCGCCGCTTACCAACATGATTAGCATGTACGATTTGATCTACTGGAATTCCGGCGGTGGTAATATGTCCATATTTGAAGCATCCCAGGGTCGCTTTCGCGGAGCCCCTTGGACCAACTGGGAAGCTTATGAAAGAAACAGCCCCGTGTACCATGTACAAAATGTAAAAACACCGCTACTACTGTTGCACAACGATAAAGATGGCGCGGTAGACTTTACACAAGGTGTAGAATATTACAACGCATTGCGCCGTTTAAAAAAACCAGTAGTAATGGTGCAGTATAAAGGCGAAAACCACGGCCTTTCCAAAATTGAAAACAGAAAAGACTATAGCGTACGCATGATGGAATTCTTTGATCATTACCTTAAAGGAAAATCTGCGCCAGCGTGGCTTAGCGAAGGTATCAATCGTCAGGATCTGGAAGAGCATCTGGAAGATCGCGCCTTTTGATTGCAACAACCTTATCAAAAAATCCGGTGATTTTCGCCGGCTTTTTTTTGCAATATATTTTATAGGTTTTATCAAATTCGTCACCCACCTTTGCTAATCATTTTAACCTGATAAAACGCTTACAATGGATCGTGCAAAACCAATATTCGCAGCTTTGTTCATGAGCTTTAGCATGCTGTCAGCCGATAGTTTGATGGCACAGGAAAGCAGCCCATCAGTTACTGAAAACGTAGCCAAAGTTACTTTCCTGAATCCCGGTTTTGCCTACGAAGCCAAAACCGGCAAAAGCAAAACGCTCTACACGCAGATCTTTTTAAATACTTCACTGAGATTCGATCTTGAGGACGATATCTATGCCGATCAGGTTACTTCCACTGCATATTTTGATCCCGCACTTTCCACGCAGTACCGCTTTTACTACAACTATAAGAAGCGCAATGGTGCAGGCAAGAGAACCGCCAAAAACAGCATGAACTTTTTCGCACCCATCTACGAAGGTCATCTTTCAAAAGCTCCCTTTCCCGGCACCTCTTTCGAAGAAATAGACAGACGATTGCTTAGCACTATTGGCGCCGTATGGGGCATGCAGCGCAACTATGCCGGTCGGTTTAGTCTTGATATCTACACCGGTTTAGGATACACTTTCGGAAAAGAGTCAGAAGTAATTAACGGCACATTGAAGAGTGGTACTTCCGGTGCTCCCGCGTTGATAGCACAAGTAAATATTGGCATTTGGCTTGGCAAAAAATAAGGGTGGCGTATGCCATCAGTATTTTTCTATAACGCCTAATCCAAATAGTGCAAAATCGTATCGTACGGGATCGGCAGGACTCATACGCCTCAAATGAGTAGTAAGTTCCTGTGCGGCCAGCCAATCTGTTTGCTTGCGGCTAATGAGCTCAAACCTGCGTGCCACGCGTGCCACATGCACATCTAGCGGACAAATAAGTTGTGCAGGTTTTATATGAAGCCATAAGCCAAAGTCCACGCCCGCATTGTCTTTGCGCACCATCCAGCGCAAAAACATATTCAGCCGTTTGCAACTGCTTTTCTGCGCCGGCGAACTGATATGCTTGCGCGTTCGTTTCAGGTGTTCGTAGCTAAAACAATACTGCTTAAACCCATTGAGTGCTGCTGTAATATCCACAGCATCTGAAGGCAGTTTTTCTATAAATGCCTGCTCCAAGGATTCATGCTGTATATAATGCTGCTGTAAAAAATATATCAGATACAGCA
>JAHEMO010000135.1 GCA_024643625.1 Chitinophagaceae bacterium
TCAATTGATTCGAAATACGCCATACTGTCGCAAATTGACTATAAAAATAGAGGTGGAACAGGATTTGAAATGAGTAAGTCATTCTTAATCAAAATAAAAACGAAGAATATGATTACAACTCGCAGGCCTTATCTGGCCAACAAAAACTGGGATGGCCTGGTGAAACAATTGTTTAGTGAGCTGGAAAATGGCGCAGCTCCTGCTCAGCAAAAATTTGCTCCGGCAGCCAATATTGTGGAAACAGCGGAAGCCTTCCATCTTTCTCTGCTGGCTCCCGGCCGCAGCAAAGAGAATTTTGGTGTTAAGGTAGAACAGGATGTATTGACGGTATCCTATTCAGAAGATAATATCAAAAGCGCCGGGGAAGAATTAAAGTATTTACGCAAAGAGTTTTCACTTAATGCCTTCAAGCGGTCGTTTACTTTGGATGATAAAATTGATGCCGAGGGCATTGTAGCCAAATATGAAGAAGGAGTATTGAAACTTTTATTGCCCAAAAAAGCAGAAATAAAACAAGCCACCAAGCAGATCGCAGTAAGTTAAAGCGTATTGATAAATCTGCATAAAACGTTAAGGTCTCCCGTTCTATACGAGGAGACCTTTTGCATTGCAGTTCACTTACAATCAGCAACTTATATTGCCGGCCATGAAAAATCTCTTTTCAGCGTTTTTTCTTTTTTGCATCACACATATTAGCCTGGCGCAGGAAACCAACGGTCAGGTAGATACTACCGTGCTTTTGCCCATTGTTCCGGTTAACACGGATTCGTTGTTGCGCATCACAAACCTCAATCCATTTTTCACTATCCATGTAGATAGCACGCTGGATTACGATTTGGAAATAAATAAACCTGCGGAAGAGTACTACTGGTATATTAAAAAAGCGCCGGTTGGGGTAAAACTCAACAGGCAAACCGGGCAGCTATTTTTTAAGGCAGATAAAAGCCTTTTCAAAAGCGGCCGCTTGCAATACGACGTAAATTATGCGGTGGAAGTAGGCGTGCAAAACCTCCGCAACCCTAACGACAAGGTGGACACCGCCTTTACCATGGTATTTTATAGTACCGAAATAAATGCTTCCCGATTAAAACCCTCAGTAGGTAGCACAATAATGGCTGAAGAAGGCGATACCATCCGCTTTACTATCCTTTGTGAACAAGGTACGTTTCCGGTAGAACAGGTTACCATGCTTACCAATATGTCCATCAGCGGCTTTACGCAAGTGCGCCGATGCGATGATGAGTTTAAATGGTTTGTACCCTATGATTTTATTAAGGATACCGATACGGCAAAACAAAAAAACCTTGTGCTACAGTTTATAAGTGCAGATAAATTCTTTAACCGCGATACATCCGTCATACGCATAAATATTCGTCCGGGAATTGACTTCCCCCAAAAATATCTGGAACATGCAAAAGTGAGCCGCGAGCTAAGCACGTATATACAACAGTTGAAACTGTCTTTTTACGTGATAAGCGATAACCTGAAAAAAAACAAGAGTACCCGTACGGCTTTCGATATCAGCAGTTCTACCACAGCCCTGGCCGGTACCATTTTGGCCACCACAGCCGAAAGCGAAAGTGCGCAAAATATAGGTAAGGTTTTGCCGAGTGTTGGCCTGACTCTTGTGCCTGTAAAGGAAGCAGTGGCACCCAATAAAATTCAGGAACAAAATACAGCCGCGCAGGTGCGCAGCATTACCAAAAGGCTGGAATACCTGCTTAGTGAAAACCAACTGATTGGCAACAAGGATCCACTGGTTCTGCAAAAAACAACCAAACTTAGCGACGAACTACGGCAAGCGCGGTTGCAACTTGTAGACTTGCCACTGGTAGAATACGACGGCAAACTGACGCCAGAAGACGCCGACAAATATTTTACCGATCCCAAGGTAAATAAGAAATATAAGCTCAAGATTGATTAGCAATCAAGGCCTATCCGGGTTACAGCCTTCCTTGCGCCGTGTATCCAAAACCGATACTATTTTCCAGCCTTCAGGCTTTTTTACCAGCTGAAAAACATTTACGCCGCAATGGCTAAAAGCCCCTTTAAGGTAAAAATTGTAAGGCGTCCAGGCTACAGCCATCGGGCCATCAATCAGAATTTTCTCGAAAACAATTCTTTCATCCAGCGTGCCGGGTTCCGCCCCCCCTATTTGTGCAATAAATCTATCAGGGGTACCACCCGCAACAGAAGCGGCACCTTCGGGGCTTACCCTTACGGTTTGCATACTGGCCGTGCCATCAAAACAGCTCCGCAATTGCGTAGAATCGGCCTTACGCATAGCATCGAACAATTGATTGATGGTAAGTTTTACACCCTCTTCCTGATTTGAGGTTTGGGCAATGGCATGACCAAGCATCATGCTCCATACAAACGACAATAAGTATCTCATAGAAGCAAGGTACAGGTAATCCGATTTCGATGAAACGCAATTATGCAAACGGCAAACAGATATTGAGGGCCATTGACAACGGCACTATTTTATGTATCCAAGCAACTTCAACATGCTTTGTGCACTTTGTTCTTTGGCATACACCCAATCAATAAGTTTGCCCGATTTATCGCGCTCCACAATTATATGTTTAGGCGATGGAATCATGCAATGCTTAATTCCGCCATAACCGCTTATCTGATCCTGATAAGCTCCGGTATGGAAAAAGCCGATGTAGAGCGGCTCACCATTTTGATCGTTGGTATCATTAAGTCTGGGGAGAAACACTTCGTTGATATGCTCTTCACTATCGTAATAATCGTTGCTATCGCAGGTAATGCCGCCCAATACCACACGGTGATATGAGTTGCCCCATTTATTAATGGGCAGCATGAGAAATCGTTCGCCAATGCCCCAGGTATCGGGGAGGGTGGTTATAAATGAGCTGTCAATCATGTACCAAACCTCACGCTCGTTCTGTACTTTCTGACCCAGTACGCTATATACATGCGCCATGCTTTCGCCTACGGTATAACTACCAAATTCAGTAAAAATATTGGGCTCAGGCACGTTGCTTTTTTTGCAGGTTCGCTTGATCAACGCTACTATTTCGTTGATCATGAACTGGTAATTGTAGTTAAAGCCCAGCGAATGCTTAATGGGGAAACCGCCCCCAATGTTGATGCTGTCTAACTCAGGACATATCTTCTTTAGCTGTACGTACAGGTTAATAATCTTGGTTAGCTCGCTCCAGTAATAAATGTCGTCTTTAATACCCTTGTTTAAAAAGATGTGCAGCATCTTCAGCTGGTACTTGTCTTCGTTGCCCTCTATTTCGTCCACATAAAATTCCAGAATATCCTTCGCCCGAATACCAAGTCTTGACGTGTAAAAAGGAAAAGTTGGTTCTTCCTCCGCAGCCACTCTTATTCCCAACTTAAATGGAGCTCTTGCACCTTTCTTGTAGGCTTGTAGTTCTTCCTTATTATCTAAGATGGGTATTACGTTTTTAAACCCGCTGTTGATGAGTTTGTTAATCCGCTGCGTATAGGGCTTTTGTTTGTAGCCATTGCAAATAATGAAAGTGTCTTTGTTTACTTTTTTCTTCTCGTAAAGCTTTTGAATAATTTCAATATCGTAAGCATAAGAAGTTTCCAAATGAATACCATGCTTAAGCGCCTCCTCTACCACAAAACTGAAGTGCGAGCTCTTGGTACAATAGCAATAGAAATACTGGCCTTGATACTTGTGCTTTTTTAGCGCCGTTTCAAACATCTTTTTGGCCTTATTAATTTGCATACCAATCTTGGGCAGATAGGTAATCTTGAGCGGGGTGCCGTATTTGTCAATGAGGTGCTTTACATCCACATCATTATACATCAGGTATCCGTCTTCAACTTTAAAATCTTCCTGCGGAAAATGGAAGGTCTGATTGACAAGGTCGCTGTAGGTGCTTTCCACCAAACCTTCAAGAGGTCTACGCATGTAGGTAACCGTTAGGTGATAAAAATGAGTCACAAAAATAATGGCGTGCTCATAACGGCAAATAAAAATCCGGACAGTTACCTGTCCGGATCAAAAATTAGTTAGAAAAGCCATTACGCTTACTTAACCGAATCAACCAGTTTCTTGAACGCTTCGGGCTCGTTCATGGCAATATCGGCAAGCACTTTACGGTCCAGCTCAATACCTTTTTCATTCAACTTATGGATGAACTGACTATAATTAAGCCCCTCGGCACGAACTGCGGCGTTGATACGGGCAATCCATAGTGCACGGTATTCGCGCTTTTTAAGCTTCCGACCTACATAGCTATAGGTTAGGCCCTTTTCAACTATGTTTTTGGCTACTGTATATACATTTTTACGCTTACCATAAAAGCCTTTGGCCTGGCTAAGCACTTTTTTACGACGCCCTTTGGAGGCAACTGAGTTTACTGAACGTGGCATATCTCAATAATTTAAATGATGATCAAACAGAATTAATGCTTGGCTGCTGAATTACTTCAGACGCAGCAGGCGCTTTACAAAATCTACGTTGGCGGGCGCTACATAGCCGGTATGGCCAAGGGCACGCTTACGCTTGGTGGATTTTTTAGTGAGAATGTGACGCTTGAAGCTCTTTTGATGCTTGATCTTGCCGGTTCCAGTGAGACTGAACCTTTTTTTGGCGCTCGAATTAGTTTTTACCTTCGGCATGGTACAAAATATGTTAGTTACGTCCTGCTGGCGCTTTCGGACCACCCGAAAGACTTTTGGAGCCATGTGGACAATATCACCTATGGCTTAACCACAAATGGGGCGCAAAAGTAAGGGGCAACAACAAATCTTAAATTTTATGGCCGGAAATTTCTTCCTTTTTAGCAGGCTCCCAACATTTTGAGGGGGAAATTCTGCTGTTTTCACAGAAATCCTTCCCGCACGCCCCTTTCATATGGTGAAATTTCCCTCCATTTGGCCAAAGGATTTTCGTAGAACTGACCTCGTCAAGCCCTACCCTCTTTTGATTCTCCACCAAACACTAAACCAAAGGAACAATGCAAAAAACAGGGAAAACTGCTGCATACAACATGGTGCTTAGGACGAAAAGGGCACCTACTGCCCTCTTTCTTATCAAAAAGGCCAGGTAGCCAACCTAGGTTCGCCGTTTGCCAAACCATAACAACAAGGTGCGCCTAATCGGTGCAAAACAATGCAACAGGCATTTGGAAGTGCCGAATAAACAAAAGGGAAGTTTGATCTGATCTGAATTTTTACAGTAGATTAGACCCACAAAAAATATAGCCATATGATTAAATTCTCTGAACTACGCGAAGGCAATTGGGTAATGGTTCGCAACGAAGGCGAATGGATGCGTGGCGTAGTAGAACGCATTAATGCCGACGACGGTGGCCAAATTGAAATAGCCACAGGGGTACAAACCGCCTGGTACGACATGGAAGAAGTAGACAGCATTCCGCTAAGCGATGCGGCTCTCACCGAGCTTGGATTTGCCAAAGAAGTAATGGACAGCGGTAATGTAAAATATAAACATGATGCCTTCCGGGTACTGATAAGCCCCAATGCACAGTTTAAAGATTTTTTGATGTGGTACAGAGAAGAGAAAAGTCATATCATGTACCCCATGACAGTTCACCAGTTTCAAAACCGATATGCAGAAATGACCAAAGTGCCTATTGGGTAGTAGTACTTTTCAGCAATTAGAAAGGCAGCCGATGGCTGCCTTTCTAATTAAAATAAACGAATACGGATGGCCTTTGGCTTATTTCCATGGGCAGGGAACCCCCGGCACCGGCGCCTTTTCCCCCCTTATAATAAATGATATTTCAAAGGTATTGGCAGGTCTTGGCGCATCGCGCAATTTGCTGATGGTGGCATCATATGATACACCAAACTGCATCCGGTTTATAATTAAGCCTACATAGGGCGTAATGGCGTTTTCCGACCAATACCAAAGCCCGGCATTAAATATCAAATCTTCCCTGCCGCCAATGTGATAACCCAAAGCGCCACCAATAGAATAGTATTGCGCTTCGCGCTGAAATTGATACGTGCCATTTAAATTAAGGATAAGACTTGAATTGAGATAGCGATCGAAATTGGCGTGGCTAACATAACGAATGGGTAAAAACTCATTTTCATCGCTAAGCCAGGTTTGCCTCGGCTTGTTGAGATGAAACATGGCAGCACCCAAATCAAAATTGGATTTGGCAGATGAAGCACTGTACAATAATCCCATGGAGGCTGATAAATAAGGCTTCATACGAGCCAGCGCTGTTTCACCGGTAGGGAGATTTGTATCAAACCCGTCACCGGTAAACTGATCCTGAAAATAAAGCCTGTCGAAATTTACAAACCGATTGCCGAAGGAACCGCCAAATCCAGCACCTAGTCTATGCGTCATTGCGCCGGAAGAAAGCAGGATATTATAGGTAAAGTTTAAAGATGCATAAGTGCTTTTTACAATGCCTTGCATAGCTTCATCAAACATTAGCATACCCCCAACTGCAGCACGATTTCGCTCCTCTACCCCAATTATTTTACGGTTAAACATTTTAGCATCATACGATACAGTACCTGTTACGTAAGGATTGGCAGGGCCAATCCATTGGGTTCGCAAATTTGAAACCAAACGCCAGTCAGAATTAATAGCACCCGTTAGTGCAGGATTCATATTGAGCGGAGAAGAAAAGAATTGAGAAAAATTGGGATCCTGAGCACAAACCTGTCCTGTTATGAGCATCAGAACCCCAAATTTCAATATCGTTTTGCGTGTTCTCATTTCCATTTATTTATCTGAGTAACAAAGCATTGCCCGCTTTAAAATAATAGCATCCATTATCTCCTGTGGCCTCAAGTGTCCAGGTATATACATCTTTAACCTGTGGCTGTCCGCCAAACATGCCATCCCATCCTTTGCCCAACTGCTGTGTTTCAAACATCAGTTGACCCCACCGATTAAACACCCGGAAGAACTTAAGCGTGATGGGTCTGTCTGTTAGCGGCATCAGGTTATCATTATGACCATCACGATTGGGCGACCATGCATTGGGCACATAGATATCGCCGCATCCGATATTCAATCTGATTTTGACGGTATCCACCGTTTTACAACCCGACTCGCTGTTAATTTCTACGGTGTACTCTGTTTCTTCATTCGACTGGAATACCGGTCTTCTGATGGTGGTGGCACTAAGGCCTTTTGGTGGGAACCATTGGTATGTATTCCCCGGTGTAAATCTCCTTGCTTCCAACTGCACCGGAGTGTTAGGTTGCGAAGTGATGGTTGGATAACGTATGCCATTTTGCGCTTTCTCTACCAACACGTTTACACTAACAGGGCGAATAGTAGCACAGTTGCCTGCATTGGCGCCACGGATATAATAGACTCCGCTTATCCCCACGGCTTTTGGATTGAGAACGGGTTCCGTTCCTGCCGTATCAAGCCAATAGGTAAAGGATATACCCGGCTCACTACCGCTCGTAATAACCGGATTGGTGAGATCTACCGTGTTGGGGAAACAAACTGCAGCAGGATTGGTAACGAGCAAAACTGGCCTGTTGGTAAAATTAACGGTTACCGGCTTGACGATGCTGCAACCATTGCCGTTTACCGCTTTAATATAATAAGTGCCTGCTGCCGTTATGGATGCAGCATTAGTAAGCGGATCTGTGGTTGATGCATTGCGCCAATAACTCAACTGAAGCCCCTGATCGGAGCCACTGGTTACTCCTGATGCAGTGATGTTGACAGTTGAGCCTGTGCAAGCAGTTGCCGGTGTGTTAATGTTAAGTTTCGGTACTTTATGCAAAACTAAATTAGTAGTGATAATACTATCGCAACCCAAAGGCGATGGAATATTACTTTGATAAGTGCCACTGGCATTAACAACTCTACCATCGGGCAGCGTATAGGTACTTGCACAGGTTGATGCCTCCCGGATACTTCGTGGCTGAGGCCGCATGGTCAAATTGAGCGTAGCGATACTATCGCAGCCGTTCATGGCTTCAAGCGTAGTAGTGTAAGTTCCCGGGCCGGTAAGCGATCGACCATTCCATTGGTACGGAAATGCTGATTCGCATAAGGTTTTGTTGGTGGTGCTCCTTTGGATATCATTTACAAAAAGCAAAAGCGTGAGCGTACTATCGCAACCTTGAGCAGTTTTTACCACCGCAGTATAGGTACCTGCAGCTGTTAGCGACCTGCCATGCCATGCCATAGGAAGCTGCGATGAGCATATCTCGAAATTAGCGGTACTGGACAAATTGCCTGATAACATCACTTTCAAAGTCGCTACACTGTCGCAACCACTTGCAGCTTTTAGCGCAGCGGTAAATGTTCCGGCTGCAGAAATGCTCTGACCATTCCATGTAAATGGTAATTGCGCCGTACAAACCGTTGTGTCTTTACTCGAAGTTAAGTTCGGGCTAACATTCACTTTCAACGTCACCACACTATCGCAACCACTTGCTGCTTTTAGCGTAGCCGTAAATGTTCCGGCTGCAGAAATGCTCTGACTGTTCCAGCTAAATGGTAACTGTGCTGCGCAGACGGTAGTGTCTTTACTCGAAGCCAAGTTCGGACTAATATTCACTTTCAACGTGACCACACTATCGCAACCACTAGCCGCTTTCAAGGTTGCTGTAAATGTTCCTGCGGCTGTAATACTTTGGCCGTTCCAGGTAAATGGCAATTGCGCAGCACAAACCGTAGTGTCTTTACTCGAAGTCAAGTTCGGACTAACATTTACTTTAAGTGTTATCACACTATCACATCCACTTGCAGCTTTCAAGGTTGCTGTATACGTTCCGGCGGAAGCAATACTCTGACCATTCCATGTGAATGGTAATTGTGCTGCGCAAACCGTGGTATCTCTTGAAGAAGTTAAGTTCGCATTCACAGTAACTTTCAGCGTTACCACACTATCACATCCACTCGCAGCTTTTAGCGTAGCGGTATATGTTCCGGCGG
>JAHEMO010000136.1 GCA_024643625.1 Chitinophagaceae bacterium
AATCTGCTTGATGTCGTTGCTCCAGGGTGCGCCCCAGGTAAAGGTGGCCCAAATGGCCCCGGTTACCAAACCCAGCATGCCGAATATGGCGCCGGTGGTGGCAAAGCTTTTGGCCTTCATGTCTGCCACCAGGCTATTACTGCGCAAATAGCGAATACTGTGCACTACCGAAACAGTCATAAGCGCAATCATGCCAAACCACATGGGCACGTGGTAATACAGATTACGGATGCTTTCATTTACAATAGGACGGGCGGGAACAGGCAACAGCATACCAGCTATAACAGCATATAGCAAACAGGCAATCGATAAAATTTTCCACCATTGTTGTTTCATAAACCGGCGCAAAGCACGCTTTTGATGGCGGGCAAAAATAGCCGAAGGCCACACATCTGCTCACAATAAATTTATGCTAAAGAAGCCTCCTGAAATTGCAAGGCCGATAAATGCAGGAAATTGGGAAGAATATGGTCGTGCGTAAGCATGATTTTATCCGGGTCTTCAAGGTGTTCAATCATGCTGCTCCATTTCTCGAAACCATAATTGGTGATTACCGTTTGCTTTCGTTCTTCGGTTTGCAGGTGCAGGCTCATACCTATCGGGTCAGCTTCGGGATGAAACTGTGTGCCAATCATATGTTCATTAAAGCGGATAGCCATAACCGCCCGTTCCAGCGGCACATGCGGCCGGTCTTTTTCTATACACAGAATTTTGGCCCCCATTTCGCGTAATCGGATATGATTAGGTTTTATCAGTTGATAATCCCTGCTATCCACCGCATAAAATGGATCATGCAGGCCGCGAAAAACCTTTTCACCGTCAGTTCCCGGAATTAGGTGAATGGGAAAAACGCCAAAGGAGGTTGATTTGCGTTTGCTCACTTCGCCAAGCGCCCAATAGCGGCTCACCAGTTGAAAGGAGTGGCAGATAAAAAATACTTTTTTGAAGGACTGTTCCGTATTGGCTGCGTTAAAATCCAGCACAGCTTCTAACCAGGTGAAATACAAGTTTTCCCAATCGGATCCCTCGCTGTCCAGCGGGCTGCCCGGGCCGCCGGTACTGATATAGATGTCAAAACTCAAATCGGGGATTTCGGATTTCTGCCGAAGGTCGAACTCAATAACGCTCACTTCAAGTTGTTCCCGAAGCGAGAATTCGTGCAGTATTTCACGGATGCAACGCATTCCCTGATTGGCATATCCGTCGTAAAGGTCAATTATAGCTACCCTAATCATGTGTTTCTTTAGTACGCGTCGCGTCAAAATTAGCCGTTCAGGTTTTTGCTTCTTCCCCAAATTGCCCACAAAACTGCCGTTGGGGCTGCAATTGGTCAGGTTTTGGGGGGCCTACAGGCAAAATTCATGTGTAATTGCAACTCACGCCAGAAACTCAGCTATAAAGAGGGATTGGCTGGGACAAAAGGTGCAAATTTTTAAGGTTTTGAAGAAATGGTTAAACGGAAATGCCAATTTCATTAACATTTTTCTTACTGTTGCGGCATTGTTAACCAAAAAACAATTCCTCATGAGAAAACTGTTGCTCTTAATGGGCATGGTAATGCTGTGGAGTATTGCCGTATTTGCTCAATCCCGTACAGTTAAGGGAGTAGTTAGAGATGGACAAGGTAATCCTGTCCCCTATGCTTCTGTAATTGTTAAAGGCACTTCAGTAGGTGTAACCGCTGATGATAAAGGCATTTATACTATTGATGCCAAGCCGGGGGATGTTCTTGTAGTATCATCTACTGGTTTCCGCGAAATTGAATTAGCCGTTGGCCGTTCCGGTGACGTAAACGCCACTATGTCGCCAACAACTGATTTAAGTGAAGTAGTGGTAACCGCTCTTGGTGTTTCCAAGCAGCCACGGTCTTTGGGTTATTCTGTAGCCAAATTAAAAAATGAAGAACTTACAGTAGCCAAGCCCGTAAATGTTCAAAATGGTTTAACCGGCAAAGTATCCGGCTTAAATATTGCCACTGTAAACAATGGTGTATTTGCCGATACCCGTATCACCTTGCGTGGTATCCGTTCTCTCACCGGTAACAACCAACCGCTGTTGGTTCTTGATGGATCGCCTGTTGCACTGTCACAACTTAACAGACTGAATCCTAACGACGTTGAAGATATTACCGTTCTTAAAGGTGCCAGTGCGGCTTCACTGTACGGCCCGGATGGTGTAAACGGTGTTATTTATGTCAAAACAAAGCGTGGTTCGAAAGGTGGCAAGCCGATTGTTACCGTTAGCAACTCCACACAGTTTGAATCTGTTTTGTTTCTGCCTAAGTTTCAAAATCAATTTGGTTCAGGGTCAAGCGTAGACGCTAATGGTGTTGGTGTTTACGATCCGGTTGAAAACCAACAATATGGTGACCGGTTCGACGGTTCGCTTCGCGAAATCGGCAAGCCATTGCCTGATGGAACCATGCAAATGGAAACCTATTCCTACAAAAAGAATGGCAGAAGAAATTTCTTTGAAACTGGTGTAACCATGCAGAATGACGTTTCATTTTCTGCCAAAGACTTTTACTTGTCTGCTCAGGACGTGAATGTTCAAGGTACTTTGGGTGGCGATCAGAACAGAAGGTCTACCTTCCGTTTTAACGGCACTAAAGAGTATGGCATTTTCAAGGCTAACTACAATGTTAGCTATACGCATGGCAAATACAATGTAGCAAGTAACTCACCTTATTGGGAGGTGTTTAATACAGCAGGCCATATTGATCTTACAAAATATAAGGATTGGAGAAATAATGTGGAAGCAAGTCCAAATCATTACTTCAATGAATATTATCAAAATCCTTATTTTATTAAGGATCGCGCCAGAAGTACCGGTATTTCCGATGATTTCTTCGCTCAATTAGAATTGAGCATGAAGTTTACAGATTGGTTGAATGTTGTTTGGCGGCCAAGTGCTACCATCACAACTTCTGACTATAAGAACACTGCAGAGGCATTTACTTTTTCAAATTATGCCAAGAATGTTACGCAGAAGTATAATGCCTCTAACGACATTTTTGCCGGTGTGTCTGATGGTACTTCAAGAGGAAACCGATTCACATCAGATTTGTATCTGAATTTCGACAAAGAATATGGCGATTTCGGCATAAATGCATTGTTGGGACAGTCGTATCGTGAGACCTATTCAAAGTCGGTTGGCGTTTCGGGTAGCAATTTGATTGTTCCCACCACGTTCAACGTATCGAATCGTACGGGGGAGCCCGGCGCATCTGAAAGCAACGTGAAAACTCGCTTAATGGGTGTGTTTGGGAAACTGGCTTTTTCCTACCAGAATTGGGCCTTTATTGAATTTACAGGTCGTAACGACTGGGATAGCCGTTTGCCAATTAACAACAACTCGTTCTTTTATCCTGGAGCCAGTGCTTCGGTTGTGTTAAGCGACATTATTCCAGGGATGAACAACAGCAATTTTATTTCCTATTTAAAAGTGCGTGGTTCGCTCTCTAAATCGGGCAACGTAAACCTTGGTGCTTATGCGCTGGAGCCTTCTTATTCTGTGGCTTCAGGATTCCCTTATGGCAATCTTCCCGGTTTTACCGGACCATCTTCAATAAACAATCCAAATATTCTTCCTGAGTTTGTTGTTTCAAGCGAAGTGGGTGTTGAAGTTTCATTCTTGCGCAACCGTATCAATTTTGAATTTACGGCATACCAGCAGGATAATTCTAATCAGGTACTTAGTGTTCAGGTATCAAGAGCTACCGGTGTAACATCGGCTCTTGTAAACGCGGCAGACTTTACCAACAAGGGTATTGAAATGGATTTGCGACTGACTCCTTTAGTGCGTATCGGAGATTTCAATTTCGATTTGAAAGCTAACTATGCCCTGCAGGACAGCAAGGTAAATTCAGTATATGAGGGCCTCGATGAAATTGGTATTGGCAATGGCAACTTTGCCATCGTTGGCTATCCGGCGTTTATGTTTAAACTAACGGACTACCTACGCGATCCCGGCGGCAGAATTATTGTGGACGGTGTAACCGGCTATCCTAAGCAGGACCCCAATTTGAAGATGTTTGGCCGTACCATGGCTAAGCATATGATAGGGTTGAATCCAACATTGAGCTGGAAGGGTATTTCTTTCGCAATGACTGCAGATTATCGTGGTGGACATCAGGTTTACCATGGCATCGGCCCCGATATGGATTTCACCGGAAGTTCAGCCCGCAGTGGTTCCAATGGTCGCCAACGCTTTATTGTGCCTAATTCCGTAATAGATGATGGCACTGGTAAGTATATTGAAAATACCTCTGTGTTGGTGGCAAATGGTGGCTACGGTTTTTACGAAGCTACTGCTACAAACCGTGGTATCAACAGCAACTATTTGTCTTCAGCTGCTGCATGGAAAATCAGGGAAATGGCTTTGGGATATCAATTCCCTACAAGCCTAATGGCGAAAACCAAGGTGGTAAAGAGTGCATATGTGGCTCTTACTGCACGTAACTTCTTCACATGGCTTCCTGAATCAAATCAGTGGACTGACCCTGAATTTGCCAATACTACCGGTAACGCCCTTGGAGTAAACAATAGCAGCATACTTCCGCCAAATCGTTTGTATGGCTTCAATGTTGTACTAACCTTTTAGCACATGATTATTTTGAAACAGGTGTTTACCAAAAAACAAAAACTATGATGAAGAAACATATTTCAATGGCTTTGCTGGGGATAACCGCTCTGCTGGCCGGTTGTAAGAAAGATTTTTTCGATATCAACCAAAATCCAAATCAGGTTACTGAAACTTCAGTAACACCGGATTTGGCGCTCGCTGCTCAACTTAATGCATCAGCATCACGCAATGCAGGTACCTATGCCTTTTTAAACAGATGGTTAGGTTACTGGAGTGCTTCAGGATCTTATTCTCGTAGCACAGTTGAGATGAGTTATAACATAACCAACAGCTCTTTTACAGGTATTTGGTCTGGCATTTATTATGGCGTAAATCAGTACCGTTCAATAGAAAAGAAGTCTGCAGAACTAGATTGGAAGTTCTATCAGGGTATTTGTAACATTATGGAAGCCCATGATGTAGCCATTCTGGTGGATATGTACAACGACATACCCTATACAGAAGCCTTTAATCTTGGCGAGTTTCTGCGTCCAAAATATGATAAAGGCGAGGATGTCTATAAGGCCCTGATGGCGAAAATAGATAATGGCGTTGCTTTGATAAAAGCGTCAGGAAGCGACCGCAATATTGCCACTCAGGATATCCTTTTTAACGGCAACAAAGACAATTGGGTGAAATTTGCCAATACCCTGAAACTTCGCTTTTTGATTCATACTTCCAAAACCACTACGTTCGACAGGGCAGCTGAAATTGCGAAGATCCAGTCTAACGGCGGGGGCTATTTGGGTAATGGATTAAGTGCGTCAGTACAGCCCGGATTTACAGACGATAAAGGAAGCCCTTTCTTCCGTACCCATTTGTTTGCCCAAAATGGCAACGAGGCTGACAATTATAACCGGGCTAATAACTTTATTCTGGACCAAATGAAGGCCAACCAGGATGAGCGCTACAAGCGTTTGTTCCGCGATGCAAAAGCATTGCCCGGTCAATACAGGGGAACCGACTATGGCCAATTGCCTAATGACGATGTGAACAGTGACCGTACTTCCGGACCCGGATACGGACTTGCTGCGAGCTCAACCGCGAAAATGAATTTGTTGAGCTCCACGGAAGCTATGTTCTTACAAGCCGAGGCCATTGCCCGCGGTTGGTTGCCAGGAGCAGCTGAGACCGCTTTCCGCAATGCGGTTCGCGAATCATTCGTTACGCTTGGCGTTCCCGATGCCATTAACGAGTATCAGACCTACCTGACCGGACCAAGTGCAAGGGTAGCCTGGCCTGCTAATCCAACTTTGGATAATATGATTGCGGTAATCACCTGGCAGAAGTATTTTGCTTTGTGCGGTATTCAGCCCAATGAAACCTGGAATGATATTCGGCGCCTTAAAATAGTGCAGCCACCTCTGTCTCTGGCCCCTGAAAGAGGAAGTAACCCAATTCCTATCAGGTTGCTGTATCCGCAGGATGAGTATAACTATAACGCTGAGAATTCAGCGGCTCAGGGAACAATCAGCCAGTTTACTTCCAAAATATTTTGGGATAAATAATCATTAGCAATTAAAAACAATACTTATGTATACAATCAAAAAGGCACTTAAAACGCAACTTCTTTTAGGAAGTGCATTAATGATGCTGGCTGGCTGCCTCAAAGACAAGGGCTATGAGGACGGCGATTACGGCACCATTACTAATAAAACGGAAGGCGATAAGTTTATCAGTATTCCTATAGCTTCCAGGAATCCCAATGTGGTAGGTATCGAAAGCAAGGCCGGAAAACAGCCTGTGGAATTGTTCACATTGTCTTACGACTACAAGTCGCCGGCTGAAACTGATCTTGCTGTAACAGTGGCTGTAAATAATAGCCTTATCACTGATCCAACGGTTAAAATTTTGCCTCCATCGGAGTACGACATTCCTAGCCTTACGCATACCATTAAAGCGGGTCAGGTAATCAGCGATCCTTTTATGGCCAATATTAACACGGGTAATCTTGATCCCAACTTCAAGTACGGCATTGCGTTTTCCATAACCAATGTTCCTTCGGGAATAGAGATCCCATCGAATCTTAAAAATGTAATCTTACTTTTTACCATAAAGAATAAGTACGATGGCATTTATTCATTCCGTGGCCGGCACGATATGGCATCGGATCGTTCTTCTGCCTGGTTGAGAACGCCCTATGACTATCCGTATGAAATACATTTGATTACAGCGGGTCCCAATACAGTTCGTTTTTTTAATACCGCTTTTAATGCTGGATTCCATCCGCTTATGACACCCGGCGTTAGTGGCTTTGGCTCAACGGAGCCGGTATTTACCTTTGATGCTAACAACAATATCGTGACTGTGGTAAACGGGTTTCCAAACCCTTCCAACGGCCGTGCCTTTGTAATTAATTCTGCCGTATCGGGCAGCAAGTACAATCCATCAAACAAAAAGGTGTACGCGGCATATATTATGAATCAACCCGGTTTTGAACCAATGCCTTTGTTTGACACGCTGACTTTTATTAAGAAGCGTCCATAATTGTTTTGTAATGTATGAACTCAATAAAGGGTTGCCATTTGGTAACCCTTTATTTTTATGATACGCAGGCTACTTATAACCTATGGATACAAACTCCTACAACATGCGAATCAATAATATCAGTACAAAGTTTTATGGTGCTAACCGAGGAGTGCGATTTCCGCTTCTTATAGGAATGGTTGTTACGGCGATTATGCTTCATACAAATGCTTTTGCCCAACTAGATCCTATTGGACAGTATAACCGTTACCTGACCGAGTCATGGGCGGGGGAATATTATCGTGTAGGCCAATACAAGGTGAAAGGCAATCCCATGTTTTTGGGGCAGGCTTTTCTTGGTACCGTAAAAACAAAAACGGTGGTCGATTCAAAAATGCAGAATCTGCTTTACGATCTTCAACTGCAGTTGGTAGGGCCAGGAGTTAATGGTAAAATATATGAAACTACCGATAGGGTAACAGCTTTTGAACTATACCGGCCGCATCCTTATGGTGGAGATACTTTGCGCTTTGTTGATGGCGCCGATTATGGCCTTACCAAGGAAAGCCAATATTTAAATCTGCTCTGCGATGCCCCTGGCATACAACTGCTGAGGGCGTATAAGATTAAAGTAGTGCCGGATCCTACCAACTTGATGGATAAGGATTTGCGGGTTTTTGAGATTTACTTTGACACCTACTTGTTTTTAAAAACTTCTAAAGAATTAGTAAAGGTCAAAAATTCAAAAAAGGATTATAGTAAAGCACTTGCAGGGTATAAGAATTTTGACGTCTTAACCGGCTCGCTCAATACCAATTTTAGTGACCCCAATAGTGTATGTCTGATGCTTTCTCAACTTGTGTTGAATTGATTTGCCGGCTAATGACTCCCTTTTTTTCTGCCCGGTTGACGATATACTTGATTAGGATTCCTCGCTTTAGCATATAGATTATCGGCCCAACCTTTGGCCTCCTTTTATGGGTAAACACCCTTTATTGGCAGTGAGGTTTCTTTTATTTAGTCGTTAATGCTTTAACATATTGAAGAAAAATGCAGGCTTTTTAGGTTAACATAATTATTTATGTCCCGCGACAACTGCCCTAAATGCAAAAGTGAAAATGGTGATTTTATTCGTCATTTGGGCAATAGCTACCATCATTTTGCTGAATTGGATCAGCCTAATCATTTTCCGATAGCCGTTTACACTATTTTTGCGGATTGTTAACCAAAAAACAACTTCTCATGAGAAAACTGATGCTCTTGTTGGGCATGGTTGTGCTCTTTTGTGCAGCCGCTCTTGCCCAAACACGGCAGGTAAAAGGTGTCGTTAGAGACAAGCAGGGAGCCCCTGTACCTTACGCCTCCGTTATTGTAAAAGGAACAAATACGGGCGTAACCGCCGATGATCAGGGTGGATATACCATCCAGGCCAAAAACGGTGACTTCCTCGTAGTTTCTTCTATTGGTTTTGAAACCAAAGAATTTAAAGTAACCAACGACAGCGATGTTTTTGATGTTGCATTGGGTGTCGCTGCTTCGGATATGAACGAAGTGGTAGTTACCGCCCTCGGCATCAAGCGCGAAAAAAAGGCACTTGGCTTCAGCCTGCAGGAAGTAGGCGCCGAGCAGCTTACCGTAGCCAAGTCGGTTGACGTAAGCTCAAGCCTTGCCGGTAAAGTAGCCGGTGTTCAGTTGCTTGGTTCTCCTTCCTCTACTTACGATAATGCCAATATCATCATTCGTGGTGTGCAGGGCCTTGGCGTAAACACGCCATTGTATGTAGTAGATGGTACCATTACCG
>JAHEMO010000137.1 GCA_024643625.1 Chitinophagaceae bacterium
GCATCGGGCGATGTATTGGAATATATCCGGTCAAAAAAATAGCGAATATCTTACTAACTGCTTTGCCATTACCTTAATCACTCAAAGCCATTACACTACATTTGATTAATGCAATTGCAGCACGGCAAAAAAGTATTTTTTCTTTCTGACTTTCACCTTGGTGCGCCAAATGCTTTAGAAAGTAGAAAAAGAGAAGATAAGATTATAGCCTTCTTAGAAAGTATAAGGTCGGAAGCCCAGATAATCTTCATCATGGGCGATATGTTCGACTTTTGGTACGAGTACAAGAATGTAATACCAAAAGGTTTCGTACGCATATTGGGCAAATTGGGAGAGCTAACGGATGCTGGCATCGCCATCCATTTTTTCGTGGGTAATCATGATATGTGGATGAAGACTTATTTTCAGGATGAGCTCAATATTCCTGTACATTTTCATCCGGAAAGTTGGGTAATTCAAGATCGTAAATTTTATCTGGCGCATGGCGACGGTCTTGGACCTGGTGATCATGGCTATAAGTTTCTGAAAAAGATATTTAGAAACCCCATTTGCCAGTGGCTGTTTGGTATGTTGCCACCGGTGATTGGTATGGGTTTGGCTAATTACTTCAGTAGAAAAAGCCGCGAAGCAGTCGGGGTTTCAGAGCAGCATTTTTTAGGTGAAGACAAAGAGTGGTTAATGATTCATAGTCGTGACGTTTTGACTAAAGAGCATTTTGATTATTTTATTTATGGTCACCGTCACGTGCCGGGTTTGCATGCACTTACTGCAAAGAGTAATTATGTTAATCTCGGCGATTGGATCACGCATTTTACCTATGCCGAATTTGATGGTGAATCATTAGCGTTGAAGCATTACGTTTAAAAATTGCCATGCGCCATCTGAAAACTATATTATGCTGTTGTGCAGGGTTAGCGATGATGGAGGCAAGGGCATGGCAGCAGCAAGATGCCATCCTGTATTTTTTGCAACAGGATACTGCAGCTAATCCCGCGTATGCTGCGGCTGCCGAAAAACTACAGCGGGCGATAAATATGGATTCCACAGACCCGCTATACCATTATTATCAAGGCTATGCCTACGATCGCTTAAACAGCCCCAATGCTGAGTTTATTCCTGCAGTCAGTTTACCAGGCAGTGTAAATGCAAGTAATGCTTTTGAAAAAGTTATTGCTTTGTCTCCCACCTGTAATTTTCCGTTATACAAATCGGACCCCTACACTAAAATTTCAGCCATTTGGGGCAGCCTGTTCTTTCATTATGCATTGGAACGAAAACCTGATTCTGCCCATTGGGCGCTGTTGGAAGGTAAACGCCGGGGCGGCTTTTTGCCGGCGGTATTGGCATACGCCAGAGAAACGCTTATGAATGCTGATACTAACGGCATCATCATCGGAACGGGCGATAATTTTACATTTCCATTACTATATGTGCAGCAAATAGAAGGCTGGCGAAAAGACGTGCAGGTTGTTGATGCCAACCTGCTGAACACCAGTTGGTATGCGGGCTTATTGCCCGTCAATCCGCCACTGTTATCTTACACGGCAGCTGCACTTGCCACTATTGACTACATACCGTGGCAGGAACAGCAAATTCAATATGAATTAGCTAGCGATACACTAGCCTGGCTGATGAAACCCACCTATGCCGGCAACTATATTTTGCGCAGCGACAGATTACTATTAAACATGCTTCAACAACAATGGAGCAATCGTCCTTTCTACTTTGTAAATCCCGCAGATAGTGCTTATAGTTTGTTTTTGGAAGATTTATTAATATCCGAAGGGTTGTTGAGCAGGCTTGATGCCGGGGCAGGTCGATTGCCTGCAGCATGGCGCGGATATCAATACAATTTTTTGTCCCGGTATCAGGTTACTATTGATGATAGCTTGTCGCTGACGAATAGCCCGGATGCGGTGCAATTGCTTAACGGATACAGGTTTGCTTATATTGGGAAAATAGCGGAGTTTTTACATGCCGGCAGTAAAGATGATGCTGCGGTTATTTTTCGGCAGATGCAAAATCAACTGCCAATAAGGCTTTTACCCTATGATAATACCGAAATGGAACAATACCTTTTGCGATTGGAACAATATCTTAATCAACAATAAAAGTTGAATGCCCGCTTCTAAGTTTTATATCGAGAGATTATTGCTGCTGATGTTGGTTTATGCCTTGGTTTGGCCATTATCGCTATCGGCACAGGATAGTCTGCGCGATGGGCACAGCATTGACATCGCAGTGGTTGATTTTGAAGTAGATAACCTCGGCAATATTTATGTGGTTAATCAGAACGGGAGAATCAAAAAGCTGTCACCACAGTTTGATTCAATGGCCGTATACAATCAGGTACGGCAATTTGGTGAACTCTTTGGCATGGATGCCAGCAATCCTTTGAAGCTTTTATTGTTTTACAGAGATTATGCAACGGTGGTGGTGCTCGACAGATTTTTAAATGATCGTGCCACTATAGATTTACGCAGGTCAGGTATTTTGCAACCTGCAGCTATTGCGCAGAGTTTTGATAATAATATTTGGGTATGGGACGATTTGGACAGCCGTCTGCTAAAAGTGTCCGATGCTGGTGATATCCTTTTATCATCACCCGATTTACGCATAACGTTTGATGAGCCTCCCCAGCCACAAACCCTGCACGACTATAACAGAAATGTTTATGCTTATGATAGTCTTCGAGGCTTATTGGTTTGGGATTATTATGGTGCTTATAAGTCGCTGCTGCCTTACAAGGGTTGGCAGCATATACATAGCGCCGGCAAAGGCATTGTAGGGATGGATGATGATAAATTGATGTACTACGATCCGTTATCTCCGCTGCCGGTAATATTAGGAAATGCGCCGCCGGAAATGCTGGGTGCAAAAAAACTGAGGCTATGGAACGACAAAATTTTGTTGCTCAAAACAAACGGTCATCTGTTATCTTATAAACTGCAACAAAGGCAAAAAACGCTATAAGTCCAGCGGATCTTCATCTTCATCTTGTATTTCAAGGCTGCTTTGCGGCAGGTAGCCATATTCGCCGTGATAGGCATAGCGACCAAACATAAAAAAGCCAATACAGATGGGTATAAACACCAGTAGAATTATGCTCCATTGCAATGCGGTATTTGCTTTGGTATCAGGTGCCGCCTCATTAATTCTTAGAAAGGCTTGCCAAAGCATGAAAAATACAATTGCCGGCGAAAGCAACATCCAAACGATACCTAGATTTTTCTTCAATGTATGCATCATAAATTTGTATTAGTTTGAGTTGACGTTTAGTGATATTATAATCAATCCATCACATTGCGATCAATGGTATTGCGCAGATATACTGCGCCTATTACAAAGCAAACCGCAGCAACCCCAATGGGATACCATAACCCAGCTAAGGGATTGCCTCCAGGGTTTTCTGTTGTTTTGGTAAATTGAACAATAAGGGTGGCCAAAAACGGTACTAAGCCACCAAATACTCCATTGCCAATATGGTAAGGAAGGCTCATGCTCGTGTATCTGATTTTGGTAGGAAACAATTCAACCAAAAATGCTGCGATGGGTCCATAGACCATGGTTACAAAAACCACTTGAATAAAAACAAGCAGCATCATTAATCGAAAGCCTGACGGCGGCAATACTTTTTCCTGTACACGCATAACAGTTACGCCCTGTTGTATTTCCTGATCAGGAGATTCATAATCGCTTGGTGATGACGCATGCAAACTATCTGCTACTGTAGCCTTTGCGGTTATGCCATTGTTGAATGTAATTGTTGCATCGTAATACGAAATGGTTTTGCCTTGCTCATATTCGGTACGAAAACTATTGGCATTAGGTTTGCCAATCGTGTATGATTTAGCTTTTAATAATGCTGTGGTATCCGTTTCATCAAGCATATAGCTGTAAATGGGTCGGTAGCAAATGGCAGCCAAAAACATACCTGTCATCATTATCCATTTACGCCCAATTTTATCACTAAGCCACCCAAATAATACAAAGCCGGGCGTAGCCAATGCTATGGCCAACAGTATGATATTACGCGATTGCAAAAATTCAATCTGACACACTGTTTCTAAAAAACTTTGCGCATAAAATTGTCCTGTATACCAGACAACACCCTGGCCCATAACAGCACCAAAGAGTGCAAGCAGAACCATTTTAAAATTTGCCTTATGACCAAAACTCTCTTTGAGTGGGTTCTTGCTCGTTTTGCCGCTGGCTTTTAGTTGGCTAAACAAAGGTGATTCGCTCATCTGCAGGCGTATGATGATGGAAATCAGTACAAGTCCCAGCGATATCCAAAACGGGAATCGCCAGCCGCCCCATTCGGCACTAAATGCTTCCACGCCCTGCCATTGCCGTATAAGTATAATGATGCCCAATGCGAGAAATAAGCCCAGCGTGGCGGTCGTTTGTATCCAACTGGTATAAAAACCGCGACGATGGGCGGGTGCATGTTCTGCTACATATGTAGCTGCACCCCCATATTCACCGCCAAGGGCCAGGCCCTGCACCAGGCGCAGCAGCAATACCAGCAGCGGCGCTGCCCATCCAATGGTAGCATAGCCGGGCACTAGTCCAATAAGAAAAGTAGAACCGCCCATGAGTACCAACGTAAGCAGGAAAGTGTGTTTTCGGCCAATAATGTCGCCAAGCCTGCCAAAAACCAATGCGCCAAACGGCCTCACAATAAAACCCGCTGCAAAAATGGCGAGTGTACTAAGCAGGGCTGATGTGCCGCTGTTTTCGGGGAAAAACTGTTTGGCAATAATGGTAGCCAGCATGCCAAAAATGTAAAAATCGTACCATTCAATAAGAGTGCCTACAGATGAGGCGCCAATAATGAATCCAATTCCTTTAGGTGCTTTTTCCTTTGGTATCTGCTGTTTTATCATGCCCGGTTGTATGCAATGGTTATAGATATCGCTTGCGAAAAATAGTGAAATGGGATGGCACGGCGTCACTTCATGTTATGGCACGCCAATTCTTAATTTATTTTATGCCATCCTAATGGCTGTATTACTTTTTCGCCGGGAAGCAATCTTTTACTTTAGCAGCACTAAATAGTGTCCTATGTTATATCCCTATCAGATACGCAGCATGAACCAGTATCGCATGGCGTACGATTACAGCGTGCAGCAACCTGAAGATTTTTGGGCTGGTATTGCCGAGCATTTTGTATGGCATAGGAAATGGGATAAAGTGTTGGACTGGAACTTTGAGGAGCCTAAAATGGAATGGTTCAAAGGAGGCAAGTTGAACATTACGGAGAACTGTTTGGATCGTCACCTGAGCAGTCATGGCAATAAACCCGCTATTATATGGGAGCCTAACGATCCGGAAGAGCATCATCGCATACTAACGTATAACGAGCTGCATAAAAAAGTGATGCAGTTTGCGCATGTACTTAAGAACAACGGCGTAAAAAAAGGCGATAGGGTATGCATATACATGGGCATGATTCCCGAGTTGGCCATCGCCGTGTTGGCTTGTGCCCGCATTGGTGCCATCCACTCAGTAATATTTGGCGGCTTTAGTGCAAGAAGCATTGCCGATCGTATTCAGGATGCTGAAGCCAATTGTGTAATAACCTGCGATGGCGCATACCGGGGCAACAAGGTGGTACCGTTAAAGAACACTATTGATGATGCCATGATAGGATGTCCTACGGTAAAAAAGATAATTGTATGCACACATACCCGCACACCGGTGAGCATGATTAAAGGCCGTGATGTTTGGTGGGAAGATGAAATTAAAAAAGTAGAAACGCAGGGCAATCCTGATTGTCCCGCTGAATCTATGGATGCGGAAGACATGCTCTTTATTTTATACACCAGCGGCAGCACAGGTAAGCCTAAAGGCGTGGTGCATACCTGTGGCGGTTATATGGTGTGGGCCAACTACACTTTTGTCAATGTATTTCAGTATCAGCATGGCCAGGTGCATTTTTGCACGGCCGATGTGGGCTGGATCACCGGCCATAGCTATATTATTTACGGACCGTTGAGTGCAGGTGCTACTACACTCATGTTCGAAGGCATTCCTACCTGGCCCGATGCCGGCAGGTTCTGGGATATCGTGCAAAAATTTGGCGTAGATATTTTGTACACGGCGCCTACGGCTATACGCAGCCTGATGGGCTTTGGCGAAGGCCCGGTACATGGTAAAAAACTGGATTCACTTAAAGTATTGGGTACAGTGGGCGAGCCCATAAACAGTGAAGCATGGCATTGGTACGATGAACATATTGGTGGCGGCCGATGCCCGATTGTTGATACCTGGTGGCAAACCGAAACCGGTGGTGTGATGATTAGTAATCTGGCCGGGGTAACGCCGCAGGAACCCACTTATGCCACCCTGCCTTTGCCCGGCATTCAGCCGCTGCTGGTAGATGAAAGCGGACAAGCACTACCCAACAGTGATGCTGCACAGGATGGCTTGTATATAGATAATCCTGACGGCGATGGCTTGACGGCATCCGGTAACCTGTGTATTAAATTTCCATGGCCGGGTATGATTCGTACTACATACGGCGACCATGAGCGCTGCCGCCAAACATATTTTTCGGCGTATAAAAATCTATACTTCACCGGCGATGGATGTTTGCGTAATGCAAAGGGCATGTATCGCATAACCGGCAGGGTAGATGATGTACTGAATGTGAGCGGCCATCGCATTGGTACTGCCGAAGTAGAGAATGCTATAAACATGCATGCCGGCGTGGTAGAAAGTGCTGTGGTGGGCTATCCGCACGATATAAAAGGTCAGGGTATTTATGCCTTCGTCATTTTTAACGGCTATCACGAAGATGAAAATCTTACGAGGCAAGATTTGCTCCAAACCGTTACACGTATTATTGGTGCTATAGCCAAACCCGATAAAATTCAATTTGTAAATGGCTTGCCTAAAACAAGAAGCGGCAAAATTATGCGGCGCATTCTGCGTAAAATAGCCGAAGATCAATTGGATAATCTTGGCGATACATCTACTTTGCTTGACCCCGGCGTAATAGATGATATTGTAAAAACGAGGCTGTAGGTCTGCAAGGATTTTGAGGGCTGATGTGCAGGGATAAATAGTTGCAGGCTATTGCTGAAACTATATTATGTTTCAGCATAAATTGAGTCTTCTAATTAGTATGCCAACACACTTTAGGCGTTATGCATTTACCTATTGCGTTATAATAGCCGCTACTGCAGCGCTGGTATTTCCAACATTATTTGTAAGCATTGGTAGCTTTCAGTTGAAGCAGTTGATAATACCGCTGCTGCAACTGATTATGTTTGGCATGGGCACAACTATTGGTGCCAAAGATTTTGCACAGGTATTAAAGGCTCCCCGCAAAGTGATGATCGGATTAGTTTGTCAGTTAACCATAATGCCGTTGATTGGCTATGGAATTGCATCAGTTTTTGGTTTTACACCAGAGGTAGCAGCGGGCATCATTTTGGTGGGATGTTCCCCAAGCGGCCTTGCCAGTAACGTAATGGCTTATCTGGCAAAAGCCAATGTGCCATTATCTGTAACCATTACTACGCTCGCCACATTGCTGGCGCCTTTGAGTACCCCATTGCTCATGAGCAAACTGGGTAGCGCTTATATCAATGTAGATGCCGTTGCCATGCTTTGGGATATTGTGAAAATGGTAATTCTTCCAGTAGTATCTGGTTTGCTTATCAATACGTTTTTCCCTACGGTTGTTTCAAGATTGGGTAAATTTTTGCCAGTAATTTCTATGGCAGCTATTGCCATCATTATTGTAGTAATTATTGCTGCCGGCCGCGACACCTTTCTAACGGTGGGCGCATTGTTGTTGCTTGCAGTATTCCTGCACAATGTATTGGGATATGCCCTGGGTTTTTATGCCGCCAAATTATGCAGGCTAAACGAAGCGGATTGCCGCACCATTGCCATTGAAGTGGGCATGCAAAACGCCGGTCTTGCCAGCGGCCTTGCTATGCAAATGGGAAAGGCCGCTACCGTTGGCCTTGTGGCCGGAGTTTTTGGTATTGTCATGAATATGAGTGGTTCTATTCTCTCCAGTTGGTGGGGAAGTAAGAAGCCCTAGCGCTATAGCATATGGTAGGTTTTTAATTGCCTGTCCATAATACGAAACCAAAGCGGTGGAATGGTGGCCAATATCATACTACCCGGATAGCCGGTTGGCAGTTGTGGTGCTTCGTTGTGATGGCGCAATATTTGATAAGGTCTGCTGGCAAGATAATGATGATCGCTATGCCTGCTTAATTCAAAAAGTACTATGCGGCCTAAAGGATGGCTGCTGTTCCAACTGTGTATGGGTTTTGCTCTTTCATATACACCACTGTCCGTTAGCTTGCGAGCCAGACCATAGTGCTCAATATAATTAACCGTTTCCAGCAATAGTATACCCATTACCGCGGCAGGTAGATAAAGTAGCAATGCTTTTACACCAAAAAGTAATACAAGAGCCAGCAGCCACAATACCGTTAGCAATTGTAGTTGCAGCATTTCATTATGCAGCGAAAAGACCGGCTTGCCTTTTTTGCGACACTCAGCATTGGCAATACGCCATGCATCGCGGTACACACCCGTTATGCTGCGCCACCAAAATGCGTACAGGCTTGTGCCATAAGGTGCACTGCTCGGATCATGCGGCGTGCTTACATTTCTATGATGCCCTTTGTTGTGCTCAATAATAAACTGGCTGTACAAAGTGGTGATCAGTAAAATTTTTGCCATTGCCTTTTCGTACCAGGTATTGCGATGGCCTAACTCATGGGCAACATTAATGCCGAATACGCCGCAACTAAGGCCAAGTGCAAGCGTTTTACCTGCAAGCTCGTATCCCTGCCATTGCGGGCTGGTAATTTGTGATGCAAATACCATTAC
>JAHEMO010000138.1 GCA_024643625.1 Chitinophagaceae bacterium
CTAAGCAGCCTTACCGGTGCATCGATGCAAATAGGCATTGCAGGCATTCATACCAATATTGGTGATTGGGTGCGCAACTCCGCCGCCGCTGGTAAAAAATGGATTGTGGCCAACGATGAGCAGGGCAGTGCCAATGCCGGTGTGGCTGTAGATGCCGCCTACCCCACCAGCCAACTGCCCGATGCCCGTGGCGTAGCTGATAACCGCGATGATGTGCGCAAACAGGTGCTTTGGGGCACGCTAATGGCAGGGGGTGCCGGGGTAGAATACTATTATGGCTACCAAACCGGCAGCTCCGATCTTACGAGTCAGGACCACCGCACCCGCGCCACCAAATGGCAGGATGCCAACATTGCGCTGGCGTTTTTCAATACGCATGCCGCTCCCTGGCTTACCCAATGGACGGGCAATGATGCGCTTACCACCGCCACCACCGATTATGTGATGCAGGTGCCCGACGCCTTTTATGCCATATACCTGCCCAACGGCGGCAGTACCGATATAGACCTGAGTGCCGCCACCGGCAGCTTCAGCGTGCAGTGGTACGATCCGCGCAACGGTGGTGCCCTGCTACAGGGCAACGTAACTACTATAAGCGGTGGCGCTATAGCCAATACCGGCATAGCACCCAATAATCCATCCCTCGATTGGGTGGTACTGTTACAAAAAATAAATACCCCCGCCAATACCCGGCTTACTACCCAACAACAGGCTGTACCGCTGCAGACCGGCGATGTCAGTTTTACGGCCTCACCAAACCCCGCACGGGATGTATTGCTGCTCCACAGCCAAACAAAACTCAACAGCGGCGCCACATACCTGGTAGCGAATCCTGCAGGCCAAACCCTGTTGGCAACCAAAGCACAAACCGGTACCACGCGTTTGCAAACCACGACCTGGCAGCCAGGCTTATATGCTATTACGCTTGTAGATGGGGATATACGGCTAACGCGGAAGGTGCTGGTGCTGCAATAGTTCGTACGTACTGCAAGTCGAAATACGATTATGGCAACGCATGCAGGTATATATCAAATACCTGCATGCATTTTTACAATAATCCCCAGGCATTCAACTTGTTTGTATACAAAAGGCTTCTGCTATTGCACTATGATTTTGCAGATGGCAAACGCTGTGCTGCGACTACATGAATGCTGGCGGTCTGACAATGCTTCTCCAAATGCTTAATTCGCTTGTAGCAAACGCACGGACCCTTCCATACCGGTAGGTGTGCTTATGGCTGCATATTTTTTTGTCCAAAACTGTGCTGTCGGATTATCCTTCAAGCTTTGACAATAGTTGGCCAGTACAGTTGTGTAGTGAATCTCTACAGCATTTTCACCTTCTTTAAGTAAAGTGGTAATATCAAAGATGGGCCTTCCGTACCACTTGATTCCGGCACTTTTACCATTAATGAACACCTCAGTTATCCCTTCATTGGTGTCACCCAAATCAATATGCGTAATACCTTCCTTTGCAGTAAAAGTGTTGCTATACACGAGAGTACCCGCAAAACTTGTCTTAGCCGTATCGCCGTCTTTCGAAAAGTCAACTAACTTGTCCATTTGCCATCTAAACTGCTGCCCATTTGCATGATGACCTATAACCGTCCATGGGGTGGATAGCGTAGCAACAGCTGCAAAATTTGTCTTTTTGGGGAGTACTGTTTTCGATGGCTTTTCCTCTTCAAAAACAATTACAATTGATTCAATCGGACCAAGGTAAATATCTATTGGGGAAGCATCAGCACCACCTGCCAAAGCGTATCGCTCACCTGTTTCAGGGTTCCACACATAAGGGTATTTATTTTTTACAGGAAACGCGGCTTTTAGTTGTACTGACTTGTTGCGGTGCACATTGGTGATGAAGAAAATCTCCTTGTCTTTGGTGTATGAATTTATCTGATACACATGATCATACACGTTGTCAAATTTCACATCGGGCTGGAGACGTGTTTTTGCCAGTGTGCCCTTCATCCAACCCAGTAGATTTACATGCTCCTGAGGCTCATCCAATACGATGATATTTTTTTGGTATTGTTTTTGCAGTTGCCCAAATATTTTTTGCACCTTTTGGTCATTTTCATTTGCCTGTTGAAAATGAAGGGACTGATTGGGAACAGCACCCAATACCAGCACCTGACCACCCGCCTTTACAAAGGCTTCTATTTTTAGTGCTGTCTCCGGGTGTAGTGATTTCAAGCCTGCCAGCACCAGTAATTTATAGTCCATTGGACCATATTGTATACTCCCTTTTGATACATCAGCCTTGTTTACAATATCGAGATTAAGGTACTCGCACGAATAGCCCAGTTGACTAATTGGCTCCCAGATTTTGTAGAGGTACCAGGGTTTCATATGAAAAACTTCCCTAACAAGGCCGCGTTCTCCCCAATGATCTGCCTCCGGGCCAATAATGGCAATTGACTTTTTTGCTTGTGAGTTTTGAAAGAGGTAGGAGAGCCGTGCATTGTAATCAACCCACTTGTTGATATAGGGCCACCATGTATTTTGTTCGCTGAAATAGGTTCCAAATCTTATCCAGCCCGGAAACTTCGCCTCCGGTGGAGAATAATTAAAACCATGCACCACGCTGTGATTCATGCCTGTAATAAAGTTCATGTCATCATGTTGCTTTATTTCTTCTAACGTAGTTCTAAAAACGCCGTTTAGATTGGTCATCGCTTCGTTGCTAATTATTTTTCTGCCGCTCAGATGCCCGCCTGCGGCTGCGTACATATTCCATATCATGTACCCATGATCTTGATTCCATGACCAGCTATCGCCTTTCATCTCTGCTGAATAAATCCAGTTATTGCTCTCCGGAATATCAACCATGGTGTATCCATTAAGCATACCCATTAAAAACGGAGTACCATAGGCCTGATACCTGCACTGCAGGTTATTACTGGTACAAAACTCCTGAAAAGTTTGCGTGAAGTTTGAGAGAAAGGTTTCTACCAACAACTCGTTATAATCGTACCGCACCCGCTTTATTTCCTGTTGAAGTTTCTCAGCTAGTATAGGCTCACCATTTTGTTGGTTATCGGCACTAAATACCCACGGAAACCACGGCGATAAATCATATCCATATTTTGCTTTAAAAAGGATAGCAAAGTCGTCTGTCCAATTAGCACCAGATAATTCTATACTATCGCAAAATAAGGCTCTCAGCAGCTCGCTTAGTGGTATGCCCGATTTTTTTGAAACCTGTAAAAGCCTTGACAGGTATTTGAGGGTTACATCCTTCTTATAGTGATCTAAAACTGCCCCCGATGCACCCGGTGCGCCAAACCTAACCGTCTCGTAATTTTTTTGAACAAACCCATAACTCAATACAAAATCACTTTGCTTTGGTAATGCATAATTGAGGTTTCCGTTTCTATCTACCCGACCTGTCAAATCTATCATGCTGTCGTAGTTATCAGTTTTTTCGGGTATGAGTTTGATGAAGAGCAACTCATGTTTAATGTCTTCTTTCATGTGCCACCATTTCACGGTCTTCAATATCTTTTCTTTCAGTTCTTCTTCACTCAAAGAAATTGTACTAACACCCTTGTATGGTATTGCATTTGTTATCACACGCTGGCAGGTTTCTTCGTTTTGCAAAAACTCACCGCCAAAAGGCCAACCCGACCCAACAATAGCGTCGGCAATCATGCCATTTTCCTTTGCCTTCTGACAAGCATGTACAAACACATCAATCCATTCATCACTCATCCAGGGCAATGCTTCAGCCCCTGTCTCCTCACCAGATTCTGGGAACAGGATAGGGTTAATTTCCACGCCGCCAAAACCTGCCTTTTTTAGTAGGTCAAGTTCACGGGAAATCTCCTGCTTATTAACTTTATCTCCGTTCCACCACCAACGCACAAAAGGCCTTGCATCGGCCGGAGGGTTTTTGAAATTGCCAATGGTTATATCAGCAGATTCTACTGCTTTATGCTTAAAGGCTGCAAGCATCAGGACAGCAAGCAATATGGCCAGCCCGGGTTTTACAAAAAGGTTCGTCATAATTTGTGTACTAAATTTCTGTATCGCTTTTGCGCTTGTAAGATTTGTAGATAATACTACGTAAAAAACGATGCTATGCTGTTTTCGTGCTAAGCGCCAAAATAAGCCAATCTAACATGCATTACACTTTTCAATTGGGGCATGCCGCTATACTGCAGGCAGCATAGCAGTTGTAAATGCTTTGCGTGCAGCCGGGCAAAAACTGATTACCAAAGTTTCTGTGTTTGATGTAGCCGTCCAATGCAATATCCTCACCCTAAATTTTGCTACTGAATACAACCGAAACCGAAGTGTAGATGCTAACTCTATTGATTGAGAGCGCTGCATCCTGTAACATTGATAAAGTCGATTGTAAACCTCTTGGAAACCTCACCTGCCAGGCAGGCAACAAATCGGTTAGGATTACTTGTAAAAGATCGGCGGCTATTTCGCTTTGAACTTCTTTTTAAACGCGTCAGGATAGTAAGATACTTTCCTTTCATCCCGCGACAGCAAATCAAAAATCCCTTGATGGAGTATACGGTATGAAATTATCATGCCTTCGTTTTTCGGATCAGTACCTTCTCCAAAATCGGGATTAGAGCATTTCAATATTAAACATCCACCACCTTTCCTTTTTTTCTTTAAGGCTAATAGATGGGCGAATTTTTTAGTTGGTTGTTGCTGTAAGTCATCAATTCATAGGACAACCTATTTCTATCTTTCCCAAACTCATCATCTGCTTCTATATCTCTGTCTTGAATAGCGTCAAACTCTTTTGACCAAAGAAGCATTGCTGTTGCTACGGCTGCACGGGTACCACCCTAAACACCATGCCGGGTTTTTCTACGGCTACATACAGGTAGCCATCGGTGCCCATGGCCAGGTTGCGCACACGGCCTATATTGGGGAATAATTTTTCTTCGGAAGCTACCAGCTGCTCGTTGATGACCGACCGATTTACATACTTAAAACGCAGGGATCCGGAAAAGAGATTGCCCTTCCATTGCGGATAGCGATTGCCGGTAATAAAGGTCATGCCGCAGGGTGCTATGGAGGGCGTCCAATACATAACGGGTTGCTCCATACCCTCCTGTTGGGTGATGGCGCTCATGGGTTTGCCATTGTAATTGATGCCATAGGTAATAACGGGCCATCCGTAGTTGGCGGCCTTGCGAATGATATTGATTTCGTCGCCACCGCGCGGGCCATGCTCATGCTCCCAAAGGGTATTGGTGCCGGGCTGCAGCGCAAGGCCCTGCGGATTGCGATGGCCAAAACTATAGATGCTGCGGCCGGGGCCTGCCTGCGCGGCAAAGGGATTATCGGGCGGTATGCTGCCATCGTCTTTTATGCGATGCACTTTGCCATTATCATTATCGGTTTTTTGCGGAAAATCGTCGTGGCGGCCTCTTTCGCCTACCGAAAAGAAAAGATAGCCCTGCTTATCGAACACCAGTTTGCTGCCAAAATGATGGCGGGTTTTGGTATAAGGAAGGGCTTCAAATATTTCCTGCGCTTGGGTAAACTGATTACCTTTTATTTTTCCTCGAACAATGGCGGTAGTAGTAAGCGTATCGCCGTTTTCCACCTTAAATTTTGAATAGGACATATACACCCAACCGTTGCGGGCATAATCGGGGTGCAGCACAATATCCATCAAACCGCCCTGCCCCATGGCCAGCACGGTGGGGGTATTGGTGATGGGCGTTTTGCGTTGCTGATGATCAACCCGGTACAGTACGCCTTCACGATCGCTGATGAGGTAATTGCCATCGGGCAATTGCGCAAAACCCCAGGGGCTTAGCAAACCGGTAACCACGGTATCGAGCCGCACGGTAATACCCTCCGATGTAAAAATGTTGGATACGGGAGCGGCCGTAAACTGATACTCGCTTTGGTGCTCAATATTTTCGCGGATATAATCGGCGAGTGCTGCAATCTGCTCCTCGCTGAGGCCGTCTTTAAATGCCGGCATGCCATTATTTACCCAACCATTGGTAATGCTGTTGATGATTTCGCTGCGCGAATCGCCGTGTACCCATTTACGGTCGACAAATGTGGCGGCACGCTCGCCATGGCAACCGCTGCAAAACTGCTGAAAGGTTTCTTCGGGATCGGGCCTTGCGGCAGCTTTGTGGTTATGGTTGGACGGCAGGGCAACAAAACTGAGCAAGGCCATGGCAAAGCAAAGGAAGAGGAAAGTATTTTTCATGGTAGTATTTTATATAGCGATCTCGAGTGGCTGCGAACATACCATCAATCGGTTGGTGTTAGCACCAAATCGGTTGCCTTGCTATAGCGCTCAGGATTTTTGGTGATGATGCGAATATTTTTAAACTGTGCTTTCCAGGCTTCCTGCCCGGGCTTATCACCAAGCGAATGCATCTTGAAAGCAACATATCCGGCCTTACGGTATTTGTGGTTGGACAGGTGCACAGTAGGGATATCATTTACCCAAACCTTGATGGTATGGCCGATCATTTCTATCCTGAAATGATTCCACTCATTACTGCGGTTGGCGTTTTGTGCCCGCTCGTCTTTGGAGAGGTCGTATATCCATGCCCAGGTTTTACCAAAGTCGTCGAATAGGCCACCGGTCCATTTTCGTTTTTCGGAAGGATCAATTTTAATATGATAACCATACAAGTCAACGGATGCCGTATCAGGCGCATGAAAAGCCCGAAATAAGATGCCGGAGTTAAAGGGTATATCGCGCTTGCAATCGAGTTCAAGAATAAAATCCTTGTATTTCTTTTTAGTGGTGGCAAATGTGTGTACGGGCGTATTGGCCGTCATGTGAATTTCGATGGCGCTATCCTGCACCAGTACTTTCCCGCGGCTACCGATAATTTGCCAGCCGGTTAAATCTTTGCCATTGAAAATAGATTGCCAGGGTGCTGCTGATTGCGCCTGAGCAGACATCAGCCAACACGGTAACGCAAGCGTTAGCAGTAACATATTTTTCATAGCTCCTTGCAGTTTATTGTGGTATAAATGGTGCACTGGCTTTGGCTTGCGCAGCAAGATTCATAAGGATAACGCCATGCCCTATGCCGGTGGTTTCACCCACTAGCGAATATTGAAAAGCTATCCATTTTCCATCGGGGCTTACAACAGGGTTGGTTGCTTTATACTTTTTGTGATGATTAAACCAGGTAAGGCGTTCTAATGTTCCCGATCCATCCAATGTAAGTTTGTACAAGTCAATGTAATCCCATGTGGTACGGCCGCTATCGCGTTTGGGATAATGCCGCGTACTTTCAACCAACATATATTTTCCATTGGGAAAAACACCTTCGGGTTCGTCGTAGCGATCGGGGCGGTTGGTGTAGTTTACAATTTTTCTGGTTTGGAGATCAATACCCATCACTTCCGCTTCATATTCTACGGAGGGATAATGTGCGTTGAACAACAACTCCGTATCGTTGGGCGGACGAAAATCCTGCGTTTCCAATCGCCAGCCGTTGATAGGCGCCGGCAGGTCGGCCGACCGTACCACGGTATCAATGTGTACGAGCGTGGGAATACCGTTGGGATAGGTAATATCGCCGGTGTAAATATCATGGATGGTCCAGCTTATTTTGAGCCGCGACTTAGAGATGGCCGCACCCTCTTTTATATGTACACCCAAGGGATAGGGCGCGCTGTCGAGTTCTTTTTTTAGTACCCACAATTCAGCTTGCTCCGGGCTGCGGCTTTGCCATGGATTTTTGGGGTCAAAATTTCTGGCACCTATCAGCAGGTAATCGCCATTGGGCAAAAACATTACCCGGATAAAACCATGGTGAAAAAAATGATGCGTAAGTGGTTTCAACTTGCCGGTGGATACTTCTACTTCAAAAGCATCGCCAAATGTTTTTTCCATAAAAGCAATGCGTTTGCCATCGGGGCTCCAGTCGGGTCGCTCACCGAAAGAGGTTAGCTGTTGGATATAAGGCGGGAATGATTGCACAAGCGAATCGGAAATAATTTTTACCTGCGCATTACTTATAATGGCGGTAGCCAATAGGATGGCCATCATCAAAATTTTCATAATCAATGATTGATTCAGGTATGATTTTTATTGCCCTGCGGCCAACTTACTTCTGCGCAGCAGTTCATCGTGTAAGGCTTTGCTGCCTGCCTTAAATTTTTCTTCATTGGCCTTTTCTGTTTCGGGCGGATTGCTACCATTGCCTGCTACATCAGCAAGGCTTACGCCATATCCGCCCAACAGGGTCCAGTACGTTGCAGCATCACTATGGTCCACACAGTTTTGTACAAATTTGCCTTCGGCAAAAAGCGTACCGAGGCGGCTGGTTTTGTATTGGTCAAAATAAGGCTTGCCCTTGGGTGCACCGCTCACAATACCATGCTGCCCAATGGCCCCCAATTCGAAGTATTGAATGGCACCCGCTTTGGCCTGCGTTTTCAGATAGGCACATGCTGCGGCATCTTCGCGGCAGTTGGCTGGTGTTTCCGGATTTTCGGGTGTGCCCTGGTAAAAATTGCTGCTGGTCCAGTGCGCAATAAAGCGCAGCTTTTGCAGCAAGCGGGTTTGTTTGGTAGCTATGCAATGGCTAACCAATATGGCGGGTTCGGTTACACTTCCCCAGCATAAAACGTTTACCGTATCCTTTGCCTTTTTCAGCAATTCCAGCAGGGGCATAATGGTGGTATACGGTTTCAGGTTGCTGTAGTCTTTTGCGGCATCAAATTTTTCGGCACTTGTTTTTATGGAGCTCTGTACAAACTTTACCTGCTTAGGATACGATGCATCGTATTGCAGCAAATGCGGCAGGTCGTAATTGTAAGCGCTGCCATACACGCTATCGGCCCAAAGGCCCTGATCGGCCGACGTGGCATGCCCCGCCCTATGCGT
>JAHEMO010000139.1 GCA_024643625.1 Chitinophagaceae bacterium
AAAAACCGCAGTTGCCGGCATGATTAAACTAAGTCTACAAAAAATAATAGGACCCAATAAGGACGCACACCCTGTAGTAGCACAGCTATTGGCTGCGCAGGGCGCACAGGTTTGGATTACCGATGCACAAGGCGGCCTGCTGATGGGCGAGCCAGAAGCGGGACAGGTATTGGTGGTACCCATTGTGCTTGATGGTGAAATGTATGGGCAGGTGCACGGTCCTCAGGCACCGGCGGAAGCCATGGCGCTGCTGTTGCAACACCTCCTGCAAAAAGAAGCCGGGCAAAAACGGCTTGGTGCCGAAGTGCTAAGCCTCTACCACGAAATCAATATCATTTTCAACTTTTCCGAACAGCTGGCGCAAACCATCGATACGGAAGGCATTGCCAAAGCCACCCTGCAAAAGGCCATGGAAAGTATTGCCGCCGACGAGGGTGTGCTGGTGCTGTGGGACGATCAGGACCGCCGTTTGCATATACCCGCAAGTGCCGGCCACCAATTGCTGCACCATGCGGCCTTGCAGCGGCAGCCCGGCCTGCTGCTTGAAATTGGCGTTAGCGGCCACTCTGAAATACTGGACGACCTCAGCAAACTGAAAGCCAAAGGCATATTGGAACCCCAGGCACATTCGCTCATTTATGCCGCCATGAAAGTGAAGCACCGCATTATGGGTGCCATCATATTGGCCGGCACCAAACAAGAACAGTTTAGTGCCGGTCAGCTCAAACTACTGGTAACCCTTGCCTTACAATCATCTGCAGCCATTGAAGCGGCTTTTCTTTTTGAAAAAAACATCGCCGAGGCCCGCAGCCGGGAAGAAGCCATACGCCGTATTCATGAAGCTACTATGCGCTTTGTGCCACAGGAATTTATATCGTCATTGGGCCGCGATCAGCTTACCGAAGTAAAACTGGGCGATCAGGCCGAAAAAATTGTAACGGTTTTATTTACTGATATCCGCGATTATACCAGCATTTCGGAGAAGCTGACACCCGAAGAAACGTTCCGCCTCATCAATGCTTTCAATGCTATGCTAGGCCCCATTATCCGGCAATACCATGGCTTTGTAAACCTGTATATGGGCGATAGCATCATGGCCATTTTTCCTGGTGCGGCCGATGATGCCCTGCGTGCAGGCATTGCCATGCAGCATGCCATACAGCGCTTTAGCGCCGTGCGTGAAGAGCAGGGGCTGCCGGCAATTCGGGCAGGCATAGGCATGCATACCGGCCCGCTTATTATGGGTATTACCGGCGATGATGAACGCATGAGCAATACCACTATTTCGGATACGGTTAATACGGCTTCGCGTATTGAAAGCCTTACCAAACATTACCACTCGCCGCTATTGCTAAGCGAGGCTACCTATTCTGCCCTTGGCGGACAGGAGACTTATCAGGTGCGCCATTTGGGTGGCGTTCGCCTGAAGGGCAAGCGCAAACTGCTGAATATTCTGGAATGCATTGATGGATACCCCGAACCGTATTTTGGCTTGAAAAAAATTAACCTGCCCTTATTTACCCGCGCCATGCAGCACTACCACAGCGGCGAATTTGCCGGCGCCATTGCTTTGTTCAGGCAGATCTTAGAAAACGATGAGCGCGACAGCACTGCGGTATTCTTTCTGCAGCATGCCGAGCGATACGCGGCCCAGGGCGTACCCGCAGGTTGGGATGGCATACACGAAATGGTAGCCAAGTAGCACCGATAGAGCCGTACCATTATCCTTACATAAGTGGATGTTGATTTTTTATGTCAACATACGATTGCTGATATTATAGGTGCAAAAAGGATTAGTGTAAGGCTTTAAGCAGCGCAATTTTTCTATAAGCAGCGCAATATTTGCTTACGATAATACTGACGGGTTTAATTGCACGGTGTTTGTACATTCGAAAGATGCAAAAATCAGCTACGCTAGTCCTTGTCCTCTGTCTGTTTTTCTCAAACAGATTGGAGGCACAATCGATAAACACCGATAGCCTTGAGCAGGTGATTCAGCATTCGCCTGCCGACACCAATAAAGTAATAGCATACCGGATGCTTGCCGGCACATTGAAAGACAGAGAACCGCTTAAAGCCATAGCCTACGGCAAAGCAGGCGTAGCTCTATCCTTACAATTAGGATGGGATAAAGGCACTGCCGGTTGCCTGTTGAATACTTCTGCAAGTTTTACGGCCGCTGCAAAGCTCGATTCGGCATTGGTTTATATTGATAGTGCCATCGTGTACTCCTACAAGGCCGGTGATCCCAACCGGCTGGCACTTGCCTATCTCAACAGGGCAGATATTCATATGAATTTGCAAAATCTGTCGCAGTCTTTGATTGACTGCGATAGTTCGCTGCGGTATGCCGAAAAAGCCAATAGCGATGACCGCCGTGCAAGGGTCTTTCAGACTATTGGGTCCGTATATTTTTATCAGCGTGATTATGGGCAAAGCGCAACGTATTACAAGCGTGCTTCTGATTTATACAGCAAAGCCGGCAATCGCTTCATGATGGCGATTGTTTACAATAACGAGGGAAACGTATATAAGCATCAGGAGCAGTATGCCAAAGCCATTGATGTATTTACCCGCGCCATTGCTATTGGCAAAGAGATAAATGACCTGAATAATTTATCGATGTACCATGAAAATTTAAGCGATGTATACCTGCAGCAAAATAATCTGCCATTGGCAGAACAGCACGCAAAGGAAGCCATGCAATATGCAGTTTTGCAGCAAAACAATTTGCAGTTAGCCAATGCCTGGGAATGTCAGGGGCGCATTTATCTGCAACAAAAAAAATACGACAAAGCTATTCATGCCGGACAAATGGCTTACCGGATTGGTGCTGCTGAACAGTTGATAAACGTTGAACATGAGGCCACCGACCTGCTGGCAACAGCATACGAAAAGCAAGGCAATACAGCAAAGGCATTTGAGTTTCTGCAAATTAATAAGGCTATAGGCGATAGTATGTTGCATATGCAGTTTGATGAAGACATAGCAGCTATGCAAACACGCTTTAAAGTGCAGGAAAAAGATAAAGAAATTGCGTTGCTGGCAAATGAGAAACTCTTGCAGGAGCAAAAGCTTAACCAACAACGCATTGCCATGTTTACAACCATAGCTTTTGTGCTGCTTTTGTTATTGGGTGTAGGATTGCTCATAAACCGCTACAGGCTTCGGCAGCAAATGCATGAGCTGATGCTGAGAAACCGTATAGCTGCTGACCTGCATGATGAAGTGGGTAGCTCGCTTAGCAGTATACATATGCTTAGCCGTATGGCTGCACAACAAGCAGCAACAGGAAACACGCCAACAGAGATATTAGGAAGGGTAGGCACGCATGCGCAGGAAACCATGGATAAAATGAGCGACATTGTATGGATGATAAAGCCCGGAGAAACTGAGGCTGCCAATCTTAAACAACGGCTCGAGCATTTTGCCTTTGAGCTTTGCGATAGTCAAAACATAAAGGCGGAAATGCAGCTCGACGAATTGGATAAATGGAAGCTATCGATGAATGAACGCAAAAATGTATACCTGATATCCAAAGAAGCGTTGAATAATGCTGTAAAATATGCGGAGGCCACAGCTATCCGCGCTGTAGCGGTTACAAAGGCAAAAAGTCGTAGCATCGAAATAATTGATAATGGCAGGGGATTTAACCTCGATGAAACGGAACGCGGCAATGGATTGGACAATATGTATAACCGGGCTACGGAAATGAAAGGCAAACTGAACATAGAGACAAGTCCGGGGCATGGAACCACCATTCAATTGATATTGCCGGAATAATTCACCCTATTTAGTGATTGCCGCACAGCTTTAAATTTTCAATTTTTGTAAAAATAATTTGTGATACAAGTAGCCATCTTCGAGGACAATAAGCATCTGCGCGAAACCTTTGCGTTATTGCTCAATCATGCCGATGGTTTTTGCTGTACAGGCGCCTGGCGCGATTGCAAAAATTTATTAGCCAACCTTGAAGCCACACCTTGTGATGTGGTATTGATGGATATTGAAATGCCGGGTATGAACGGTATTGAAGCTACCAGGCTTATCAAGCAAAACATGCCCGAAATACTGGTGCTTATTCAAACTGTTTTTTTTGAGGATGATTATATTTTTGACGCTATTTGTGCCGGTGCCTCCGGATATATTTTAAAATCAACCACGCCCGACGGCTATCTGCAAGCCATAAGGGATGTGCATTCCGGCGGATCGCCTATGACGCCGGGCATTGCACGGAGAGTATTAGAATTATTTAAGCATAACCTGCGACCTGCAGAGAACCATGCGGAATACAACCTTACTGCGCAGGAAAAAAAAGTATTACAACTGCTGGTAGCCGGCAAGAGTTATAAACTGATAGCAGCAGAGCTATTTGTAGCAATCGATACCATCAAAACGCATGTCAGAAACATTTACAGTAAACTACATGTGCATTCTGGCACCGAGGCGGTATCAAAGGCGATACGCGATAGAATTGTATAGACCGGGGTAAAATGAATAGTGCCGTTGTCTCTTCGTTATTCATATTGAGTGTAAGGCATTGTAAAAATGCTTTTGATTATTGCATAGGCATTGGGTATAACGTTTAATGGCTGCAGTCAGATTCACCCTATTTCGCTATTGCTTCGCCTGGCTATGTTTTTGATTTTTGACCTATGGATAAATGCTATTGGTCGGTTGTCCGGTACTGGTTGAATACTGCACGATGTTTCAATTGGTTATTTGATTAAAGGAAATCGTAAAGGCAAATATTGCAGTGGTCTTGTTTTAAACCCTAAATCTTTTTTCAGGAAAGCTGATACTTACAATTACAAAACAAATGGCATGAAGTACAACACTTTTTTATTCGCTGTGCTGGTTTTGGCAGCAGGCAATGCAACTGCCCAATCCGTTGGCATTGGCACCAACAATCCTAATAGCAGCGCCATGCTTGAGGTAAGCAGCGCCAACAAAGGGTTGCTTTTGCCGCGGGTTGCTTTGACCGGCATCAACGATGCGGTTACCATCAGTAATCCTGCCACGAGCTTATTGGTGTATAATACCAATGTGGCTTTGCCTGCCGGGGTGGGATACTACTACAACAGTGGTACCGGCGGAGCGCCCGTATGGACGAAGTTTTCCACGGCATCTGCTGCCGGTTGGCAGCTTACCGGAAATGCGGGTACAGATACGGCGACAAACTTTATTGGCACTACCGATTACAAGCCATTAAAATTCAAAGTATCCAACCAGCCGGCAGGGTTTATGGATATTGCAACAAGTTCTACCTTTTTTGGCTCATTGGCCGGGCAGTACCACACATTTGCCAACAATACCAATAGTACCGGATTTGGACACCACGTAATGGCCGTGCATCCCGGTGCACTTAATACTGCCATTGGCGCATTTGCTATGGCCAATAATGAATCCTTTGGTGCCTTTAACAGTGCGATAGGATATGAGGCATTGTTTGGCAACATAAACGGCCAGAGAAATGCTGCTGTAGGCCATACCAGCATGCGCAGCAATACAAGTGGGAGCGCCAATGTTGCCATGGGCGACTCTGCCATGGTAAGTAACACCACCGGTAGCAATAACACCGCCATAGGGGCATACAGCCTAAAAAGTAATCTTACTTCGGGCAGCAATCTTGCGGTAGGGTACTACGCTTTGGAAAACAGCCTTTCAGGTCCTAATACGGCCATTGGTGTATTCAGCATGCGCAGCAATACGTCCGGCAACTCCAACACTGCAGTTGGTAATTCTTCACTGGCAAACAATACTACAGGCACCCGCAATACTGCCACGGGGCATCGGGCATTAGAAGACAATAGCACCGGCTTGTATAATACGGCCATGGGTTATGCTGCGCTTGCCACCAATACCGTTGGTTTTGAAAATACTGCGGTAGGATATCTTGCACTAAATGGCAATACTGGTGGCGATTATAATGTGGCTATAGGCTCCTATGCCCTGGCCTCGGGCCGGGGCAATAACAATACCGCAATCGGTCATGAAGCCTTGCGCAACGATAATGTTTCGCTCAATAATGTTGCTATAGGTAAAAGTGCTTTGCGGGCGCAGTCTTTTATCAACCTCGGCATTATCTATGCGACTAATAATGTTGCTGTGGGTGTGGAGGCTTTATCCAGCAATCAACCCACATCATCCAGTACGGGTATTAAAAATGTAGCGATTGGTAATTATGCTTTAAGAGACAATACAACGGGCCGCAACAATACTACTATTGGTCACGAGAGTCTCGCCAACAATACAACGGGTGTTTGGAATGCCGTAATGGGTGTAGAAAGCATGTTGCTGAATACAACCGGCTCTTCCAATGTATCCATAGGCAATAACAGCATGAGGGCAAACACATCGGGGGATAATAACGTATCAGTAGGTGTTGCTGCACTTACCAGTAATACTACCGGAACAGATAATACTGCAGTAGGATTGGGTGCACTAAACCTGAATACTACCGGACATCATAATACCGCTGTAGGCAATAGCGCCGGTGCGTTTAATAACGCTAATACTTACTGCACATTTTTGGGCTATCAGGCTGACCAAACGGTTGCTACAAATTTTGAAGCATCTACCGCTATCGGGTACAATAGCCGTATCACGGCAAGCAGTCAGGTGCGCATTGGTTCTACCGGAACCGGTAGTATTGGCGGTTATCAGCCATGGTCGAATTTGTCTGACGGACGTTTCAAAAGAAATATCAGCGAGCAGGTAAAGGGTCTTGATTTTGTGATGGCTTTGCGCCCGGTCACTTATACCCTCGATATGAATCAACTCGCTGCACATTTGCAGGAAGATGTGGTGAAAGACGAGAAGGGAAACAAGGTTTTAAAGACACCGGACGCATTCACCAAAAAAGCAAGAGATGAGCAGTCGAAAAAAATACATTCCGGCTTTGTGGCACAGGAAGTGGAAGCGGCTGCCACACGCCTGAATTATGAATTTAGCGGCGTGGATAAACCTAAAAATGATAACGATTTGTATGCGTTACGGTATGCAGAGTTTGTTGTGCCGCTGGTGAAGGCGGTGCAGGAACAACAGCAACAGATTACAACACTTATGAAGCGCATTGAGCAATTGGAAACAGCACTTCTTCAGTCTGCGAAAGCCAATAAAACTGTCAGACAGTAATGGCGGAGAAATGCAATGAAACCGGGCCGGCGTTTGTATTTGAAACACCGCCAATACTATAAAGGACTGACACCGGCATTGTCTGCCGTTATTGACCATTGCATGCATCTAATGCAATAATAATTTTTTGGCATGGCCATTACTTCAGCAGTGCGAAATGGAGCGGATTTAATAACAAATTATTGCTCCATCAACTGCTGCTCAAGCGCCGATAGTCGTAGCATCAACGCCTGCTTTTGTTGCTGCATTTCGCGTATCTGCATTTCCTGTTCTTGCAGGGCTTTAATGGCTATCACGGCAAAGCCGCTATAGTTCATTACTAATGCATCCTCAATGGTTTTGCCCTTTGTATAATGATCGGTGCCGCGACGCACCAGTTGCGGAAACAGGGGCTGCACTTCCTGTGCAATAAAGCCGGAGGATACCAGGTGATGCGGATTGTTGCGAATCATTTCGTACTGCACCGGATTTAGTTTTTTTAGTTTGTTCAGCACGGGTTCCATGGGTTCAATATCTTTTTTCAGGCGTTGGTCGCTTAGCGATACATAGGCGCCATTCCAAAACTGGAAACGGCCACGGCCGGTATTGTTGTAATACAGGTCGAGTGCTATGCCTCGCCCGTTATTTAGTGTATTGAGGTTATTGCATGCCATGCCCCACCGGTTATTGACAGCGTCAACCATGGAAAAAGCCTTGCTGCCGTTGGGTTGGAGTACCTCAATGGTATAAAACGGAGCAGGCGGATTATTAATCCACAGGTGGCCGCCCGTGGCGCTGATGAGTATTTTGCCGTTGGGTATTTGGTTAATGAATACCGTTCCGTTATCCTGACCTGCCCGGATATAAGTGTCTTCGGTAGAAGAATAATTAAAATGTGATGGATAGGATGGACCAACAAACACCGCAGTACCATTAGATCCGGTGCCACGGCCTACGCTAAGCGTAGCGGTATTTGCATTGGTAAGAATGGAAGTATGGCCATTGGCTGCTACCGTTACAGCGCGCACCGGCACAAAAGTTTGCGAGCCTGCCAGTCCACTGGTAATTACATCAAATGCGTAGTTACCGGTATTGATATCGAAGTATTGCATGGCGGCAAATCCGTTGGCAATAAATTTTCCATTGGAGCCGGGCAAAATATTATCGCGGTATTGGTTAAATCCAATAGTGGGCCAGTTGCTTTGAAAGGAGACGCCGGAGCTAGTGGAGCCCAATAACGCTGCGGTAGCACCACCCGGCGCCACGCCTTCTACTTCAAGCTTGGCATTTAGCGGGGAAGTAGTTCCTATCCCTACATTTTGTGCAAAAGCCCAATGGCAAAGGCTACAAATCGAAATAATAATAAGCGTTCGCATAGTGGCTGTTTATTGTTTGCGGGATTTTAATTTTTCGTTTATCAGGTCCATTCGCTTTTGCATGGCTTTCAGTTCGTCATCCAGCGTATTCAGTTGGGTTTGTTCTTCCTGAACACCTTTTACTGCAATTACATTGAAGCCGCTGTAATCGAGGCCGAGGAGTTCGCCATTTTCGCCCATGCTTGTGGCTACCAGCATGGGGAACAGCGGCTGTACTTGTTGCGCTATAAAGCCAATATTGCGCCTGCTACTATTAGGCGCTTGCAGCCATCCATAGCTTACCGGCTGTAGTTGCATCAACTTATCCAATAAGTAGGGCAGGCTTTCCACATCGGTTTTAAGGCGGGCATCCGATAC
>JAHEMO010000140.1 GCA_024643625.1 Chitinophagaceae bacterium
ATTTGGAAGATCTGGAATTCATTATCGACCAGGATGTAGATTGGCTGGCCCTGAGCTTTGTGCGCAGTGTAAAAGACATTGTGATATTGCGTAGCAAATTGGATGAGCGAAAAAGCAAACTAAAGATCATTGCTAAGATTGAAAAGCCCGAAGCCGTCACCAATATCCGGGATATTATTCTGGAAAGCGATGGCATTATGATTGCACGGGGCGATTTGGGTGTAGAAATACCGGTAGAAAAAGTACCCATGATTCAGAAGGACATTATTAGAAAATGCATGCACAGGGCCAAACCTGTAATTGTAGCTACACAAATGATGGAGAGTATGATGGATCGGGTAAAACCCAATCGTAGCGAAATAACCGATGTGGCAAATGCAGTATTGGAAGGTGCAGATGCGGTAATGCTTAGCGGCGAAACCGCTGCAGGCCAGCACCCTGTGCTGGTGGTAGAAACGATGACCAAAATAATCCGTGAAATAGAAACTACCGCATACAACTACGATAGGCAGGAGTTGCTAAAACCCCTGGCCCACTCTCCTTCTTTTTTAAGCGATGCCATTTGCTACAACGCCTGCAAAATGGCTGTGGACGTGCAGGCCGACGCTTTGGTTGGTATGACACAGAGCGGCTATACCGCCTTTATGCTTAGCAGCTTCAGGCCAAAAGCACCGCTGTTTATTTTCACGAAAGAAAAATCATTGGTACCGCAGTTGGCGCTTAGCTGGGGTGTGCGTGCTTTCAACTATGAAGAAGAAGTAAGTTTGGATGATATCATTTTTGACCAAATTGCGATACTGAAGGAAAGAGGATTTCTTAAGTCTGGCGATGTTGTAATAAATACCGGAAGTACGCCGATAGATTTACACTTGCCCACCAATACAATTAAAGTAACCAGAGTAGATTAATTATGTACGATAACAACAGAAAATTTGACCGCAACCGGCCAAGACCAAACCGACCTTACCAAAAGGACAGACCCCAACGTTATAATCCACTGCCTGAGGGTTTTTCATTGTTTTATATTTCCATTCTTTGTCCGGATGCTGTAGAAAACAAAGTAAAAGTCTTCAAAGACTATATGCTGGAAAAATTTGCTTGCAAAGCAGCCGCAAAATCACCAGCGCACATCACCATCATTCCACCTTTTCGAGCGGAAGACGATTTAATACCATCGTTGCTTGATTTTGTAACTACATTCAATATAGGCGTAGTTCCGTTTGATATTAGCCTGAATGGGTATGGCCAATTTGGTGACAGGGTTTTATTTATTGATGTGGCACCAAATGAAAGCCTGCAAAGCCTGGAAAAGGAATGCTCAGCAGAATTCAACGAGAAATTTCCATCCATAATTTTTCGCACTAAGCCGGATTTCAATCCGCACATTACGCTGGCCACCCGTGATATTCCGGAAGGAAAAATTTCGGAAGCGCGGCAGTATTTTGAAACCCAACATTCAATTGAAGAGTCATTCGAAGCTGCATCGCTGGCATTGATGAAACTTGACAATGGTTGGTGGAAGCGAGTAGACTAATGAGAAAACATATTTCATGACGAAAGGGGTTGCTTAAGCAGCCCCTTTTGCATTACCAACTACATTATTCTCTTTCCAGTTCCGAAAAATATTTGGCACCCAAAAGTGGTGGACTGATGATTTTGTAGAGTGCACGCTTTTAAAACAGACGAAGCCTGCTTATGACAGCAGGCTTCGTTACGTTTGAATAAATAATTAATGAATCTTTCTCAGCTTAAAGCTGCAGCCCTTTTCTTTTTGGTAGCAGTTACAGTTGCTACCAGTACTTCGTCTTCGTCCTCGCCTACAATGGCCATTTCAATTTCCTCGGATTCAACTTCAAGAGCCTGATCCATACCGTTGAGACCTTTCCGCTGCCACCAAAGCGCACTCCATACATGATCGAGTGCTACTTCGCCAACACCTTCGTAGCCTTTACAGGTTAAACAACTCCAGGTGCAGTCTCTGTTTAGATCACTTGCAATTTTGGAAGTTGTTTTTGGATAAGCAATCCAAAGCTTTCCTTCTTCATTCATAGCAGGGATTACATCTTTGAGAATATTGCTCAATTGGTTTTCGCTTACGGCAAATACCAGTGCCCAGTCAATTTTTCTGCTTTTAAGCAGCGGGGTCACATTTTTCGAAAAGCTCAGTTTAGCAAATTGTTTCTCAATAGAAGATGGAAGCCCCTGTATCAGAATGTTCTTTTCATTGGACAAGAGAAGCTTCTCAACAAGCGTTTGTTGCGACATGCTTAGAATAAAATTTGATTAAATCGATTAAAGAAAACTGTTTGCAAAAGTATAACAATTTTTGGTGAAACTCGGCCGAAAAAGTCTTAAAATGCCCACAAACAATTTGTAATTGTTTTTTCTGTCCCGGTGTGGCATAAATACCTCCTGCCGTTGTCATTATTTGTATGATATCTCAATCGTAGCAATCCGGATTCCTCTCAGATATAGTGAACATTACAGTTACCTAACGGTACCAGATTGCCGTTACAATTTCCGATTCTTCTTTTTAATGAGGTGTGTCTTACTCTCGTTACCATTAAGCAACCTATTGATATTCTTTTGGTGAGTGAGAATTACCAACAGCGCCACTGCAATCGCAAAAATCCGATACAGTGGTTCAGGCTCATTAAAAATTACGAGGATTAAAATGGGAAATGCAATACTCGCCAGAATAGAACTTAGCGATACAAATCGGGTGAGAAACAAAACCAATAGAAATATGCCCACTACACATAAAGCAACAATTGGCTGAATGGCCACAACCATGCCAAACAATGTAGCCACACCTTTGCCACCTTTGAACCCGGCCCAAAGCGGAAAAATATGACCCAGGACCGCAGCCAGTCCCAACCCTACCATGAAGTTTACCCGCATAAACTCATTTTGTACATAGTACGGCAAGAGTAAATAAAGAAAACTGGCCAATAAGCCTTTCAGCATATCTACCAGCATCACAAAGATGCCCCATTTCTTCCCTAAGATTCTAAAGGTATTAGTGGCACCGGCGTTACCACTGCCATAATCGCGAATGTCGAAGCCAAATACTCCCTTGCTAACCCATACCGCTGTAGGTATAGATCCAATTAGATAAGCCAGAACAATTAGCAAAAATTCCTGCATAGGCGCTATTACAACTTACAACGAAAAGCGTGTGCTACAAGGAGTGAGAGGAGAGCGAAAATAGGCTTTCCTGCCGTTACAAAATGTAAAAACTTCAGCTTTTTGTGAACACTATGCAGGCCCAGTTGTGTTCGGAACTTGCTGAAACATTCTGTAAGCCAATAGTTTCATACTGGGCGATAAGACTATCTACATCTGTTGTTAAAATGCCACTGACCAATAATTTACCGCCTTGTTTCAGGCTTTCTGACAAACGCAAAGCTGATGCCAGCAACACATGCAAATTAATATTGGCCAGTATAATATCTAACTGAAGGCCTGCCTCCCAGTCTTCCGACATTAGAAGTTTAATATTTTGGGCCTGGTTGACGGTTATATTTTCGGCAGCATTCTCAAAACTCCAGGCATCGTGGTCGATTGCCAAAATTGATTTGGCGCCAAGTTTATCCGCTAAAATGGCCAGAATTCCGGTACCTGTGCCGTAGTCCAATACCGTTTTATCGGTCCAATCCAACGTTAACATGGCACTTATCATCTGCCGGGTTGTAGCATGGTGCCCTGTGCCAAAACTCATTTTGGGAGTTATGACCAAATCATAAGGAATTTCCGGTAATGGCTCATGGAAGTGTGCTCTCAAATAAACCCGATGGTCTACCAGAATGGGTTGAAAATTTGCCTCCCACAACGCATTCCAATTTTGTGCTGCTATGGAACTGAAATTGTACGAATGACCATTGTTGTCCAGATACTCATTTACAGCCAACCTGATATTTTCATCGGCTGTGCAGTAGGCTAGCAATGCACGCTCCTGCTCTTCAAAGCCTGAAATTCCAGCATCGCTCAGGAACGCAATAAGCAACTCTGCCTCAATATCATCGCTTATTTGAATTTGCCAGGTATAGGTTGATGTTGAAGTATCCACAGGTGAATCGATTAAAAAAGCCCGGAAAATCCGGGCTTTGCATGATATGTTTTAGTTGTTGTCTCCTTCCGCTCTTGCACCTTCAGGCTTAGGTAGCAATACTTTCCGGCTGAGTTTGAACTTACCGGTCTTCGGATCAGTTCCGGTTAGCTTAACCTTAACCATATCGCCTTCCGAAAGAATACCATCCAGGTTTTCAAGCCGTTTCCAGGTCACTTCGCTTATGTGCAGCAATCCTTGCTTGCCGGGCAAAAATTCTACAAATGCGCCATAGGGCATTACACTTTTTACAGTGGCTTCGTATACGTCGCCAACTGTTGGAACTGCAACAATTCCCTTAATCCAGCTTTCGGCGCGAAGAACGCCCTCTTTATTTTTGCCAAACACACTTACCTCACCCATATTGTTTTTCTCTTCAATAGTGATGGTCGTGCCGGTTTCCTTCTGAATTTCCTGAACCACTTTGCCCTGCGGCCCGATAACTGCACCAATGTACTCCCGCTCGATAAACATCTTTACCATTCTAGGCGTATGTTCTTTTACCTCTGAACGGGCTTCTGTAAGCCCGGCACTCATTTTATCCAAAATATGCAGGCGGCCATCACGGGCTTGCATAAGCGCCTGCCGCATTAGGTCCATGCTTAATCCATCAATTTTGATATCCATTTGTACGCCACAAATACCATCGCGGGTACCAGTTACTTTAAAATCCATATCACCCAAATGATCCTCGTCGCCAAGAATATCCGTTAATATCATGGATTTTCCATCCGCAGCCCGGGTTATTAGTCCCATAGCAACACCGCTAACCGCCTTGGCAACAGGCACACCTGCATCCATCAGCGCAAGGCTACCGGCGCAAACCGTTGCCATACTCGAGGATCCGTTGCTTTCCAGAATATCACTAACTACCCTTACGGTATAGGGATAATCATTTCCGGGCATCATTTGCTTAAGGCTGCGCATAGCCAGATTTCCATGCCCTACTTCGCGACGTCCCGGGCCACGCATGGGCTTTGTTTCACCGGTGCTGAAGGGAGGGAAATTATAATGTAAGATGAACCTGCTGTAATTGGTTGCCTGTGCACTTTCCAGCATCAATTCATCCAATGGGGTGCCTAAGGTTACGGTGGTCAACGATTGGGTTTCGCCACGGGTAAATAACGCACATCCATGGGGAGACGGCAACATATCAACTTCAACACTTATAGGACGAACTGTTTTGCTATCACGGCCGTCAAGGCGCACTCCCGTATCCAGCATCATGTCGCGAACCACGTAGTATTGCAACTCGGCAAAATAGTGTCCAACAAGAGGCTTGTCCTCATCGCTCAACTCCCCTAATGCCTCAACAATCTCCTCTTTCAGTTTGCTAAAACCTTCGCTACGTTCGTGCTTCGATACATTCGAAGAAGCTATGGCATGCATTTTACCGCGACCTAAAGCCGTGATTTTCTGCTCCAATTCTTCATTGCGATAAGGTTTTGTGTAATCCCGCTTGCCGGTTACACCCACCATCCCGCGGAGTTGTTCTTGTGCAGCAATTTGAGGTTTGATAGCATTGTGGGCAGCTTCAAGAGCACTAACCAAATCTTCTTCGCTACATTCTTTTGCCTCGCCTTCCATCATTACGATGTTCTTGCTGGTAGCCGCTACAATAAAATCCATGTCGCTAATGGACATTTGAGAACGCGTCGGGTTAACTACCAACCGGCCTTCTACTCTGCTCACCCTTGCTTCGGAAATAATTTCGGCAACAGGAATATCACTAACTGCCAGGGCTGCCGAAGCTGCTAAACAGGCTAATGCATCAGGCATCACTTCATCATCACTTGAAATCATGGTAACCAAAACCTGAACATCGCATAAATAGTCCTCCGGAAACAAAGGGCGGAGGGCACGGTCAATTAATCTTGAAATTAATACCTCATAATCACTGAGGCGTCCCTCCCGGCGAAAAAAAGATCCCGGGATTCTTCCCGCAGAGGCAAATTTTTCCTGATAATCAACTGTAAGCGGGAAAAAAGACTGCCCGGGACGGGGTTCTTTACTGGCACAAACAGTTGCCAATAGAAAACAATTACCGCACTGAACAAGCGCAGCACCATCGGCTTGACGTGCCAACTTTCCGGTGCTGATGGTTATGGGCAGACCGTCTGCCGATGGTATGGTTACAACGTGTGGTTGCGTTAACATAAAAAACTGATTTTCAAATGATTAAATGGCAAAGCAAAATTTAGAATGCAACTAGGAGATTGCTGAATGTCGATGTAGACAAACTACCCTCTTTCTACCTTAAAAAGAAAAAAACTAAATACCAATAAAAGCCAAAAAAGGATTATGAATTTCAGTATCCGAACTCATAACCCTCCTTTAGATGTATAGGCTTCTGTTTATTTCCTTAGTCCTAGTTTTTCGATAAGATCACGATAACCCTTAAGGTTGTGCTTCTGCAGGTATCCCAGCAGGCGCTTACGCTGACCAACCATTTTCATTAGACCGCGATGGGTGCTAAAATCTTTCTTGTTGGCCTTAAGGTGATCCGACAATGCGCTGATGCGCTGGGTCAACAGGGCAACCTGCCCTTCTATTGATCCGGTGTTTTTGGCGCTTCCGCCGTAGGTTTCAAATATCTGAGCTGTCTGCTCTGTTGTTAAGTAAGGCATCCGATTACTTTTTAAAAATTGTATCCTATTATCCTATTATTGGGCGGCAAAAGTAAGGGAAAAGCAAATCTGGGAGGCGGCATGATGCATTTTTTTGCCGTCTTTTGCCGCCATATTCAATAATTAACAAGCTGTAAAACAGGCCTCTACATGCCGCGTATCGTTTTTACCGTCTCCAACGACCTTCAGACCGATCAACGCATGATCAGGATATGCTCCACGCTTGCCGCACAAGGGTACGATGTTTTGCTTGTTGGTGTTTGCTTCAAAGACTCTGGTCCCATACCCGACCGTTCTTTCCAACAACACCGTTTATTGCTAAAACATAAGGCCGGTAAAAGATTTTATATTGGCCTCAACAGGCAACTATATGCCTTTTTGTTCGATATGGCCGCCAAAACCAACAATGAACAAGCCGCACTGTGTGCCATCGACCTGGACACAATTTTACCAGTTTGGTTGGTAACGAAGCGCTTTCCACATTTACGCAGGGTATACGATGCCCATGAATACTTTACGGAAATGACTGAGGTTATTCGCCGTCCCTGGATAAAGGCCGCCTGGCGGGCATTAGAAAAGATGGTACTACCCTCTTTTCCAATGGGATATACCGTAAATGAGACCCTGGCGGATTTGTTTTTTAAGCAATACGGCCACCGGTATGCTGTCATTCGGAATCTGCCTGTGCTTGTCAGAAATGAAGATTCAATCCAAAAAATACCTGATTTGCCGACTAAATTTATCGTGTATCAGGGTGCTGTAAATGAGGGTCGGGCTTTTGAACATTTGATACCTGCCATGCGGGATGTGCCGGTACCACTGCTGATATTAGGAGATGGAAACTATATGCGGCAGGCTAAAGAGTTGGTGAACAAACATAATATGTCGGGAAAAGTGATTTTTGCCGGCAGACTAAACCCGGAAACGCTAGCCACAATAACACCGCAAGCCTTGCTGGGCCTTACCTTATTTACTGATAAGGGACATAATCAGTTTCATTCGCTTGCTAATCGGTTCTTCGACTATATCATGGCCGGTATTCCGCAGGTTTGCGCAGACTATCCAGAATATAGAAAGGTTAATGAACAATGGGAAATCGCCTCCATGTGTGCGGACATCAGTCCGGAGGGGATCAGTGGCTCAATAAACAAATTGCTGGCTGACCCTGTTCTATATGAGTTCAAGCGAAAAAATTGTCTCAAAGCCAGACTAGCACTGAACTGGGAAACAGAAAGTAAGAAGCTTATCAGTTTCTGGAATCAGGTATTTGAAGACAATACGGCTCAATAAAATGGAAAACCGGCACTTGCATATTATATGTTTTGATGTTCCCTGGCCAGTAGACTACGGAGGGCTTTTTGAGCCGTTTTTCAAAATAAAAGCCCTATCCGAAGCCGGTATAAAAATTCATCTCCATTGCTTCGAAAATGGCAGATCGCAGGCTGCCGAGCTGAACAAATGGTGTGTGTCCGTTGATTATTACCCCAGAAAGTCACTTTGGAAAAGCGTTACGACGGGTCTGCCGCATTCGGTTATTAGTCGATCGAGCGACAGACTTTTGCAAAACCTGCTAAAAGACAACCACCCGGTAATGATGGAAGGCATTCACTGCACTTATTATCTCCATACCGGCGACCTTCCTTCCAGCCGCTGCTTTGTCCGGCTTCATAATGTAGAGCATCTATATTATCGGCAACTGGCAGAAACCGAGGTCTCTCCTACCAGGCAAGTATACTATCGGCGCGAAAGCAAATTGCTGAAGCATTATGAAAGGTCATTGGCCAACCGGGCTACATTCTGGACACTTACTAAACCCGATCTCGAAGTTTTCCAACATGAACTGGGATATAATGCAGTAGATTATTTGCCAATTTATCTCCCGGAACTGGAACCATTTTTTAGCCCGCAAAAGGGCAGTTATTGCCTTTACCATGGCAATCTGAGCATTCCGGAAAACGAATATGCCGCGATTTGGTTACTTGATAATATTTTTAATAAGTTAGAAATCCCTTTTGTAATAGCCGGCAAAAACCCCTCAGGTAACCTGGAGTATCAGGCGCACAAACGCATGCACACCTGTTTGGTAGCAAATCCAGAAGAAGC
>JAHEMO010000141.1 GCA_024643625.1 Chitinophagaceae bacterium
AGCTTTCGCGCAAATACATCATCGCTTGTATTGGGGTTATATAAAAGTCTCCCCCAACTGGCATACCATAACCATTGGCGCTGAAAATGATACTGCCATGTTTTAAACGACCCTTCTTGGCTGGTAAAATCCAACGCAGGTATAAACACTTCGCTACCTAAAAAACATCCCGCTACAAAATCGTCGCCATTGTTCTTTATAAATTCACGCACAAAATCGGGCTGCCCCCATCTCAGCAGGTAAAAATCTTCATTGCGTACCGTCCACACATATTTGTACTTTTCCGGAAGCGGCTTGCGGTATTTATCGGTAAGCTTACCACCATGTACTATAAATAGTTTGGGCGACGAATGGCCATGACTCCAATTGTATTTAAATTCCACATAAGCCTGTCCGTTTAGATCAAGTCCTTCCACCTGCTGTCGCGTTGCCAGATCATTTTCTTCGCTTGTGCTACCGCCGCTGCCTTCATTGGCAGATAGGGGTGCCCGATACACAAAACTTATGCGCCGTCTTGCGTCTTTCATACCGGCAAAAATGGTTCGGTCAAGCCATGCCCGTCGCTCTTCAGGATTCTGGCCTCCCATCCGTTCACCCATGGTTATACCAAGGCCATCCAGATCATCGTAAGTATTAATAACATCACGTACCACCACGCGGGTATAGTCTTCAATAATTTTTGCCGTATCACCGGCACCAAAATGTGAGGGCTTAGTGGAATAGCCGGCTACATGATGCGCTGCCGCAAATGACGGCGGCACAAACGTATTCCAGTTGATGATGTACACTCTTATGCCCCGCTCATGCGCCATAGCAAAAAGCTTTTTCCAAAATTGTTCCCATGCTTTTAACTCCACATCGCTAAAGGGACATGCTTCAGGAAACTCCCTTGTTTTTACCATATAGTGAAACGGGTGCAGGCTCCATAGCGACAATACATTAAAACGATTCGTTGCCATCGTATCTAAAAACGCACGCCAAAACTCAACGGACCTTACTGTATTATCCTGTTGTGTAAGACATAGGCTGCTTCGGTAAGCCATCCATGGCAGATTAAACTTTATGGCCCTGAAGCTAAATCTGGCTTGCTCTGCGCTGGGCCTTACCATCTCAGTGTGTAGCAATTGATGCGATGATTCCAGCAATTCATATACGCCATACAATAAACCGGTAGCGTCGGTGCCTTCAATAAAAATCTGGTCGCCTTTTTTGCTGATCGCGTAACCTTCCTTTAGCAGCTCATGCTTTATAGGAATATCTTCCGGCAGTAGCAAAATCAATTTGGCTTCGCGCCGATTACCAATACCTATGGATGGTACTTCAACCTTTCCGGCAAAAGTGCCACGGTTTACCAGGGAATAAGCATGTTTTACAATGGCCAACTGTCCTTCCTGCGTTACAATATCGGCACTATAGGCAAAGTAGTATTGCAACACCAATAACAAAGTCCAAACATACTTCTTCATACAGGTTTTAATTTTTTACAGGCAATGGCCCCGGCTCAGATGGGTACTCCCCATTTATCGTTCATGTATCGGCCGAGCATACTGTTTGCGACAGCTACATCAAAGCGTTCTGCTTTCGGATCCCATTGCAGCGGCTCGTTTACGGCATAGCATATGTTGGCAATATTGCACACACTTGAGGTGCGGTGACCCACTTCCACATCGCAAATAGGTTTGCTGCGTTTACGTATGGCATCCAGAAAATCGATGTAGTGATTGGCCGAAAAGTATACCCGCTTATCATTGCCACCTATTACTTTATCCTTAAGCGTTGCAGGTGTCGTTTCCAATTTTCCACGTTGAATTTTTACTTCGCCTTCGGTACCTATAAAATGCACGGCGTTGTTCCATTCCCATTTTTCATGGGTCATTTTTATACCGTTGGCATATTCAAAGGTGAGCGGTGTTTGTGCTGCTTCATTGGGTGGCGTTAGCTTTACCGGTCCGCTGTTATCCATATCCAGTGCCCATTGCGCAATGTCGAACATATGCGCACCCCAATCGGTTACCATACCTCCACCAAATGGTTTGTACAAGCGCCAGTTAGGGTATACATCTTTGCTTACAGGCGGTGCCAGTTCTGCATTAAAATGTTCGAAGCTGTTGGGGCCAAGCCATGCTTCCCAGTTTAGCCCATCGGGTAGCGGCTCTGCAGGCAAATTATAAATAACCGGTGGTGGTCCTACATTCACTTTCACCATTTTCACGTCGCCTATATAGCCATTGCGCACCAACTCTACGGCTTGTCGAAACTCCTTCCACGAGCGCTGCATGCTACCGGTTTGAAAAACGCGTTTGTGTTTGCGGGCTGCATTCACCATGGCCCTGCCTTCTTTTACGGTAAGCGCCATGGGCTTTTCGCAGTAAATATCTTTGCCTGCCTCGGCGGCACGTACCGCCATGGCAGCATGCTGATGATCGGGCGTGGCAATTACAACCGCATCAATTTTTTTCTGCGCCAGCAATTCCCTATAATCTGTGTACATGGCAATTGATGCCGTATCAAATTCTTTTTTGTCTGCGGTATGCAGCGCCTTTACTCTGGTTAGAAAATTTTCGGCTTTGGCCGCATATATCTCGCTGGCGGCCACGATGTTTACCTGTGCCGTATCATAAAAAAACTTCGCCAAAATGCGCCCCTGCTTACCACCGGCACCAATAAACCCAAGATTGATTTTATCGCTTGGTGCCAGATAGCGTACGCCCGTTGCCGAAGTGCCCCCCAATACCTGCCGGGGTACAATAAAAAATGCGGCTCCAGCCATACCGGCTTGTCCTAAAAACTGTCGTCTGCTTTTGGTGTTTTTCATATGGCTACTGCTTTAAAATTTTCAGCGATGAAACTAAGGAAAGCAGTTTATTCAAATCAGGCTTTCTTCCGGCGGGGAATGGAAATGACTTTAGAAACCAATACTCATCAAAGCTATACTGTTCACCAGGTTGCAGCATGACCATTGGGCCAATCGGCTCCAGTTCCGTCATCGTAGTACCATTGTACCAAACAGAAGCATTGGCGCCGGAAATATCGCCGTAGTAACCATTTGTGTCGACTGTAAAAAACTTAATGAAAGCCAAATCATTTGTTGAGATATAGGCCATCCATCCTGAAGATGACACATCCATTTCGAGTTTGGGGTAGCGTGGTACATCAGTAATCAGCAGCAAACTATCCTTTACCCGAATGGCATCATCCTTTGGTGCGACCAACAGCGTATCACGGTGCGAATACATCACATATTTCGCTGGAAAACGCGAGTTGTTTGCCACTGGCATTATGCAAATACCATGTCCAGCCGCCATGGTTCGGCCCCAATGGGCCACGGGAACCGACTCATTCCCTTTGTTCATTATTACCTGCCGGCACAACAAGCCGCCGTCTGATGGCGAGAGTACAAAATGACGTATGACCTGCAATCCGGTTTTTACATCAATATTGCTGTACAAACTAACGGAATATGGCCCTTCAACAACAGCATGCCAGGAACCAAAGAAAAAAAGATCAGTGTTTACTTTTGTTCGCGATGGGCCAATATCGAAACGACCGCCTGCAATATGCGATGAAAGGCGCGGTATCGCTGCAGCACTTACCCATGCGTTTTGCGAACTGTCCACATACATGATGTTCCGACCATCCAATGCATATTCCAATACCCTTCCGCCTGCATTAGGATCGATAATTACACTAATCCTTCCACTTTGCAACAGCACACAACTATCGTAACCGAAAGCCGGCGCGAAGCGGCTTTGCGCAAGGGCATGCTGCAAACTGAGCAACCCAATTAAAATGATATAATACAAGCGCCCTTTCATCGGACTATTATGTTTTGGGTTGTGGTTTCATCAATAATAATTTCCTTTCGCGCACCCGTCCACGACTTGCCACCGGTTACAATCTGTTCAAATACCAGGTTATACACAGTATGCATAGCATCGTGACCCATTACGAGGCTGGGCAAAGATTGTGCATCCTGCATCGTAATATTTCTGAAAATCATATTGCCCATTTCACCGCGGTTGGTATCCCAATTGCCCCAACGGTTGGGCCTTGTAACCAAATGAAAAATGCGCCAGTTGCTATGCGTTATCCGTATATCTTCAAAAAGAAAATTTTGCTTGATACCACGGCCGCCATGTATAGCACATATCACGGCTTCATTCTCATTATCCCAAACATGTTCTACTCTAATGATATCCATATCATATACATGACAATCGCCGTAATCATTATTGCCATTCCAACCCAATTGAAATACCGCACCGTTCTCCATCTGCCAAATCACACAGTGGCGGGCAACGGTTCGGCTTTGGTATAGTTTAATAGCATCGTCGTTCACCTTGAAGAAACAATGCTCTATTAAAGCATCTGTACCCGTGCTTGTACCATCGGTGCTAAACCACCATCCCATCATTTTTACATTACTTATGTAGTGGTGGCTGCCGCCAAGGGTAATCATAAAGCGAGGAGCATGAATAATGGTAATGCCATCTACTCGTACGTTGTTACAATTGCGCATATGTATCATATGATCGGCAGTACGGGCAGCATAATCCTCGCCACTTAAAATGCCCCTACCTCTGATGGTTATATGATCCCCATCTTCAGCATAAAATTGACCCTGCACGTAAGCGCCGCCATGCAAATACACTGTGCTGCCGGTTGGCACCACATACTTATCGCCTATCTGATGCAGGCCTGGCCCAAAGTATATCAGGTTAGCCGCAGTACTATCTGGTATATTCTCCTCTGGTGCATTGGCAAAAACCAATAAGGGGTTGGTAATGAACCGGCTGTTTTCAAACTCAATAGAATATTGGCCTGCTGTGTCTATTTGCACTTCGGCCACCCCGCCGCTTGCACTAATGCCAGCTCCTGCATGTGCGGGCAATATCCATGCATAATCTATAGCGGCGTTCATTCGCTCAACGCGAATACGAGCGCTGCCGTCAAAAGAAAAATTGACCCATGCTGTTGTGTTGCTGTTGTTGGTATAGTGCCGCGCATCCATCTCATACACAAATAATTCCTCCCAAAGTCCGCCGTTTTGTTGGCACCAAATTTTATAATGGACAGAAGGATGTATAAAACTGTTGCCCGAAACCATATTGGGCGTTGGCGGATAATGTATGATGGTGGCACCAATAGATGATGTAAAACAAAGGGCTATATAGCAACACAGCAGTTTCATGGCAGCAATAATTGTGCTTTTTGTTTTGGTGCTACCATGCCTATTGTGCCATCGGGCAAAAATATTACCGGCTCAAGGCATAAATAAGGCTCACTGTATTTTTCTGAACTATGGTAACTCATCAACCACTTATTGCCGCGTACCGGAAACATGCGGTGTTGAAAAATAACCTGTGTGGGCGGCGCATAGCCATTCCGATTTCGGTGAGGCATTTTCACATTTTCGTCCGCCTCCGCTTCTACAAAACTGAGCAATGGCTCCCGGGACAAAAACCGATAGGGGCCGGCAATATTTGCGCTTACCATATAGCGCACCTTCACTACATAGCCGGCATAAAAAGAAGTGAACATGAGATAGTATAAACCCCGCTGCTTTGTTAGCTGCGGAGCATCCAAAAACCGATAATCGGCGCCCATGGTTTGCGGCCCTAAAATTTCTTTTGGTGGTGCTAAAAGTTGTCCATTACTAATATCAACGGGTGCCATGTAAAAACGGCCATCCTTATCAAAGAGCAGTTGAACATGTCCCTCCTCATCTGTTTGCAATGTGGGATTGTTGCCGATGGTGAGCGGCGTATCGGGTGTAAGCATGGTATACGGTCCAAACATATCATCAGCTACAGCCATGGCTATACCAAGCGGCTTATAAGGATGCGTGGTATTATTACGTGATGCAAAAACCAGCACATATTTTTCGTTTATCTTATGCAGTTCCGGCGCTTGCCATTCATCTGCAAACCATGCCAGCGAATCAAAGGATAATCTGTTCAATATATATTGTTCTTCACGCCACTGTTTCAAATTGGTAGAGGAATATAAAATTATTCCGCGCTTCTTGCGATTGGGCTTTACTTTTTCTGTTGCCAACAGGTAGAACAAGTTGTCTTGCTGCCATAAAAAAAAATCCTGCATGCCATAAGTGCTGAGGCCTGTAGTAATTGGATTTGTCCATGATAAGCTGTCAATTGGTGATTGGCTGGCAGCTCTTGCAGGCTTTGACAATGCGGGTACTACAAAAACATTTTTAGTGGTAGCAGCATTAATCTCAAAGCCATCTGCCTGCAAATCGGTTACAAGGTTGCCATTAATCGTCAGGCGTTCTATGCGTACATCGCTTACTTTACTTTGGCTATCGTATCCTTGAATAACACTTAGCCTTTGCAGCGGCAGTCCCTGGGTGGTGGTTACTGTTATGTTCTTAAAAACAAGATTGCTTACACTGCCCGGATGATCTGCTTTTGCCCATTCGTTGGGCATAATTTGAATAGTAAACAAACGCCAGTCAATATTTTCAACCCGAATGTCTTCGAAAAGAAAATCCGATAAATGTCCGTTTCCGCCATGAATGGCTACAAATACACCTTCGTTAGGATTGTCCCAGGCATGGTCAACATGTATTACATCGCAATCCTTTACCAAAAAACCATTCCTATTGCCATTGCTGTTCCAGCTCATCTGAAAAGGTGCGCCATTTTCCATCTGCCAAATAGTGGTGCGCAATACCCTCGTTCCACTATTATACAATTTAATAGCATCGTCATTGCATTTAAGAAAACAGTTCTCTATTAAGCCATCTTCGCCAAAACCAAAACCATCTGTGTTGAACCACCAGCCCAATCCCTTTACGTTATTGGCATGGGTTCTTTTACCGCCAGATGTAATATAATATCCAGGCGCATCCAGTACTATAAAACCATCCAGCGTTACATCGTGGCTTTGGGCATCAAACCTAATAAGCCTGCCATGGGTATGGCCGAAGCGCCGGCCATCTATTATACCCCGGCCTTTAATGGCGGCACCAGTGGCATTTGCGCCATACACATGTGAGCGCAACACCGCGCCGCCAGCCAAATACAGCGTTTGATTGGCTTTGAGGAATATGGTATCGGCAGGTTGGTGAATACCCGGTCCGAAGTACATTACATTGACATCTGTTGGGTCTGGGATATCCGACTCCATTGGATTGGCAAAAATGAGCAATGGATGTTGTATGGACTTATCAAACTCTACCGCCAGATTCTCTGGCTTGCTTAATTGAAAACTAATTGTATTACCCTCCCGCAAAGGCTTTATATTTTTAGCAGTAGGTAACACTTCGCAGCGCTCAAAAAAACCCTGCAACTTCTCTACGCGAATTGTGATGGTGCCTGTAAATGAAAAACTGGAAAACTGTGTTGTTTGGCTTTTATTTACTTTAGGAAACTGTGCATCACTCACATAAATAAAGGTTTCATATTGCCTGCCGTCCTGCGAAATTACAATGCGGTAGTCCTTTGACGCCGCATATCCTGCAGGTTGGGGATACACTACAACTGCAGCGTATAAGGTTGCTTGTGCTGCCCCAATAATAAATATGAGTAATAAGCAATAACGACCCATTTTCTCTAATAATCTTTAACCGGCAATAATTCAATATCCTGTTGCCTGAACCAGTTGAAATTAAATTTCTCTCCACGCATCACCCGCTCATAAAATCCTGGCGCTACTGCACTCGGATATTGCTCGTATACATGTCCATAGCCCATCATGCGGTAGTCGCCCTGCTCCAGCAGTTTTGCTTCCATAAAGCTGCGCATAGCAGTAAGTTGCTTGCTGAATGCCGCAGACTGCGCAAGGTTTTGCATACAGTCGGGATCATTTTTAATATCATATAATTCAATCGCAGGCCGATGGCCAAAATTGTATTGCCAGAATAATTTCTCTGTAGTATACCGACGCTGGTTGAGGATATAAGTTTTGGTTGGGCTGCCATCTACATTCATATAGCCCGTTTCGGGATTGCAGGCCGGCCATCTGTCCGGTTCATAATTTACCAGCAACAGCATATTGTTTTTGTACATACCTCTTATGGGATACCCTTCATCGTGTGGGCGCCCGAGGTCGTGCCGCTCCTGCCCTACCAACACATAATCGCGCTGCACATCCACCTGCCCGGTCTTTGCAGATGTCAGCAAGGGGAGCCAACTTTTGCCTGCTGCAGGATACATGCCTGAACTTCGCCAATCTATGCCCGTTGCTTCCAGTATGGTTGGGGCAATGTCAATAAAACTTACCATATCATCAATGCGGCTGCCGGGCTTCAAAATTTTACCCTGCCACACTATTGCCAGCGGCACATGATTCGATCTTTCGTACTGATTACCCTTTATTCTTGGGAAAGGCATACCGTGATCGGAGGTAATAATTATTAGGGTGTTATCGAAAGCACCGGCATCTTTCAGGTGTTGAATTATTTTACCCAATTGCCGGTCCATATACTCGATTTCAAAAGCATAATCGAGCATATCGTTGCGCACCGTATCAGTATCGGGCCAAAAGCCGGGCACATGCGAGACCATCCCGATATTTTTTTTACCCAATGCTACTCCACTGCCATACGCATAAGCGCGGTGAGGTTCATTAAAGCCCACCCAAAAACACCAGGGCTTACCCTTGTTAAGGGAGAGGAATCGGTTGAAATTTTTCTCGTAATCAATTTTTGCCATTTCATTTGTAGGCGGCACGGTTCTAAACGTATCGTATGATGGACCGAGCAAGTCACGTTTACGACCATCATCAAATTGCGCTATGCCCGGTGCATAGCCTTTGCCGGTGTATCCCGTAGCATAGCCATGTTCCTGCAATACTTCGGC
>JAHEMO010000008.1:0-21281 GCA_024643625.1 Chitinophagaceae bacterium
TTCATCAGGGTGCTTTTGCCCACATTGGTGTAGCCCACCAGCGCTACGCGGATAAACTCACCACGCTCTTTGCGTTGGGTAAACGCCTGCTTATCCATTTCGGAAAGGCGCTTTTTAAGCAGCGATATTTTGTCGCGAACGATGCGGCGGTCCGTTTCAATTTCGGTTTCGCCGGGACCCCGGGTACCTATACCGCCACCCTGCCGCTCCAGGTGTTTCCACATGCCTCTCAGGCGTGGTAGCAGGTATTGGTATTGCGCCAATTCCACCTGTGTGCGGGCCTGTGCGGTTTGGGCCCTTCGGGCAAATATGTCGAGGATAAGGTCACTCCGGTCGATAGTAAAAAGTCCGGTAGCTTTTTCAATATTCTGAATTTGGGCACCGCTCAGTTCATCGTCAAAAATGAGCATGGTTGCGCCTTTGGCACGGCCGGCATCCGCTATTTCTTCCAGTTTGCCCTTACCCACAAAAGTGGCTTTATCGGGGTGGGGCAATCGCTGGTAGATGGTTTTTACCGTTTCCGCTCCGGCAGTTTCGGCTAAAAAAGCCAGTTCGCGCAGGTACTCCAGGGTCTGTGTTTCGGTTTGATGCTTATGCACCAGGCCTACCAGGATGGCTTTGTCGCTTTCTCCAATCTGTTTTTTATCAATCAAAATGTATCGGCTTTAATCCTTACAAAATAAAACCCTCCGGCGAGGGAGGGTCAAAAATAGTTGAACGCGGGCAAGAGTTACAATCCGCTGAAGGTTAGGCCCACACCCCAGGGCCGTATTTCCGGACCTGCGGTAGTTTTAAACAAGGGCAAAATGGAATATTGGGCATGTATACCCAAATTACCATATCCCGCCCTGAAAGTGCCTGTAAAACGCGTGCCATTGATAAACTTTTTGTCCTTCTCTTTCAGCACATATTTGGTGCCGAATAAAGATTGGCCGTCTTCGTTGCGCAGATTTTTGCCTTTGGTACCAGCACTTACGTTTGTACCTATACGGGCGCCAATGGCTACTTTAAAGCTCTTGTTGCTGTTCATGGGATTGGCCAGCCAACGCAGTTCTACAGGAGCCTCCAGGTAGGCAGTAGCCATTTTGTACTTCTTGAAATTATCGGTTTGATCCGTGCCGTAAAAAGTAACCGTACTCTGGTCGAGCCTTCCCGGAAGATCTACTTCCGTTTTATCCAAAAATACATGGCTTGTTCCCACACCCACACCAATAGCAGCGCTCCACTGCGGATTGGTTTTAAAGGGCATATCATACATTACAAACAGGTTGAAGTGCCTGCTTACGCCGGTAAATTTTACAGTATCGGGGGCATTGCTCCAACCTTCGTAGCCAAGCTGCATCATAAAATGATCGTTGGCTCGATTCTTAAAGTCAAAATTGGGAAAGGGATTGGTCTTCTTCTTAACTTCTTGCGCCACCAGGCCTGCTGTTATCATTAGCATTAGCGTGAGCAGGCCACATATTTTCTTCATCAGGTTGATATTGTAGGTACTTTTTATCCCGGCAAAAGCAGTAAAATCAGGCTTTTTTTGGGAGCGGGTGAAGGTAAAAGGCCTTTACAAAAGTTTTAGTTAAAGAACCTGACCCCGGCCCTAAAGCAAGGTCAAGGCACAAAAAAACCCCGCAAGCGGGGCTATTTGTGGATCCTGCTGGGCTCGAACCAGCGACCCTCTGATTATGAGTCAGATGCTCTAACCGACTGAGCTAAGGATCCTGCCTTTACGGCGAGGCGCAAATGTAAGCGGTACAATCACTTCTCGAAGAAAGTGATACGTAAAAATTAATCCAAAGCCTCAAACCGCGTTTTCAGCTTCAATTGCAGCTCAGGGTATCGCATAAATTTTTCCAGGTACACCCTGCTTTTTTGCCTTTTCAAATGGCTTTCGAGCCTTAATGCAGCCCCGGCAGACCGCATATCAAGCCAGTGCCTCAATTCCCAATCATTGACTGAAGAGGTGAACGACCGGGGGAATAATCAGAGCGGCTTAGGGCATTTTTCCCAGGAATTAAATTGCCCCTGAAAAATTTTGCCACTTTTGATTTGCGCAAGCCGTGTTGGTATTAGGGGCACAGCTAAATTATGTTACCTTTAGACCACTGCTTATGAAATCAGATGCTGAAATAGCTGCCCTGCAGCATTTATTGGCTATAGAGGGAAATGAAGACGCCTACCGGCGGCTATATCTTTTGCTGGCACCGTCCTTATTTCATTTTGCCCGGGCTATTGTAAAAACCAATGCCGACGCCGAAGATATTGTGAGCGATGTATTTGTAAAGCTTTGGGAGAAGCGTCAAACGCTTGATCATATTCAAAATCTTCGCCTCTACCTGTTTGTAGCTACCCGAAATTTCGCGATTAACAGATATAAACAAATACAGGCAGAACGCAAACTTGCTTTTGAAAGCCTGCAGGGTGCCGATCTTTTACTAACCGAACACCTGGCCGATATAGCCGATGCCGCAGACATGGAAGGCAGAATGCAACAGGCCATACAGGATTTGCCACCACGCTGCCGCGCGGTGTATACTATGGTGCGAAGTTTTGGCTTACGCCAAAAGGAAGTGGCAGAACTTATGCATCTGGCACCCAAAACGGTAGAGAATCAAATGGCCATTGCGCTTAAAAAACTCGGCGAGGCATTCCTGCGCCTGAAAAAATCGTAGCAGAAAAACTTTTAAGTGCTTTGGGGGATTTGTCAATCTTAATTGTCTTATTAGCCAACGACCGCTGCGCTTATGCCTGAAGAATACTGGTATTTATTGGCAAAAAAGCTTAATGGCAATGCCTCTCATGCTGAATTGTTGCAATTGCAGCAGTATTTGCAGCAGGATGCAGATTTTGCTTTACAGGTGAAAAATATAGAGGCGTTGTGGTCCGAGATTCCGGATACACCGTCGGGATTTGACGCCGAACGTGCTTATACCAAACATGTAAAAAGGTTGAATAATATCGGTGAATTTGAATCACCTGATTCGACGAAGCATATCGGAAGTCTTTTTAAATGGTACTCACACCGGAAAGCTATAGCTGCAGTAGCAGCAGCCGTTTCTGTATTGATGCTGGCGGCTATTTTTTGGCCGGCTAAAATCACCACAGCCCCCGCACCGGTTGCCGTCACGGAAACCATACAAACAAAACCGGGATCAAAAAGTACCATCACCCTCCCTGATGGCAGCGAGGTGAAGCTGAACGCCGGCACAGAATTACGTTACAATGAAGACTTTGGCGAAGAGAAGCGCGAAATATGGCTGGTAGGCGAAGCCTATTTTGTAGTGCGTGAAAACAAGCAAAAACCATTTATTGTGCATACCCGCGATTATGATGTGCGTGTTACAGGTACCGTGTTTAATGTAAGGGCTTATCAGGAAGACCCTGAATCAGAAACTGCGCTGGTAAAAGGTGGGGTAGATATTATAATGCATAACCGCCGTGAGGTATACAAGCTAAAGCCAAACGAAAAGTTTAGCCACAATCGTGCGCAAACAGAAGCAATAAGCAATAGCTCAGGTACTATCAAAGAATTGGCACCACTTGTTGTCCCCATGATTACCCACGCACAATTGCAAGCGCCAGTGGAAACAGCATGGATAAATAATAACCTCATTTTTCAATCCGAAACCTTTGCCAGTATTGCCCACAAAATGAGTAACTGGTACGGCGTTGACATCCGCATAACGGATGAGGCATTGTCGCAGGAAATAATGTCGGGATATTTTACAACCGAAACACTTTCCGAAGCCTTGGATATTCTTCGTTTTACGACGCCATTTCAGCATGAGATGACAAAAAACAGCGTAATCATATCACCATAATTATTATATACTCATTGCCTATGAACTAAACACAACCTGCCCAACGAAAAGAAATCGATCTACAAAATGCCACGAAAAAATGAGAATGCCTTTGTAACCAAAGAAACAATTGCCGTATGATTAAAGAAAAAACTGCGCGGACAACACTAACCCGCCAAACAACCGAGACTTTGCGGTCCTTTTCCATTTTACTCCTTCTGCTGATTAGCTCGGCCTTCGCATCAGCGAAAGATTTTGCGCAAACAAGAGTTTCGCTCAAAATTGAAGCCGCAGATTTGCGCACCACCATTCGTAAAATTGAAGCCGGCAGTGATGCCCGTTTTGTATACAACGAATCCATACTGAACAGGCCCTTTAGCGCCAGCATAAATGTGCGCAACGAACAATTGGATAAAGTATTGATGCTGGTTTTTCAAAATTCAGGGATAAGGTATAAACTCACCGACAACAACCTGGTTTTGCTGGCCACCGAACAAGCCGACAAGGAAACTGCAGCCGCATTTGAAACCATCAGAGGGCGCATAACTGACGAAAGCGGTGCTCCTGTACCCGGCGCATCTATCGTTGTAAAAAACACAACCATTGGCACAGCAGCCGATAATCAGGGCAATTTTTCCATTGAAGCCAACCCGGGAAATACTTTGGTAATTTCTGCGGTTGGTTTTCGCAGTCAAGAAATAACCGTGGGTAGCCAATCAACCATTAATGTTTCGCTTGCACCCGATGCCGGTGCAGGACTTAATGACGTTGTGGTTATTGGCTATGGTACTGCGCAACGCCGCGACTTGACAGGCTCTATTGCAAAGGTTGCCGGCAAGGAAGTGGCTGATAAGCCAAACCCCAATCCGGTTGCATCGCTGCAGGGTAAAGTAGCCGGCCTAACCGTGGTAAATAGCGGAACCCCCGGTGCCGAACCTGATATTAGAATCAGAGGCACTAATAGCGTGAATGGTTATAAGCCTTTATATGTGGTGGACGGCATTTTCCAGGACAATATCAACTATGTTAATCCTAATGACATAGAATCTATAGAAGTATTAAAGGATCCATCATCGCTGGCCATTTTTGGTGTAAGGGGCGCAAATGGAGTAATTGCTATTACAACCAAAAAAGGTAAGGGCGGAGCACTCACGGTAAATTTTAATGCCAACGTTGGTTTCAAAAAACTGGTAGATAAAATTGATATGGTGGATGCCGCTGGTTTCAAAGAATTATTTGATGAAGAACAAACCAATATTGGCGTACCTCCCAATCAAAGATTTGATTATACACCCTGGACTGGCAATACTGATTGGGTGGACGAAATGACACGCACCGGGGCTTTTAGTAATACTAACCTGAGTGTAAACAGCAGCACAGAAAAAAATAAATTTTACATGGGGCTGGGATACACCATGGACCAGGGCGTTATAAAGCACCAACAATTAGAACGCATGTTGCTGGCACTTAGCGATGAGTTGCGGGTGAGTAAGGGCGTAAAACTTGGTTTCACGTTAAACTACTCAAGAGATCATGCTCCGTTCAGTCAGGCCAACGGACTCTTGTTTGATGCAAGAAGGGTTTTACCCATCACCCCTACCATGGATCCTTCCGGCGAGTATTTTACCGAACTCGCTTTGCAATCCGCACAAATTGGCAATCCGCTGATGAATTTGGAAAACAAATGGAATAAGGAACTCACCTATGAAAATCGTTATGTGGGTAGCATTTATGCCGACATAAACTTCTTCAAGCATTTCAATTGGCGCTCCACTTTTTATGCCGACCAAAGCAATGTGGACAATCGCACTTATAGCCCAATTATCAATACCTGGAATCCTTCGCTTGGACAAGGCGGCACAGTATACGTAGACAGAAATAACCGTACCACCGGCGTAAGCGAGAGTAACCAACGTTGGAATAAATTTCAGCAAGATCATATCCTCACGTATAAAAATTCCTTTGGCGAGCACAACGTAAACGCATCTGCTGGTTTTACTACTTTTTATGCCGATTACCGCGGACTATTTGCCAATGTGCGCCAAAGCACCAGTGGCGATATTATTCCGGATGATCCGCGCTTTTGGTATGTATCAAACGGATTTGGAGATGCCTCCACCCAAAGATCATCTTCGAGCCAGTGGGAGAAAGCTACCGTGTCAAGCTTGGTAAGGGTGCTTTATAATTACTCCAATAAGTATTATTTCAATGCATCCTTCAGAAGAGATGGTTCTTCACAGATTTCTCCGGACAATCGCTACAAAAATTTCTACTCTTTTGGAGCAGCATGGGAAGTAACCAGGGAAGACTTCATGGCTGGTCAAAACTTTTTTGACTTTTTGAAAGTGAAAGGTTCATACGGTGTATTGGGAAGCCAAAATGTTCCGGGTGACAACCCCTATCCATTTTACCCGGGCCTTATTACCGGCAACACTGCCGTGTTTGGCAATATAATTGCCCCAGCTTACTCGCAGGCCTATCTTCCTGACCGTGATCTTACCTGGGAATCGAACAAGGCATGGGAAGCCGGTTTTGAGGCAAACATGCTAAGCAACAGGCTGCATTTTGAAGCCGTGTACTACTATAAAAAAACTGAGGATATTCTTTCTTTTCGCACCATCCCCGGTTCATCTCAATCCCAATTGTCCAACATTGGTGTAGTAGAAAATCAGGGTCTGGAATTAACGGCTAGTTGGACACAATCCTTCTCCAAAGATGTATCGCTTACAGTATCGGGCAACCTTACCACCTTTAGCAATAAAGTATTGGAGGCCGACAAACTACCAGCCAGCGAGGAAAGACCTAACCAAACGGAATCAGGTTTTCCAATTGGATATTTTTATGGATACGTGGTAGAAGGTTTATACCAAAGCTATGCCGACAAACTAAAATCACCCACAGTAGTGGGTTACGAATATGGGCCCGGCGATTTCAAGTATAAAGATGTAAACGGTGATGGCAAGATTGATGCCACAGACAGAATGCTTATAGGCAATCCAACACCCGATTTTGCATATGGAATCTCTACCACGCTCCGCATTAAAGGATTTGATTTTGGCGTTGACTTCAATGGCGTTTACGGCAACGAGGTGTACAGGTTTTGGGGAAGCTCCGAACTTCCGTTCACCATCTTCAATTATCCAAGTTTCAAACTAAACCGATGGAATGGAGAGGGCACTTCTAACTGGGACCCAATTTTGGGTCAAAACCGTGCCATTAACCGGCTGCCAAGTACCTACGGCATAGAAGATGGTAGTTATTTCCGTTTGCGCAATATTCAGGTGGGCTATAATTTTGGCACAACGGCTTTAAGAAGTTTGCGCATCAGCACGCTCAGACTTTTTGCCAATGCGCAAAACCTGAAGACATGGAAAAATAACTCCGGCTATAGCCCTGAGTTTGGTGGTAGCGCCACTTCTTTTGGTATCGATAACGGCAATGGCCCACTACCAATGGTGGTAACGGCCGGTATTAATGTAAACTTCCAATAAAACTATGCAGCATATGAAAATGAATATTCGCAAATGGAGCAGCTGGCTAACAGCAATAGCGATGATAACTATGGCAAGCGGATGCAGCAAGTTCCTGGACCGCAAACCGCTTACCGCAACATTAGATGACCTTAATCAAGGCGGACTGGAAGGCCAGATTTATGGGCTTTACGGCGCCATCCGTAATGGCGATGTTGCCGGGCAGGGCTTTGGAGGTATTCCATGGCTTGCCATGAACAATTTCAGAAGTGACGACACAGAAAAAGGCAGCAGCCCCGCCGATGGAGCTGATTGGGGTGTTATTTATGATCAGTTTCAATATGTAAAAGATCATTGGAGCAACACTACTTACTGGGATCAGCACTATGTACTTATTGGTCAGGCTAATACCGCCTTGCAAATTGCCGATTCATTGGGCCTGCAAGACCCCGCATCGGATGTAAACCGTGGTGAGGCAAAATTTTTCAGAGCCCTTGCCTACTTCGATCTGGTAAGAGCGTTTGGCGAAGTGCCTAAGATAGATTTCAGGGTATACAGCGCTACCGACGCGCAAAAGCCAAAATCAAGCGTGGGAGAAATTTATGCGCTTATCGACAAGGATCTGTCTGATGCCATGGCTATTCTTCCCGTTAGCTGGAAAAATGCCTCCGGAGAAAACAGATTTCCGGGAAGGCTAACGAGAGGTGCGGCTACCGCGCTGGCGGCAAAAACCAAACTTTACCGCAAAGACTGGGGCGGGGCTTTGGGGCTTTGCAAAACCGTTATTGAATCGGGTGAATATTCTCTCACCGGAAACTTTGCCAGCATATGGACTAACGCCGGCGAAAACAATGGCGAATCCATTTATGAAATTCAGGCCTCTATTGGTGCCAACGGTGCCGATAATTACTCAAGCTGGTATGGCATTGCCCAGGGCGTAAGGGGTTCAGGCGATTGGGATCTTGGCTGGGGATGGAATACCCCTACTGACAAACTTGTAACCGATTGGAGCGATGATGATCCACGGAAAAAATCAACAATTTTGTACTCCGGCGAAGTTGATGGTTTGTACGGAAAAGTGGTTCCTGCTTACCCCTCACCATTGCCTCGTAAGTATTGGAACAAAAAAGTGTATCCGGAACCATCTATTCAAACCACCACCGGAAGCCGGCAGGCCGGCTGGGTTAACCAACGCGTTATTCGTTACGCCGATGTGTTGCTAATGGCAGCTGAAGCGGCAAATGAACTAGGCGGTGCAGACAACAACAAATTTGCTGAAGACAGGTTGGAGCAGGTGCGTGCAAGAGCGAGAGGTGGAAATAATGCTATCCTCCCAAAAATCGCCTACGTGGATAAAGCCCAGATGCGTGGAGCCATTCAAAATGAGCGCCGGTTTGAACTTGCGTTGGAGGGTGAAAGATTTTACGATCTGGTACGTTGGGGATTGGCAGAATCTGTTTTGGGGCCACAAGGGTATCAAAATAAGCACCGCTTTTATCCCATTCCACAGCAGGCTATAGATAATTCAGGAGGCAAGTTGATTCAGAATCCCGAATGGTAATATTTTGCAACGGATACCTACTAGTATTCAATAACAAACAAAATCTCACAATATGATAAAGACTAAATCATTTGCGGCATTGAGCAGCCTGGCTGCTGTAGCATTGTTGCTGGCCACAGGATGCCAAAAACTTGACCGACCCGAATTGGGCGATTATCCGCAGGATAGCAACCCTCCCGGTGGCCCGCTAAAGTTTTATGTAGCCTTTGATGGTACTACTACCAACCCGCTGATGAACGCAGTAGATAGCATACGCGCCAATTTTGCATCAAGCAATCCACTGGCTTCGGTAGACGGCATTAGCGGCAAAGCCGTACAGGGCGAAAACAAAAAGTTTATCAAGTACGCTAAACCAAACGAATGGGCTAAAGAGGCCAAAAGCTTCACCATAGCATTTTGGTACAAGCGCGATGGCCAAACCAAAAACAATACAGGCACCAACGGGCCCGAATACATCATGAGCTTTAAATCTACCAATGGCCATTGGTCGGGCTCCAACCTGCTGGTTTTTTTGGAAGGTAATAATGCAGGCTGCGCCGTTAAAGTGATGATAGCCGACAGCAAAGTGGCCGATAACTGGTTTACCTGGGAAGGTGGCAATACCATTCCGGGTTTGCTGGATAACAAATGGCACCATATCGCGCTTTCTTATGCCGCATCCAACAGTACACTTACGTTATATGTGGATGGCAAGGCCAATGCTATTACTAAGAATTGGGGCTCGCATGGCGACATCAATTTTGATGACGCTAAAATTTCTGAAGTAAGAATAGGTAGCGGCCCCGCAGACAATATTAATTCAGACGATTGGTTGTCTTCAACTTTCAAAGGAGGCATCGATCAAATCAGGATGTATACTTCACCTCTGACAGCAAGTGAAGTTTCAGCACTTTACAATAACAAACAATAGGCTAAAATCGTTTCATAAGCAGTTAGTTTTAGCAAGGGGCTGATACAGCAATGTACAGCCCTTTCTTTTACCCCCTCAACTTGCGCATGCCATTGCAGCAACTACATATTACCCGACGAAAATATAGATCTGCTATCTGCATCTTACTGGTGTTGGCAACGCTTGCTGCATGCAAACAAAAAGCGGAAGGTCTTTTTGCATCCCTCGACCCTGCGCAAACAGGAATACATTTTGAAAATCATACACACAAAGCTGACTTGTTCAACATTTTGTACTACCTGTATTACTACAATGGTGGTGGCGTAGCTGCGGGCGATATCAATAACGATGGATTGACAGATTTATATTTCACTGCCAATTATCGCGGAGGAAATAAATTATACCTCAACAAAGGAAATTTTCAATTTGAGGATATTACCGAAAAAGCCGGCGTAGCAGGCGATGCAGATTGGAGCAGTGGCGTAACTATGGCGGATATCAATGGTGATGGATGGCTGGATATGTATGTATGTACAGTAAGCAATCAGTTTGGCCTCATTGGCCACAATCTCCTCTTCATTAATAATGGTAAAGGCGGTTTCACCGAAAGTGCTGCCGCTTATGGATTAGATTTTAGCGGCCTGTCAACACAGGCAGCATTTTTTGATTATGATCATGACGGCGACCTTGATTGCTATCTGCTTAATCATTCCAAAAAACCACACGCCAATGTTGTGGATACAGCTAATCGCAGGCGGTTTGATCCCATTTTCGGCGATCGGTTTTATCGCTGCGATATTACCAATGGCGTAGTAAAGTATTCCGACATCTCTGCAAAAGCGGGCATATACCAAAGCAGCCTTGGATACGGACTCGGGCTAGCCGTTGCCGATTTTAATAACGACGGATGGGAAGACGTATATGTGGGTAACGACTTTCACGAAAACGACTACTACTATATCAATAAAGGCAACGGCAGTTTTGCTGAAGAAGGCGCTCAGCACTTTGGGCATTACAGCAGGTTTAGTATGGGTAACGATGCTGCAGACTTTAACAACGACGGGCAAACGGACATGGTAACCGTAGATATGCTTCCGCCCGATGAAAAAACATTAAAAACTTACGGGAGCGATGAAAGCCCGAATAGCTATGCCGTCAAACTGGGTATGAATGGTTATCAGCATCAGTACAGTCGTAATGCGCTGCAACGTAATAATGGCAACGGTAAAAGCTTTAGCGATATAGCCCTTATGAGCGGTATGCATGCTACCGACTGGAGTTGGTGCCCGTTGTTTGCCGATTTTGACAACGACGGCAAAAAAGACCTCTTTGTCTCGAGCGGTATTGTAAAGCGTCCGGTTGATATGGATTATGTAAATTTTGTAAGCAGCATGCAAACCCAAAAAGGATTGGAAACGACAGATGCTTACGATGCAGAAACAATTGACAAAATGCCCGATGGCGCCTCGCATCCTTTCTTCTTTAAAGGGGATGGCGAATACCACATGACTGACATGAGTACCACATGGGGGACAGCCACAATGAAGGGTTATTTTAACGGTGCTGCCTACGCCGATTTTGATAACGACGGAGACCTTGACGTAGCCATAAACTGCCTGAATGCCAAAGCTGTAATACTTAAAAATAATAATGCCAAAAGCAACAGTATCAACATCAACTTAAAAGGCGAAGGATATAACACCATGGGCATTGGTGCTAAAGTATACCTCTTCAACGGCAAAAAAATGCAGATGCAGCACCTGATGCCTACAAGAGGATTTCAGTCCGCATCTTCCCATATCATTCATTTTGGGATGGATAGCAGCGCTTCGGCCGATAGCCTGCTTGTGGTTTGGCCGGATCAGCGATACCAGGTATTGTACCATGTTCAAGCCAATAAACAATTGGTGTTGGATAGTAAGCAGGCAATGGCCGGCTACATTTATGAAAACTTTTTTGCCTCAAAAACAAATCCATTTGAAGAAATCAGTTTGCCTCAGGGTATAATGTGGCAACACAGGGAAAATGCGTTTGTAGATTTTAATCGTCAATACCTTATGCCCCATGCACAATCTACCCGAGGGCCAAAAATGGCAGTAGGCGATGTGAACAATGATGGCTTAAGCGATATATACGTTTGTGGTGCCACAGGACAGCAAGGCGTCATGCTGCTGGCATTAGCGGGCGGCGGATACCGCACGGTTGCCATTCCTGCTATGCAGGCAAACGCTGCTTGCGAAGAAGTGGATGCAATTTTCTTTGATGCTAATAAAGATGGCAAACAAGACTTATATGTGGTAAGCGGCGGTAATATGCTCGATGATGGTCAGCCCGGATTAGCTGATCATTTATACCTGAACAAAGGCAATAACTTGTGGGAGGAAGTAAATGGCGGAGTGCCCCCGATACTTACCAATAAATCATGCGTAGCTGCCAATGATGTAGATGGAGATGGCGATACCGACTTGTTTGTGGGCGGCCTTGCTAATGCCGCAAAATTTGGTATGCCGCAAAACAGTTATCTGCTCATAAATGATGGTGCCGGAAAATTTTCAATTGCGCCGAAAGCATTGATGAATGCCGAAGCTTTGGGTATTGTTACAGCAGCAGGTTTTGCCGATATGGATGGTAATGGCGAAGACGATTTGGTAGTAGCGGGCGAGTGGATGCCCATCACAATTTTCTATCGCACAAAAAATAAGTTTACAAAAACTTCCATTGACGCCAGCAGTGGTCTTTGGCAATCTTTGTTGCTTGCTGACTTAAATGGCGATGGTAAAAAAGATATTGCAGCAGGCAATTGGGGATTGAATAGCAAACTTGCCACAGGAAAAAATGGGCCACTAAAACTTTACGTAAAAGACTTTGACAAAAACGGCACTACCGAGCAGGTAGTTTGCTATACTGTAAACGGAAAAGAGTATACCTTCTTGGCAAAAGATGAATTGGAACGCGCATTGCCCGTACTCAAAAAAGCATACCTCACCTATGCAGAAGTTGCAGGCGAAACCGTGCAGTATATGTTTTTCGATTTGTTTAAAGAATATTATGAAACGAAGGCTGCTACGCTGGAGTCGTCTGTATTTGTAAATAAAGGAAGCAAACAGTTTGACAGAAAAGCTATGCCCTATGAAGCACAACTGGCACCCTTGTTTTGCATTACAAAAGATAGGGCAGAAAACAAGCTGATAGTAGGTGGAAATTTTTATGGCACCGTACCTTATGAAGGACGATACGATGCGCAATCAGTTTTGCTGGTGGATTGGCAACAATTGACAGCTTTGCCGATGCTAACTGACGGAAAAGAAATACGCGACATTAAATGGATAAAAACCAGTACTGATCAAATGCTGCTATTGGCTACCAATAACGGAGCTCTGCGCCTAATGCGACCAACAATGGCAGACCATAAATAAAGCAGCGACTATTGATGAAATAAAAACCAACACCATGATGCATACACACAAAAGATTCCTGTTGAACAGCGGCACACAACTGCTGTTACCCTTGCTGCTATCAGCCACTAGCCTGCTGCTGGCAAATTGCAATAAGTCAGGCGATAACAAGCCCACACCGCAACCTGTAGGCGAAGTAGAACAATGGCTTACCAGTAGCAACCAATCTAAACTGCTGGAGAAACAAGCTACCCTTCTTGCCTTTGCGAGCACCGATGGCAACAGACAAAGCATCAGCGTGGATGAAGCCACTACCTACCAAACCATGAGCGGGTTCGGTTACACCCTCACCGGTGGCAGTGCATTGCTTATTAAAAACATGAGCAGTGCACAGAGGGCAAAACTCTTATCCGAGCTGTTTGGCAACGGTACAGCAAGTATTGGTGTAAGCTACCTGCGCATTAGTTTGGGTGCTTCGGACCTTAGCCCGAAAGTGTTTAGCTACAACGATTTGCCCTCGGGGGCAACGGATCCCACCTTGTCGCAGTTTACGCTGGCAGACGATACGCTGGCGCTGATTCCCGTTTTACAAGAAATTTTGGCCATAAATCCAGCCATCAAAATAATGGCTTCGCCGTGGAGCGCCCCTACATGGATGAAATCAAACAACAGCTCGGTTGGCGGATCCCTGCTGCCACAGTTTTACAACGCCTATGCGCAGTATTTTGTAAAATATATAAAGGCTATGAAGGATAAAGGAATTTCCATTGACGCCGTTACGGTTCAAAATGAACCACAGCATGGCGGCAACAATCCTAGCATGGTAATGAGTGCAGCAGAGCAAACCAATTTTGTAAAAAACAATCTTGGACCTGCCATCAGAGACGCATCGCTGACCACAAACATTATTATTTGGGATCACAATTGCGATAATCCGCAATATCCTATTAGTGTGCTCAGTGACGCTACTGCGCGAAGTTTCATCAAAGGATCTGCATTTCATTTATATGCCGGCGACATCACCGCAATGTCAAGCGTGCACAATGCCTATCCCGACAAGGATCTGTATTTTACCGAGCAATGGACTGGTGCGAATGGCAGCTTTAGCGGCGACTTTCAATGGCATATGAAAAATGTAGTGATTGGCTCTGTAAGAAACTGGGCAAAAGTGGCGCTCGAGTGGAACCTCGCTAATGATCCGCAATATGGGCCACATACCCCCGGCGGATGCACAGAATGCAAAGGCGCCATCACCATCAATGGGTCTGATTATGTGCGCAACGTGAGCTATTATATTATTGCGCAGGCTGCAAAGTTTGTTCCGGCCGGCTCAGTAGTTATTGGTAGTTCAGGGCTGGCTACTACACCCTACGCCGCTTTTAAAACCCCGGCAGGTAAAAAAATACTGATAGTGATGAACGACGGAAGTCAGCCCCTTCGATTCAACATTAAATACAATAATAAATATGCAGCAGCAGAATTGGCTGCAGGCACGGCTGCAACGTATGTTTGGTAATACCCATTTTTCACATAGCAATAATTCCTATGAAAATTAAACAGCTACTTTTTATTGCGCTAACCATTACTGGACTTAGCTGCGGGCAACCCGATAAGCAATCGTCTACAACAAATTCGCCATCAGCAGCATTTAGTACCACCAATAAAAATATTCTCACGATTGTGACCGCTGACAGTACAACGCAGCGGCTAACGCCCGGCACTACACTCTCCTTTATGGATATGCCACAACCACTTGAATCGCAGGTGATGGTATTTGTAGATCCGGGTAAAACTTTTCAAACCTTTCATGGCATTGGTGCTGCACTAACCGATGCTTCTGCCGAAACATTTTATAAACTGCCTAAAGAGACTCAAGCCGAATTTCTGCAAGCACATTTCGATAGTGCTTCGGGTATTGGCTACACGGTAGCACGTACCAATATCAACAGCTGCGATTTTAGCAGCGGCTCATACACCTATGTGCAGGAAGGTGATAAGGAACTGAAAAGCTTTGATATTTCGCCCGATAAAAAATATAAACTTCCCTTTATTAAAGCAGCCACTACCGCAGCAGGCGGTAAGCTTAATTTGTTTGCAAGCCCATGGAGCCCGCCGGCTTACATGAAAACCAATAACAACATGCTGCAGGGGGGTAAACTAAAACCCGAATACAACGAGGCATGGGCGCAATACTATACCCGATTTATAAAAGCCTACGAAGCCGAAGGTGTGCCAATATGGGGTATAAGCATACAAAACGAACCCATGGCCACACAACGATGGGAAAGTTGCGTTTACACCGCAGAAGAAGAAAGAGATTTCTTAAAAAATCACCTCGGGCCTACTATGGCAAAGGCCGGTTACCAGGACAAAAAAATCATTGTGTGGGATCATAACCGCGATTTAATTTATCAACGGGCACAAACCTATTTCAACGATCCCGAGGCGGCAAAATATATATGGGGCATTGGCTTTCATTGGTACGAAGACTGGAGCGGAGGTGTACCCATGTACGATAATATCCGCAGGGTGCAGGAAGCCTTTCCGGACAAGCATATTTTCTTTACCGAAGGTTGCGCCGAAAGTTTTGATGCCACACGCTATAAGGCCTGGTCGCTTGGCGAAGAATATGGCCGTAGCATGATACATGATTTCAACAATGGCATGGTAGGTTTTACAGATTGGAATATACTGCTTGATGAAACCGGTGGCCCCAACCATGTCGGGAATTTTTGCTTTGCACCCGTGCATGCTGATACCCGAACCGGATCGCTCATTTACACCAATGCCTACTACTATATCGGGCATTTCAGCAAGTACATAAAGCCCGGTGCAAAGCGTGTAGCGGCAACGGCAAGCCGAAGTCAGTTACTCACCACAGCATTCTTAAATCCTGATGGCAAACTTGTGGTAGTGGTGATGAACCAAAGCGATAAAAAAACGCCGTATTACTTGTGGATAGATGGCAAGGCCGCTGAAACGGAAGCATTGCCGCATTCTATCACCACAATGGTTTTATAAAGCAACAGCCATATGAGGAAGCTATGCATATTGATTGGTTTTGCAGCGGCGATGGTAGGTTGCAGTAAGGACAGCACGCCTGACCCTGTTCCGCAACCTCCGGCCAGGCTTAGGGTATTGCAGGCAGACATTAACGGCAATACATTGGGCGGCAACATTGGCGTATCGCTACAGCCGGAAATCAAAATTATTTTTTCTGCTGCGGTCGATAAGGCATCGGCAGCAAATGGTATCACCATCACCAATAGCAGCGGGGCCGTAGTGGCAGCAACACAAAGCTGGCAGGGCACAGACAGCATCTTGCTTATGCGCCCCGATGCCAAAATAACAGGACTTAGCACCCACACTGTGGCCATAGCCACAAGTGTAAAATCGGCAGCAGGGGGCCTTATTAATCAGGCTTACGCCGCATCGTTTATATCGGGTATTGATAGTACGTTTAAGTTTCCAGTCATCACCAACGACTCTTTGCTGACGCTGGTGCAAAAACAAACTTTTAAATACTTCTGGGATTTTGCACACCCCGTAAGTGGTCTTGCCCGTGAGCGAAATTCAAGCGGCGAAACCGTTACTTCCGGCGGGTCGGGCTTTGGGCTGATGGCTATTGTAGCGGGCACCAACCGCGGGTTTATCACAAGGCAACAAGCGCTGGCAAGGTTCAGTACCATCGTTCAATTTTTAAAAACAAAAGCACAACGATTTCATGGCGTTTGGCCGCATTGGCTCAATGGCAGTACCGGAGCTGTAATACCCTTTAGTGCGCAGGATAACGGCGCCGATCTGGTGGAGACGTCCTTTCTTGCCATGGGTCTGATGACGGTGCGTGAATATTGCAATCAAAACAACAGCACCGAAAATCTAATCAGACAGGATATCAACAGTTTGCTTGATGGCATTGAATGGAGTTGGTTTCGGAAAAATAATGAGCAGGTGCTATACTGGCATTGGAGCCCCACCGATGGCTGGGCCATTAACCTGAAGATTAATGGATGGAACGAATGCCTGATAACCTATGTGCTCGCAGCAGGTGCGAATCAATATAGTATTCCCGATACCGTTTACCACCAGGGCTATGCACGCAACGGACAAATGGTCAACGGCAACACCTACTACAATACGCCATTGCCGTTGGGGCCTGCACAAGGTGGCCCCTTGTTTTTCTCGCATTACAGTTTTCTTGGCATCAATCCCAATGGACTTAAAGACAAGTATGCCGATTACTGGCAACAAAACCTTGCCCACAGCACCATTAACCAACGCTACTGCGCCGATAATCCGAAGCGCTATTATGGCTACAGTGCCGCTACATGGGGACTCACCGCCAGCGACATACCCGGTGGATATACCGCCAGTAGTCCGGAGAACGACCGCGGGGTAATTGCACCCACTGCAGCTGTGTCTGCATTGCCTTACACACCTGTGGAGAGTATGAATGCACTGCGTTTTTTCTACTATGTGTTGGGCGATAAAATCTGGAAAGACTATGGTTTTGCAGATGCCTTCTCGTTGCATGAAAACTGGTTTGCCTCTTCATTCCTCGCCATTGATCAGGGTCCGCAAATTATCATGATCGAAAACTATCGAAGCGGCCTGCTTTGGCAATTGCTAAGCAATGCACCGGAGGTCAAAAGAGGGTTAAAAAAACTTGGCTTTACTGCTCCTTATCTGTAAACAGGCCGTCATGAAAACACAAGGCACCGTCAAAATATTGCTTACCGTGTTAGCGCTGCATTTTTTTGCAACCTATGCAAATACGCAACAAAAACAATTGTCGGATAGCGCACTTTTTAATTTGGTGCAGCAACGCAGTTTTCAATATTTCTGGGAGGGTGCAGAACCCAATAGCGGATTGGCACGCGAAAGATTTCATGCAGATAATATCTATCCTGAAAACGATAAGCATGTTGTAACAAGCGGTGGCGGCGGCTTTGGTGTAATGGCCATATTGGTAGGAATAGAACGTGGTTTTATTACCAAAGAACAGGGACTACAGCGCATGGAAAAAATTGTCCATTTCCTTGAAACCGCCGATCGTTTCCATGGCGCATGGCCACATTGGTGGGATGGCAATACCGGAAAAGTAAAACCATTTAGTAAATACGATGATGGTGGAGACCTCGTGGAAACATCGTTTATGCTGCAAGGGTTGCTATGCGCCAGGCAATACTATGCCCAAGGCAATAAACGCGAGAAAGCATTGGCCAAAAGAATAGATATACTATGGCGTGCGGTTGAATTTGATTGGTATAGGCAAGGCCAAAATGTGTTGTACTGGCATTGGAGTCCTAACAATGGCTGGCGCATGAATTTTGCCGTGCATGGTTATAACGAATGTTTGATTATGTATGTGTTGGCTGCATCGTCACCTGCGCATGGTGTACCGGCAAGCGTATACCACGAAGGTTGGGCGCAGCAGGGCAGGATAAACGACAACCCTCCCAGGTATAAAAACATAGCACTACACTTGAATCACCAGGGTGATGCAGGTATTACAGGGCCATTGTTTTGGGCGCATTATTCCTATTTGGCATTAGACCCGAGAAATCTCAAAGACAAGTATGCTGATTACTGGCAGCACAACGTAGATCATACCCGTATCAACTACCAATGGTGTGTTGATAATCCGCTCGGCTATAAAGGTTATGGCGCCGACAGTTGGGGCCTGACGAGCAGCTACAGCATTAATGGCTATGCAGGTCATACTGCTGCTAAAAACCGCGACCTCGGCGTCATTTCGCCAACAGCGGCGCTGTCATCGTTTCCCTATACACCTAAAGAAAGTATGGCAGCCATGCGACATTGGTACGAAACCTATGGCGATAAGTTGTTTGGTCCGTATGGATTTTACGATGCGTTCAGCGAAACTGCCAATTGGTTTTTGCCCCGCTATCTTGCTATTGATCAGGGACCGATAGTAGTAATGATGGAAAACTATCGCAGCGGATTGCTGTGGAGATTATTTATGTCGGCACCGGAAATAAAAAAAGGCTTACAAGTATTGGGCTTTGAAGGCTACTAATACCAGAATAGAGTAAAAGCATCAAATGCATTTTATGCATGCCAAGCTAACTAGCATAAATAGATGAAGAAAAATATTTACCTACGCTGAATTGGTTGGATGCTGAAAAATTTACGATAGCAAAATGAGTAGCAGAACGCTGCATTGATTAAGCACTTACATTTCGGACTTCAACAGGAAAGCAATACATGTCAGATAGTAGTTTAGTCAATATTAATTCCAAAGGCAGGCAAGCCAATACCTACGATGCCATCGTAATTGGTAGCGGAATAAGTGGTGGCTGGGCGGCAAAGGAACTTTGCGAACTGGGGCTAAGCACACTGGTATTAGAGCGGGGAAGAAATATTGAACATATCAAAGACTACCCTACTTACAACCTGAATCCCTGGGAACTACCCCATCGTGGCTATTACCCATTGGCTGACACAAACAACAATCCCCTCATAAGCAGGGCGGCCGGCTATGCCGAAGACACGGCACATTTTTTTATTAAGGACGAAGATCATCCCTACATACAGGAAAAACCCTTTGATTGGATAAGAGGATATCAGGTGGGCGGCAAATCGCTTACATGGGGAAGAAGTTGCCAGCGATGGAGCGATTGGGATTTTACAGCACCCGAAAGATATGGCTATGGCATAGCGTGGCCCATTGGCTACAGCGATATTGCGCCATGGTACAGCCATGCCGAAAAATTTGCCGGCGTTTGTGGCTCTGTCGAAAACATTGAGTCCATGCCCGACGGTGAATTTTTGCCCGGATATGAACTAAACTGTGTAGAGCAACATTTACGCAGCACACTAAAAGAAAAATTTAACCGCCATTATATTACCGGACGTTGGGCACAACTAACGGAGCCAACGGCATTGCATAAGCAGCAGGGTCGCGGGCAATGCCAAAACCGAAACCTGTGCATGCGTGGCTGTCCCTTTGGCGGCTATTTTAGTAGTGTTACCAGCACTTTGCCATGGGCAAAACAAACCAACAACCTCACGCTAAAGCCAGACAGTGTTGTACACAGTATCCTATATGACGAGCAATTGCAAAAAGCAGCCGGCGTACGTGTGATAGATGCGCATACAAAAAAAGCAACCGAATATTTTGCCCGCATCATATTTGTAAATGCTTCGGCACTCAATACAAACCTGATTTTGCTTAACTCCACATCCAACCGCTTTCCATCAGGACTGGGAAACGATAGCGGCCTGCTGGGTAAATACATTGCCTTTCACAATTATCGCGGCAGCATGGGTGGCAGCTTTGACGGCTTTACAGATAAATATTATAAAGCCCGCAAACCTGCCGAATGTGTAATACCCAACTTCAGAAACCTAAAAACCCTGGACACTGATTTTGTGGGGGGCTACACCATATTCAGTGGCGCCTACCGGCAGCGGCTCGATACCGATTTGCCCGATGGCATTGGCGCAGCTTATAAAGATGCTTTGCAAGAACCTGGGCCATGGGGCGCCTATATGTACATGCAAGGCGAAACCATTCCAAAACTTAGCAACCACGTAAGGCTAAGCAGCAATGCAACAGATAAGTATGGCATTCCTTTGCTGATTACATCAGTTGATTATGATGATAACGACGACCGCATGGTAGCTGATTTTTTGGAGCAGGGCGAAACCATGCTGAAGGCTGCTGGTGCAAAAGATATTACCACCTACGATAGTAAGCAGCCGCCGGGACTTGATATCCATGAAATGGGCGGCGTAAGAATGGGTAATGATTCCGCTACATCTCTGCTGAATGCAAACAACCAATTGCATCAATGCAAAAATGTTTTTGTAACTGATGGTGCCTGCATGACGAGTACCGGCAATCAAAGCCCCAGCATATTATACATGGCATTAACAGCAAGAGCTGCGCACTTTGCAGCAGATGAACTGAAAAAACAAAATTTATGACCCTTATGAAAAAATTTCTTTCGGCTACGCCATGGCCTTATGCAAATCTGCTGGCTATTATGCGTATCACACTGGGCATATTTTTGACCATACATGGCTGGGAAATAATGGATAACGAAAAAATGGCAGGCTATTTAACCTGGGATGTTTTTAAAGAAACGCCTGCGCTGCCCTATATAGGCAAGTGTGCAGAACTGGTAGCCGGCATACTGCTGATAG
>JAHEMO010000008.1:21381-34404 GCA_024643625.1 Chitinophagaceae bacterium
ACCAACCCAAAGGCAAACGAATGGAAACCGCTGGTAGATTCATTTAACATTGGGGGCTGGGATCCATCATTTTTTACTGATGATGATGGACGTTTTTACATGTACAATGGCAGTAGCAATAAATTCCCCATGTATGGGGTAGAATTGGACAGGCGCACTATGCAACCCCAGGGCGCACGTAAGGAAATGTATTTGCTGGAACCGTGGCGCTTTGGCTGGCAACGCTTTGGCGAACATATGGACAATACCTTTCTCGATCCATTTATTGAAGGCAGCCATATGACAAAATACAAAGGAAAATACTACTTGCAGTATGGCGCTCCCGGCACAGAATTCAGCGGCTATGCCGATGGACTGTTGGTGGGAACATCTGCGTTAGGTCCTTTTCAGGCGCAGCCAGACCCATTGAGTTTTAAGTTAGGCGGATTTGTACGCGGTGCAGGACATGGCGCTACATTTCAGGATATATTTGGTCAGTACTGGCATATTTCCACTACTGTAGTTTCCGTTAAAAATACTTTTGAAAGAAGATTGGGCATATGGCCTGCGGGTTTTGATGCTGATGATGTTATGTATTGCAATACCACATTTGGCGACTATCCGCATTATATCCCACATAGCGGAATGGCAAACACATCCTATGGCCGTGAGGGTAAATCGCCGTATTTCACTGGTTGGATGTTACTCAACTACGCCAAGCCGGTAACCGTTAGTTCTACTTTAGGGGGGCATCTGGCCAATCATGCGGTAGACGAACTGATAAAAACCTACTGGAGTGCTGCGTCGGGCAATGCCGGTGAATACATACAAACCGATCTGGGAACAATGAGTACTGTGCGCGCCATTCAAATTAACTATGCCGATCAGGATGTAGATAGCAACCGGCTGGGTAAAATCAATAATCAGTATCACCAATACATCATCTACCATTCGGCCGATGGTAAAAAATGGGAGATACTGGTAGACAAAAGCAAGAACAAAACCGATGTGCCACACGACTATGTTGAATTGCCGCAGCCAGTACAGGCGCGCTATATAAAACTGGAAAACCTGCATATGCCTACCGGAAAATTTGCCATCAGCGGACTACGGGTTTTTGGCAACGGCAATGGTAACAAGCCCTCTGCTGTTGATGGCTTTATCGTGCTACGCACCGAAAAGGATAAGCGAAGCGCATTTATTAAATGGAGGCCTGTTGATAATGCTTTTGCTTACCATATTTACTACGGTACTGCACCCGACAAAATGTACAACAGCATTATGGTACATGCCAACAATGAATATTGGATGAAGGCCATGGATGCTCAAAGCACGTATTATTACAGCATTGAATCTATTAATGAAAATGGTGTTAGCGAACGGACTGCACCCACAAAAGTTGAATAATGAAAATATCGGTACTTGTATTATTGCTATTAAGCTGTGCATCGGCTTATACGCAAACGGATAAGCCTCCCTTCTTTGAAGAAGTAGAGGCTTTTAAGCAATCGGATAGCATTGGCATGCCTCCTAAAGATGCTGTATTGTTTGTGGGCAGCTCGTCTATCAGGCTTTGGCCCAATATTTCCTATTACTTTGAAGGTATTCCTGTTATTCAGCGTGGCGTAGGCGGCGCTACGGTGGAGGATATCATGCGTTATCAAAGCGATATCATCAATCCTTATAAGGCCAAAATGATTATGGTGTATGTGGGCGAAAATGATTTTGCCAAAGATTCTACATTATTGCCCGATACGGTGGCTAACCGGGCCATTGCTTTGCTAAAATCAATAAGAAAAAGCAACCGTAATGCACTCATCATTTACATCAGTATGAAGCCAAGTCCATTGCGCAGGCATAGGATGCCGCTGTATGCTGCGGCTAATAAAAAAATAGCATCCTGGACAAGCGGTCAGCAAAATTTTGCCTACGCCGATGTGTACAATCCCATGCTTGACGGAAAAGGATACCCTCTTCCCGAAATATTTTCGGCAGATAGCCTGCATATGAATGGCAATGGCTATAAGATTTGGGCCAAAACATTTACGCCCTTTATTGATTATTACAACAAACAAAAAAAGAAATGATGCGACCCCACGATTGCTGTCGCTATTGCAAAAGTTGCTATCAATCAGATCCGGAAACAACAAACGGATATACCAACCGGCTGACCTGAAAACGTTTTTTGAAAAACATGGGTTTGCCTTTACCTGTCCAATTACCGCATTAACCTATCTTCCCCTTCCCGCAAAAAAAATCATGCCATGAAAAAGATTGTGCTGCTAGCTATCGGCTCTTCAATTTTTCTGCTAACCATAGCACAGCAACCTGCCGGCAGCCCCGCTGCCATGAAGTCGTTTATAGACAACCTGATGAGCAAAATGACTTTAGAAGAAAAACTGGGGCAACTCAATCTTCCAGCGGCAGGGGATATCACAACCGGGCAGGCTGCCAATACCAATATTGCCAAAAAAATACGCGATGGACAGGTTGGTGGCCTGTTCAACATTAAAGGCGTAGAAAAAATACGCGACGTGCAGCGTATAGCGGTAGAACAAAGCAGACTTAAAATTCCGCTGTTGTTTGGCATGGATGTTATTCATGGCTATCGTACCATTTTCCCTATTCCATTGGGCCTTAGTGCATCGTGGGATATACAGGCTATTGAGCGGAGCGCACAAATAGCTGCGGCCGAAGCGAGTGCCGATGGTATATCATGGACCTTTTCGCCAATGGTGGATATCAGCCGCGATCCGAGATGGGGGCGCGTTGCCGAAGGTGCAGGTGAAGATCCGTACCTGGGTGGTGAAGTGGCAAAAGCCATGGTGCGCGGCTATCAGGGCAGCAACCTTGCCAAAGACAATACCATTATGGCTTGCGTAAAACACTTCGCATTATATGGTGCAAGCGAAGCGGGCAGAGATTACAACACAACCGATATGAGCCGGCAGCGGATGTTCAACGAATATTTTCTACCCTACAAAGCAGCTGTAGATGCCGGTGCTGGCAGCGTAATGGCATCGTTTAACGAAGTAGACGGCGTGCCTGCCACGGCCAACAAATGGCTGATGACAGAAGTGCTGCGCAGGCAATGGGGCTTCAATGGTTTTGTAGTAAGCGATTATACCGGCATTGCCGAAATGGTAGAGCACGGTATTGGCGATACGGCCACTGTGGCTGCCCGTGCATTGAATGCCGGCATTGATATGGACATGGTGAGCGATGCTCTGCTCAACACCATCGCCGCTTCCATAAAAAAGGGAATTGTAAATACCGCGCAGGTAGATGCCGCCTGCCGCCGCATACTGGAAGCCAAATACAAACTTGGTTTGTTTGATGACCCTTACCGTTATTGCAATCCGGCAAGGGCAGCTAAAGAAATATATACGCAGGCACACAGAAACGAAGCACGGACAATTGCTGCCGAATCGATGGTATTGCTCAAAAACGACGGTAATATCTTACCCCTGAAAAAGACAAGTAAAATATTATTGGTAGGCCCGCTGGCCGATAATGCACAGAACATGCCCGGCACCTGGACTGTAGCCGCCGAACATGCACAAGCGATTCCGGTACTATCGGGCATGCAAATGACTGCACCCAATACCAATATTAGTTTTGCCCGCGGCAGCAACCTGTCGGAGGACGCAAAATTTGAAGAAAGAGCCGGCATGTTTGGCAAATCCCTCAATAGGATTGATATGCCGGCCGGCGATCTGATAGCCGATGCTGTTCGTGCTGCGGCTGATGCCGACATTATTGTAGCGGCAGTAGGCGAGAGTGCCGAAATGAGTGGCGAAAGCAGCAGCCGCACCAATATTCAAATACCGCAGGCGCAAAAAGATTTGTTGCAGGCACTTAAAAAAACGGGAAAGCCTATTGTAATTGTACTGTTTGCCGGCAGGCCAATGGATATTAGCCAAGAAGCAAAAGATTTTCCGGCTATAATAAACGTTTGGTTTCCGGGAAGCGAAGCGGGCATGGCTATTGGTGACGTATTGTTTGGTGCTGTAAATCCATCTGGCAAACTCACAGCTACATGGCCGCAAAACATAGGACAGATTCCACTTTTTTATAACCATAAAAACACCGGCCGTCCGCTGCCGGAAGGACAATGGTTTCAAAAATTTAAAACCAACTACCTCGATGTTACCAATGAACCGCTATATCCATTTGGCTATGGCCTTAGTTACACCAGTTTTACGTACAGCAATATGAAATTGAGCAGTACTAATATGCAAGGCAATGGCACACTAACAGCAAGCATTACAGTAACCAACAGTGGCAAAGTTGCTGGCAAAGAAGTTGTACAATTGTATCTACGCGATGTAGTGGGCAGCACCACAAGACCTTTACAAGAATTAAAGGGATTTGAAAAAATAAGTCTGCAACCGGGCGAATCAAAAACAGTATCATTCAACATAACACCTGAACAACTAAAATTTTACAATTACGATTTGATGTACGACTGGGAACCTGGTGAATTTGATATAATGATTGGTGGCAGTAGTGCTAAAGTGCAAAAGCTACGCATGCAATGGTCAAAATAAAACCAGAGTATTAGTTTGCTATGCGGCATATAGGCGCACTGCTTGTATGCCGTTAGTATTTACAACACGTTATTATTGCGCGTTTGTCGTTACCGCTTTTTGCGGCAGTTTGCGATTGACAGGTATCAGTTTCACACGCTTCCACACAAACGGGCGCGCTATCTTGAACTGTGCAAGGGGCATGGTCATGCTGCCTTTAATGGTATTGCTATCTGGCATAGTGGCGCTACCAGGAACAATCTTGCCATCTCCGGATTGCATGGTAAATTTCATCGTACGACTGCTGTTTACCCTTCCCACACCTTTCCATTCTGCCTTATCATTATTTTTTCGCGTAAGCAAAAGCGAATCACCACTCAGCGAAATATAAACCGTGAATTTTCCCGCGCTATCATTCCACAAACCGGTAAATGGTTTGGCATAAATGGCACCAAGCGGTAACAACTCAATTGGCTTATCAGGTTTGGTCACAGTTGTTTCGGGTACCGTAGGCGTATTTACTATTTGTGGGGAATCTGCAACGTTAGTTTTGCCGGGATCAACCGGCGGATCAACCGGCTTCAATAGCCATTGCCACACGGCAAAAGCTATTAGTCCGAGTATTAAAATTCCTCCAATTATTTTCACCCAGGGCATGCCTGCGGATGTCTTTGTAGTAACGGGCGCGACATTCTTTTCTTCGACGCCAATCTTTTTCAACAGATCAATTAATCTTTCCGTATCAGCTCTAAAACTTGCATGATTAATAATATGTGCCTGCCGGTTTAACAATGGATGCAAGCCCTCCGGCAGATCGGCCTTGTCAGGCATTTTACCATCATCTACCAACACCGGTATTACCCGAATATTGCGTTTTATAGCTGTCTCAATTTCTTTGCGTACCCAATCGCCTTCCTGCTGCAATCTGTTTTGCCCGCCGCCATTGGTCTCGCCGAGCCATTGCCTGCCAATTATTGCCAGCAACACATGGCATTTCTTCAGGTTCTTAGTAAGCGCTTCGGTAAAATCCATACCGGGTTCCAGATTTTCCACATCCATAAAAATCTGATCCTTATCAAATACCTGCTGCAGATGATCTACCAATCTGCCAGTTTCGCCGCCGGTATCGGCTCTGCGGTAGCTGATAAAAATATTTTTGGGGGCTGAGATAGATTGTGCTGTGGCCACAGATGATAATGATTATAGGTAAATGTAAGCATGCCCTGCCGCATGCGCAGGCAATCAAAAATAGGATAGCAAATGCAAAGCAGGCTGCAAGTTGAATGCCTTACATTTATCATCCACAGTTATCCAGCAATAATTTGATATTTATGCATAAGATTTTGCTCATGCTATGCATGATTTGCCTGCTGATTGGCGCTAAAGCGCAGCCGGTAGAAAGTATGTATACCCAACATACTTCAATACAACAGGGCGACACCCTTCGCTACCGGCAATTGCTGCCCATAGATTTTAATCGTCAAAAGAAATATCCCGTTGTCCTATTTCTGCATGGTGCAGGCGAACGGGGTAGCGACAACAAAGCACAGTTGATACATGGCGCCAAACTATTTGCCGATAGCATCAACCGGTTACAATACCCTGCCATTGTCATTTTTCCGCAATGCCCCGCTAACGATTTTTGGCCCAATATTGACTTCAATCGCGATAGCACCGGCAAGCCCACTATGGCATTTTCTCTGCAGAATCCACCGGGGCGCACTATGAAACTTGTTATTAACCTCATGGATAGCTTGATAGGCTCCGGCAACGCAAAAACTAATCAGATTTATGTAATGGGATTAAGCATGGGTGGTATGGGCACTTTTGAAATACTGCGGCACATGAAAGGAACTTTCGCAGCCGCTATACCTATATGCGGCGGCGGTAATGTAGCCACTGCATCTACAATATCCGATGCTAATTTCTGGGTGTTTCACGGTGCCAAAGACAATGTAGTACCGCTATCCTTTAGCGAAACCATGGTAAACGGCCTGCGCAAAATAAAAAAGGAGGAAGATGTAAAATTTACCGTCTATCCGGATGCCAATCATAACAGTTGGGATGCAGCATTTGCCGAGCCTGACCTGCTGCCCTGGTTATTTTCGCAAAAAAAGAAACTGCCTTAAATATTAATAATATGAGTGAGCAACAACAATTAGGTATTGGTACAAGACTGCAGCATACCCAATACGGCCCTGGCGTTATCGTGGGTATTCGTTATGCCAGCTATCTGATCTCGTTTATACATACCGGAGTAAAGGAAATAGCAAAGGATGATGATGCATTGGAAGAAATTATTCCGGAGGATGTACATGCTGAACTGGAAACGACAAGTGATGTAGAAAAGAGTCTGTTGCAAATACTACGCAAATGGAATGGCATTGGCGAGACAGTGCATATGGCTGATAAATTCCGCGGCGGCACCATGCTGCTACAGCCCGCTGATACTAACCTTAAACCAAAAGACATTCCTATTGATACATTTTTCCATAAAATAGTAATGCTGCGCGACAGGCTGCGGGTATTGGAGCAACATATCAACAGCCATAAAATTCTTACTGACGATGATAAGGTAAACTTGCAGCAGTACATCACCCGCGTGTATGGATCGCTTACCACATTCAACGTGTTGTTTCGCGACAAGGAAGATTATTTTGTAGGAGAAAGCACGAAAGACTAAACAAATAATGACAAGCCCAAGATTTGTATTGCCAGAAACCATTGTTGTAAATGAACAGGTGCAATTGGAATTGATAAATATGCGGCATGCTGCTGCATTGATGAAGTTGATAGACAAACAACGCCCATACCTTAGTGTATGGTTGCCATGGGTAGATAACATGCTGCAACTAAAGGATGCAGAGCAGTATATAAGTGGCTGCAAAACACGGCAAAATGCAGGCAACGAATATGGCTATGTAATACGGGTGAATGGCCAAATGGCAGGTCGCATTGGGGTATATAAAATAAACAGCTTTAACCAACATGCTGAAATTGGTTATTGGCTCGACGAAAGTCTGCAAGGCCGCGGCATTATGACTGCTGCTTGTACATCAATCGTGCAACAATGCTTTACACAACCTGGCCTGCATCGCCTCGAAATTCGCTGCGCGGAGAAGAATGAAAAAAGCGCCGCTATCCCCTTGCGCCTGGGCTTTAGCTACGAAGGTTTGCTTCGCGATGCAGAAAAACTGCCGTCAGGCTTCGTAAGTTTAAAAGTGTTTGGATTACTGCGCAGCAACTTTCAGTAATTCACTTAAAATATACCACTATGCAAAAGTGTTGCTTACTTCTTCTCCCCTTGATAATGTTTGGTCCTGGTACTTCAGCGCAAACGGATTACAAGGCTGCTTACCAAAAACGCTGGCTTGTATCTGATGGCGATACACTGCCGTGGCGTATTTTGTACCCGCAGGGTTACAATAGCGGTCAATCCTACCCCGTTGTCTTTTTTTTACATGGTGCGGGTGAGCGTGGCAGCGATAATGAAAAGCAACTGATACATGGCGCAAAACTATTTGCCAACGATAGCTTGCGCAAAAAATTTCCGGCTATTGTTATTATGCCGCAATGCAGCAGCAACCATTATTGGAGCAATGTGATGCGCATCTACGATAGTACAAACAGGTTTCATGTATTCCAACCAGGCGGTATGCCTACCGCTACCATGAACTTGCTGCAACTCTTAGTAGGCTACGTACTCGATAGCCTGCCGGTAAAAAAAGATCAGGTGTATGTGGGCGGCTTGTCCATGGGTGGCATGGGCACCTTTGAATTGGTGCGGCGAATGCCTAACACATTTGCTGCCGCCTTTCCCATTTGTGGCGGCGCTAATCCCGCTACAGCCGCCACCATTACTACAAAACAGTGGTGGATATTTCATGGCGCCAAAGACAATGTGGTGGACCCGCAGCATAGTGAACGGATGGTAAAGGCATTAAAATCAAGTGGCAAAAAAGTGCGCTACACCTTATATCCCAATGCCAACCACAACAGTTGGGATTCGGCATTTGCTGAACCCGATTTATTGCCGTGGTTATTTTCGCAGCGCAAGCAATAAACAAACTATGGCCATTCGCAATATTATTTTTGATCTCGGCGGCATTTTTATCGACATACATTACCACAAAACGCGTGATGCATTTATTGCCGCCGGCATTACAGATTTCGATAATTATTTTCAGCAAGCCTACAGCAATCCCTTATTTGCGCAACTGGAAACAGGCACCATATTGCCACAGGATTTCTACGACGGTCTGCGATTGCAAACCGGTCTTTCGATGAGCAACCCAACCATTGAACAGGCATGGAATGCCATGCTTGGCGATTTTAGACCCAACAGCATTGCCATACTACCGGAGTTGCGCCGGCAATACCGAATTTACTTGCTGAGCAATACCAATCAAATTCACTGGGAGGCATTTACCAATAGCTATACCACAACTACCAACGGGCTGATTTTCGATGATTATTTTCACCATGCGCACTATTCGCACCAGCTTGGTTTGCGCAAGCCCGATGTAGAATGCTACGAAGCCGTGCTGCAACAACACCAATTGGTAGCTGATGAAACATTATTTGTAGACGATACGCCTAAAAACCTGGCCGGTGCAGTCGCGGCAGGTTTGCAAATACTACACCTGCCGCAGGGCCAATGGCTGGAGCAGTTGCTGCCTACGGTGCTATAGTCTCGGCAAAAACAATTTTGTTGCCAAAGGGGTCCAGCAATTTCATTTCTCTTAATCCCCATTCCTGCTCCTGAATGCCGGGACGGTAGTATTTGTAGGGCCGCGACTGTAATTCAGCCAGGCGGGCATCCAAATCATCCACCATTACAAGCACATTGCTGCCCGGATTGGCGTCGCCATAATGCTCACTCAAATGCAGCACCAACTCATCTTTGGACACCTGCATGTATAACGGTGTATCGGGTTCAAACCGGTGCTCCCAATCGATAGTAAAACCCAGCCATTCCCCATAAAATTCGCGGGCCTTATGCTCATCAAACATGCGAAACACCGGTATTATCTTCATACAGCTATGCTTTATTAGCTAATATAGGTTGTGGCGGGTAGTAGCTGATGCATAAGCAAAACTGCTTCTCCTAATGCTTAAAAAATTATACCTAAGAAAATTATGCATCTCCCTATTTTTGCCGCATGAGCCAACAAGCATACTTAAAGGGATTGCTGGAGCCAATAATCCTGAAATTGCTGCAGGAGCACGGTAGCCTGTATGGTTATGAAATTACCCAAATGGTAAAAACGCTTACGGCTGGCGACATTCAGATAACCGAAGGTGCCCTGTACCCGCTTTTGCATAAACTGGAAAGCAGCGGACTGGTAGAAACCGACCTAAGAACCATGCAAAACCGGCAACGCAAGTATTATAGCCTTACCCAGGATGGTAAAAAAGCCACAGCGCAGGCGCTTGATGGCTTACAGCGCTTTGTGCAACACCTGCAACTGATATTAAAACCGCAAACAGCTTAAAAGAACAGGGCAATGGAAAGAACCGTAAGCAAAGAACAAACAGACTGGCTGTATAAGTTTTGTGCCAGGCATTATGTACCCTGGTACGACTTACAGACCGAATTGGTGGATCATCTGGCGTCAGCAGTAGAACAACGCTGGCAAACCGAGCCAAACGCACCCTTCGAAGCAACCGTGGAGCAAATTCACCGAAGTTTTGGCGTTGCCGGTTTTGCTCCGGTAGTAGCCGAAAAGCAACGACAACTCGAAAAAAGCAATCGCCGCTTGCGGCTTCAATTTTTCAAACAATACTTTACCCTGCCCAAAGTTGCCGTTACCCTCCTCTTGGCTGCAGCGCTGCATTTCTTGTGCACGCTAATGCCTCAAAACATTTGGTGGACGGTACTGGCTGCTGCATTTATCGGTTTGGTAGTGTTGGAAATGTATTATCTCGCCCGCATGGCTCGCCTTAAAAAGCAGCAAACGCGGCAACTCCTGCTCACCAATGGCTTACAGCATTACCTGATATTCGTAATGCTTTATGGTCAATTCTGGATTAGCAACCGGATAGGCGATGAGAATAATTTTCAAATAGGCAACTGGCGGTACTACCTCACTATTGCCATAATAACCGTGGCGTCGGTAGGCCTCCACTCCTACTATGCCTATTACAAAGCCCTGCACCAAAAAGCCCTGAGTTTGTACCCGCAAGCCTTTAAAAAAGTGGTGGCCTGATAGTTAAATATCGCCTTGAACAACAAGAAACGAAGGGGAAATAGCTACTTCACTTCTTCAAACGGAATATACTCGCCTTCTACATCGTAGCGTGGCTTTTCCGTAGGATGACTGGCGCCTGAAGGCTGCTGCTCCTGCTCCATACGCTGTTTTACATCGGCAAATTGCTGCCGCATGGTTTTGGTGGCGCGTGATACAGGTATCACAAAACCTACAATAAACCGATACATGATGTACAAAAACAGGATGAGAAATAAGTATGTCATAATAGCCGCGTAAAAATAAAGATGGAGGATAGCTAAATCCTGTTAAAAACAGCAGCAGGTATTATGATTACACATGCGGCAAAAAAGATATTGGGAAAGCTTTGCAAGAATTGCCCAAGTTGGTTTTTGGACAATTCAGCAGCTTTCGCTTACATTTGCAACGGATATGACGAAGATGAAAGGGAACGGAGTCGTTCCCTTTTCCTTTGCCCCCAACTGAAACGCAATGGCTAAGGAAGCATTAATTGCACAACTGGAATCGATGGCAAATGCCCTGCTGGATGCAGCGGGAAGCATTTTTTTGGTACAGATACGCATAAAGCCCACCAATAACGTAAAGGTCTATTTGGATGGCGACCAAGGTGTAACGGTATCAGACACCATTCAGCTAAACCGCAAGTTGTACGCCGCTTTGGAAGAGGCAGCATTGTTCCCCGATGGCGACTTTTCGCTGGAGGTAAGCAGTGCCGGTGTGGGTGAAGCGCTTTTGCTGCGCAGACAATATGTAAAAAATATTGGGCGTTGGCTGGCAGTTAAAACAACTGACGACCGGGAGTTGGAGGGCGAACTTACTACTGTTGACGAAGGCCATATTGTAGTACAGGAAGTAAAGGGAAAAGGGAAAAAAGCAGAAACCATAACGCATACCATACCATTCGACCTTATTAAAAAGGCAGTGGTTGAAGTGCGGTTTTAACCATAGTAAATAGTTTTTAGAACAGTAATACGCAAAACCATGGCAAGCATCAACTTAATTGAAGCCTTTCAGGATTTTAAAGACGAAGAGAATATTGACCGTCCTACCCTGATGAAAGTAATGGAAGACGTTTTTAAAACGCTGCTGCGCAAAAAATACGGCAGCGATGAAAACTTCGATGTAATTGTAAACGCAGAAAAAGGTGACCTCGAAATTTTGCGCCACCGTATGATTGTGGAAGATGGCGAGGTGATGGATCCGCTGGCAGAAATTGAATACAGCGAAGCCACAAAAATTGAACCCGACTTTGAAGTAGGTGAAGAACTCTTCGAAGAAATAAACATGGAACATTTTGGCCGCCGCAGCATTTTGGCCGCCAAGCAAACCCTGGCCAGCCGCATAAGCGACCTCAAGAAAAACGTACTTGTAAAAAAATATGCCGACCGCATTGGCGATTTGATTACGGCCGAAGTGTACCAGCCATGGCGCAAAGAAGTGCTGCTGATGGACGAAGATGGCAATGAATTATTGCTGCCACGCAGCGAACAGATACCTCAGGACTTCTTTAAGAAGGGCGACACAGTGAAAGCTGTGGTTAAGAAGGTGGAATTGAAAAATAACAATCCCGTCATTATACTTAGCCGCACCCACCCTTCATTTTTAGCCAAATTGCTCGAAATTGAAGTACCGGAGATCTTTGATGGCCTCATTTCTATTCGCAAAATAGTACGCGAACCCGGCGAAAGGGCCAAAGTAGCTGTAGAAAGCTTTGACGATCGCATAGACCCTGTAGGTGCCTGCGTAGGCATGAAGGGAAGCCGTATACACGGTATTGTGCGCGAATTGAAAAACGAGAATATCGACGTAATTCCTTTCACCAACAATATTCAGCTGCTGGTTCAGCGTGCGCTAACGCCCGCAAAAATCACACGCATGAATATCGATACCGAACGCAAAGAAGCTGATGTATATTTGCCCGCCGATCAGGTAAGCCTGGCTATTGGCCGCAAAGGGGTAAATATTAAGTTGGCCTGCGAACTCACAGATCTCGACATCGACGTGTTCCGCGATTCTGAAGGCGACGAGGAAGAATTCGACATCGACCTTGATGAATTTACCGACGAAATTGACAAGTGGGTAATAGACGAATTGAAAAAGGTGGGTTGCGACACTGCCCGGGATGTGCTGCAACTGAGTTCCGAAGAATTGGAACGCAGAACCGATCTGGAAAAAGAAACAATCGATGAACTCCGCCGCATATTGCAGGAAGAATTCGAAAAAGAGTAAGCAATTAGGGCGAAGAAAGTCTTCGCTTAACAATAAAATACGTACTTGCACCCCGC
>JAHEMO010000142.1 GCA_024643625.1 Chitinophagaceae bacterium
GAAACGCCAACAGCTACCATAATGAAGGCTCCGCAGCCGGACAGAAAGACTGCTACAACCACAAGGGATGCATTGATTAAAACCATTCAGGGTTCGCTGAATTGGGGGACAAGTGAAAGCAAACATCGAACGATTTGGTCGATTGTTTTATAAAAAAGCATTTCTGGTTTTGCTTGCACAACTATTGCAGAGAAAGTATAGTAATGCTTTGGGGCGGTAAAGTTATTTCATTACCTAATGGTGTTGTTTGTTGGCTGATGATATTTCTTGCACTAGTCATTGCACCATATGGTTTTAGCATGCCTGTAGCAAATGATTGAGCCTTATCGCTTTGATTCAGTATCACCAAAACAGATTCATTTCCGTGTTGCCGCAAATAAGTGAATACACCGTCTTTTGGCAGAAATGTAATGGTGTTGCCAACCTGTAAAGCCTTTGATATTTTTCTGAATTGAGCCAGCTTTTGCGTGTATTGGAAAGTTTCCCGTTGTTGGTCATTGAGCATGGCCATTGTCCTGTCGCCGGGCTTTCCTTTATCGGCAAAGCCACCTGGAAAATCGTTACGTTTTTTACCGTCGCCATTCACCTGATCATTTTGCATAAACAATTCCGTGCCGTAATATAATTGCGGTATGCCACGCAAAGTCATCAACAAGCCAATACCCATTTTATACTTCTGCATATTGCCACCTACCATGGTTACAAAACGATCCATGTCGTGGTTGTCGAGAAAAATGCAATTATCTAAAGGGTTTTTATAGAGAAAATCTTCGGACAGGTTCATCATCAATTTATTGGCACCACCCTCCCACGAATAGTTTTGGTTGATTGCGGAAAGCATACCTGCCTGCATTGGAAAATCGGTAACACCGGGGCAATTGTGTTTAAATGCTACATCCATATTGTTTCGGGCGAAATAGGCACTGCCGGCAACAGTTTTAGACCATGCTTCACCAAAAATGGTGAGCTGCGGAAAATCGGCCAACAACGCATCATTCACGTTGTTGAGGAAAGGCTCATAACAGTACTTGTACGTATCAATACGCCATCCGTCAATGCCAAATTCCTCGGTGCACCACAACACATTTTGAATCATAAAATTGGCCATAAAGGGATTGGCTAAATTTAGATCGGGCAGGTGTTGCACAAACCATCCGTCAAGCATCACTTTTTTATCAGCACTATTGCTGTACGGACTGAATAATGATTCTTCGCGGTGATTGCTCGGCGTGTATGCAGGCCAATTGTTGAACATATCGGCAAAGGGTTGATCCCTGAATAAGAAATGCTCATTGCCCACATGATTATATACGCCATCCTGAATAATTTTCATGCCACGGCTATGCGCTGCCTCCACCAATTGTTTGTATGCAGCATTACCACCATGGCGTTTATCTACTTCATAATGGTTGGTTATCCAATAGCCATGGTATCCACTTATGGGGCCTGCGGCTTCCTGTTGCACGGGCATATCGTTTTCCATCACAGGGCACATCCATACGCTAGTTACACCCAGGCCTTGTAGATAATCAAGATGTTGGGTTACGCCTTGTATATCGCCACCATGGCGCATATTGGGATCGTTTTTATCGCATACCTGGTCTTTGTATCCCGCTAATTTATCATTTGATGGATCGCCATTGGCAAATCTGTCGGGCATAATGAGGTATACAAAATCTTCGCTGCGCACACCCTGCGCAAAGGCGGTGCCGTTACCTTTTCTTCTTGGCTTCAGTTCGTAGCTAATGGTTTTGGTTTTGCCATTGCCGGTTAATTGAATTTGCATCACACCAGCCGCTGCTGCAGGGCTGATATCAAGATTTACAAACAAGTAATTCGGACTTTGCGCAGTGGTTACGCCTGCAAGGCTTACGCCGGCATAATCAACCTTAGCATTGGCGTATTGACCAATATTGGCTTCGTGCAACATCAATTGCACTTTATTCCATTGCATACCCGTCCACCAATGTCCGGGATAAACTTTAGTTTGTGCGTTGGCATTATACAGGCTAATGCCTAGTATTAGGGTAAAGGTGAATTGCAGCAGTTTCTTAGTGTGCATAGCTATCATTTATCTTTTATACGAAGCGTAAGCAAGGCCGCCACAATCATGGAGCAACCACCCACCACAATGGTATAAATGGCTTCGCCGCCAAATACGCTTTTGGTTAAGAAGCCCAATAGCGTGGCCGCTAATATTTGGGGTATTACAATAAAGAAGTTGAAGATGCCCATGTATACGCCCATTTTTTGCGCCGGTAATGCTTGTGTAAGCATGGAGTAGGGCATTGCCAAAATGCTTGTCCAGGCCATGCCAATGCATGCCATGCTTACAATTAGCATGTTTTCATTTTTAAACAGGTAAAATGAAATCAAACCAATACCCCCAAGAATCAGAGCAATCATGTGCGTACCCGGTCTGCCGAATTTCTTAGCTAATACAGGCAATAAAAAAGCAAATAATGCGGAGAAGCCATTATAAAAGGCAAAGAGCACTCCCACCCAGTTACCCATATCATTATAGGCTTGCGAACTAGCATCGGTAGTACCTTTCATATGCTGTGCCAAAGCCGGTGTGCTGTAAATCCACATACTAAAGAGGGCAAACCAGGTAAAGAATTGAACAATGGCCAGTTTCTTCATGGTGTCGGGCAAAAAATTCAAATCGTCCATTACCTCAATGAATCCATTCTTGCTGCCACTTCGGGCAAATAAAAATGCCAGCAGCTGAAAAAGGCCATACACACCAAGACCAATGGTGAGCACATATAGTTCTTGCTTTAAAGGCTCAGCAGCCTGTTGGTTGTACAGGTACAGCCCAAGGCTTAGTACGGCGCCAATGGCTAACCACAGCAAGCCATTGCGCATAAACTTGTCGGGCCTGGTTTTAATATTTACCACATGATCGTCTTCTATTACCCCAAAGGATTTTAGTTGATCGGGTGAATACTCTTTACTGGTCAACACAGTATACAAAATGGTAATCATGTACACGGCTGCGCCGATCATGAAAGATATTTTTACACTATCCGGAATTATCCCTTTGGGGGCTTCGTTGGCCACGCCCATTTGCGTAAGTAAATAGGGTAGTACGCTGCTGATTACGGCACCTATGCCTATAAAAAAGCTTTGCATGGCAAAGCCGGAAGTGCGTTGGTTATCAGGCAGCATATCCCCTACAAAAGCCCTGAAGGGCTCCATAGATATATTAATAGATGCATCGAGCAGCCATAACAAAATAACGGCAAGCCAAAGAGCTTGTACATTGGGAAAAAGCAACAACGCCAGCGATGCAAGCAGGGCGCCCACCAGAAAATAGGGTCTTCTTCTACCAAACTTTGGGCTCCAGGTTTTGTCGCTCAGATGTCCGATAACAGGCTGTATGAGCAGGCCGGTTAGCGGTGCAGCAATCCATAGGATGGGGATATCGTCAATTTCTGCACCCAGGGTTTGAAAGATGCGACTCATGTTGGCGTTTTGCAGGCCAAATGCAAATTGAATACCCAGAAAGCCTACGCTCATATTGGCAATTTGTGCCATGGTAAGCATCGGCTTTTTACTAGAGCCTTTGGTTAAAGAGATACCGGATGGAGCGGCCATAAGCAAGCGTTAATGGTGAAAAATGCTAAGTGTGCAAAATAGCCGTTTTTTCTAACTGATATCTGCTGTAACATAAAAGTCCGTCCGGTGCAATACCGGACGGACTTTTCTAGAATGACGAAATGACTATATCTGAAAACCATTGGGTACAATGGCATTCTTTTTTATTACTACGATGCCATCTTTAATGGTATATAGTTCATGATCAACGGGATTGAGATGGTCACCGCCATTTATTTTTACATCATTACCAACGCGTGCATTTTTATCGATGATGCAATTTTTGAAATAGCATCTTTCGCCTATGCCAATGGGAGGAACCCCGGTTTCGCGGGCCATTTCCATGTCTTCAAGGGTTTCAAAATAATCGGCGCCCATCATATAGCAGTTCACCATGGTGGTGCCATGGCCTACGCGGCTTCTGATGCCCACCACACAATTTTCCAGCCGGCTTGCATTAATAATGCTGGCTTCTGCAATAATTGTTTTTTCCAACTGCGTGCCACTTATTTTGGCCGGCGGAAGCATACGGGCACGGGTGTAAACGCCATGTTTGCTGTCGTATAAATTAAACGGAGGAATTTCTTTGGTGAGGGCGAGATTGGCCTCGAAGAAGGAGTATATATTCCCGATATCCGTCCAGTAGCCGTCGAACTGGTAGCTGACCACTTTGCTGTTTTCAATGCTGTTGGGCATTATTTCTTTGCCAAAATCTGTGGCTTCCTTGTGGGTGTCGAGTAGCAGACTATACAACAGATCACGATTGAAAATATAAATACCCATTGAGGCGAGATAGAGACGACCCTGACTCTTCATTTCTTCGCCGGTATCGCTTTCCCATTCGGGTAATAATTCCTTGGCAGGCTTTTCAATAAAGCTCTTAATCAACCCGTGCTCGTCTACCTTCATAATGCCAAACTCGGTAGCTTCCCTGGCGGGAACCGGAATAGTGGCGATGCTTATATCTGCACCGCTGTCGCGGTGCTTATCAATCATTTCCTGAAAGTCCATTTGGTATAGCTGGTCACCGCTGAGTATGAGCACATACTCGCTTTCGTGCTGTACAATATGGCGCAAACACTGCCGTACAGCATCGGCAGTACCCTGGTACCAACCCGGATTGTCGGGAGTTTGTTCTGCCGCCAGAATATCTACAAATCCACTGCTGAAGGCGCTGAACTGGTAAGTATTTTTAATATGCTTGTTGAGAGACGCGCTGTTGAACTGCGTAAGTACAAACATGCGGTTGATATTGCTGTTTATGCAGTTGCTAATAGGAATATCTACCAGCCGATATTTTCCCGCAATTGGCACGGCAGGTTTACTTCTGCTAGCCGTAAGCGGATAAAGACGAGTTCCGGCACCACCACCTAATATTATGGATAATGTACTTTTTGCCATGGCAAAGCTGTTTTTGTTAGCGTTTCGAAGACTGAAGAATTTCAAGCGATATCGTTTTTATTGAGCGTATAAATTTAGGTAAGCTCCGGCACTGGATTCCCAACTATGGTCAATAGCCATCATTTTTTTTCTGGCCGCCTGCAATATATCAGGTTTCTCATAATACCATCCCATTGCCCGGTTTATGCTTTCGTTCAGGTCCCATGCGGTAGCTTCATTAAATACAAGGCCAAATCCTTCAAAGTTGGGTGCGCCAATGTCAATGACGGTATCTCGGAGGCCGCCTGTGTTGCGTACCATAGGTACGGTGCCATAGCGCAAAGCATACATTTGGTTGAGGCCGCAAGGTTCTACACGGCTGGGCATAAGTAGAAAATCGGCCGCGGCATATAACTGATGTGCCAGCTGTTCATTATAGCCAATATAACAGGCATAGTTGCCGGGGTATTTATCTACGAGGCTTTGTAAAGCAGCTTCGACGCGGGTTTCGCCACTGCCCAACATCATAAAATTCAAGCGTTGCTCATGCATCGTCATAGACTGGTCAATGCTTCCCGGCAATATTTCAGCCGCTTTTTCACCCACAAGCCTGCCTATAAATACAAAAAGTGGTTTTTTGGGGTCGAGATTGTATTGCGCTGCCAAGGCTTCTTTGTTTGCCTTTTTACCTTTGACAACCGTTTTGGCGCTGTACTTAGTATGTAATAATGGATCCTTGGCAGGATTCCACACTTCATTGTCAATGCCATTAAGTATGCCTACACATTTACCCCGCTCATATTCAAATAAGGATTCCAGGCCATTGGCAGCAAAACGCAGTTCCTCCATATAGCTCGGGCTAACGGTGGTTACTTTATCGGCACATTTTACTCCGGAAGCCAGGGGATTTATCATATCGGCCCAATCGAGCATGCCGCTCTTCCAATCGTCAAAAGCGGGCAACAGGTGCCGTTTGTTCCATCCCATCCAACCCTGGTATTGTGCATTGTGGATGGTGAGTACGGTGGTAACGCTACGGAGGTTTTCAAAGCCATAGGCATATTTCATAAAGAATGGAATAAGGCCGGCATGGTAATCATGCACATGTACCACATCGGGCATATGCCCCCATTCGTTCAGCCAGCTTACCACTGCTATCTGAAAAGATAGAAAACGTTCGGTATCGTCATCGTAACCGTAAATCTTCTCACGATCCAGTAATCCATTTACATCCACCAGATAAAGATCAAAACCGAGTTTGTTGGTTTTTTCCTTTATGACGGCATACTTAAACCAGGTGCCGCCAAGCCATGCACCGCCTTCGTGCACCAATTCCCAGTCATTATCATACAAAAACTTAGTGCGATACATGGGCATTACCACTTTAGCTACATGGCCCAGTTTGGTTTGGTATTTGGGCAATGCGCCTACCACATCGCCTAAACCACCGGCTTTTGCTACAGGATAGCACTCTGCACTTACATGTATTATTTCCATAAAAATTGCAAGATTGGGGATGATTGCGTAGCCACGAATATCAGGGGGACTGCGGCGTTAGCAAAATATAAAAAGATTAATTAATAGCCCGCTTATCAAAAAAGTTTTTTCAAATATCAAAACCTATACTTTTACCCCTATTGTATACGCTTCAATTGCCTTATGACAGAAACAGCCAAGCCTACTAATTATGGTGCCCTCGGTACCTTAGTTATTGTATTTTTCTTTTGGGGATTTATTGCTGCTTCCAACAGCATATTGATCCCATTTTGTAAAACACATTTTTCGTTGTCCCAGTTTCAATCGCAACTTATTGGGTCTGCATTTTATGGTGCTTATTTTATCGGGTCACTTATCCTCTTCATCATATCCAATATTGTCGGATATGATATTGTGAATAAAATCGGCTATAAGCGAGGCATCATATACGGCTTGCTAATTTCAGTAATTGGTGCGCTGCTGATTATACCTTCTGCCAATGCTAATTCATTCAACGCCATATTGGGTTCCTTATTTATAGTAGCCCTTGGGTTTTCGTTACAGCAAACCTGTGCGCAGCCTTTTGCCATATCGCTTGGCGACCCGGCGACGGGTTCGCACCGGCTGAATCTTGGGGGAGGCGTAAACTCATTGGGAACCACGCTTGGCCCCATCATTGTAAGCTTCTTTCTTTTTGGTTCTGTGGGGAGCAATATGGCAGAAGTTACAGTACGCAACATCAATAACCTTTACCTGATAGTAGCCGCAGTTTTTGCAGCTGTTGCCTTGTTTTTTCTTTTCTCCAAATTACCGGATGGTAAAAATGATGAGCCTTTTGAAAAAGCCAATAAGGCATCAGCGTCACTGCTTGCTATGACGGGTTTAATAATTGCTATCATCATAGTAGGGCAGCTTACGGAAATATCAAAGCTTACGTTGCTTATTGCCACCATGCTGGTGGTATTTGGTATTCTCTTTTATGGCAATGGACAGGCAGAAAAAAATAGCCATGGCTGGGGTGCCATGAAGTATCCGCAGCTTATTTACGGTATGCTTGGCATTTTTGTCTATGTTGGAGTTGAGGTAACCATTGATAACAATTTTGGGGCATTGCTTAAGCAGCCCGGTTATTTTAATGCCGAAGGTCTCGATGAGAGCAAAATCTCACAATATATTTCACTGTATTGGGGAAGTTTAATGATTGGCCGTTGGACCGGTGCCATCAGTGTCTTCAATCTGTCGGCAGGGGCTAAGAAAATAGCCACCGTTATAGTGCCGTTTGTAGCTTTTGGAGTGGTGCTGTTTGTAAATTATCTGTATGGCAACGAAATAGGTAATCTTCTTCCTTATGCCATTTGTATAGCGGTTGCTATTGCTGCATTTTTTTACGGGCAGGAAAAGCCGGTGAAAACCTTGCTAACCCTTAGTATCCTGGCCGCTATCGCTATGGTTATCGGGGTATTCACAACAGGTATTATTTCCGTGTTTGCCTTCATTTCCGGTGGGTTATGCTGCAGCATTATGTGGCCTTGTATTTTCTCATTAGGGGTTGGTGGTTTAGGAAAATATACCAGCGAAGGATCGGCCATGCTTATCATGATGATTTTGGGTGGTGCCATCATACCGCCATTACAAGGCGCAGTAGGCGATGGCGCTATTGGCCTTCACAATTCTTATCTTGTTGCAGCAGCTTGTTTTTTGTTCCTTGCTTTTTTGGCGATCAAGCTTCGTTCGGTTTTGCAAAAGCAGGGTCTGGATTTCGACAAGACAGTAGAAGCTTCGCATTAATCGAAGTTGCCCACTGATTTGGATATATAGTTTATAAAGAGGAGTTATGGCTAAAGCAAATGTAAATTCTACTCTTGGTAATGAATATGCTGTTGGTATTGATATCGGCGGCACCAACACCAAGTTTGGTATTGTAAATACACGTGGCGATATTTTTTACAGGGGAGCTATCAGCACCCGAAAGTATAAGTCAGTTGAAAAATTTATTGATCTGCTGCATTCTGCTGTAATGCCGGCTATTGAATCAGTAGGAGGCTTAGCCGCCGTAAAAGGACTTGGCGTAGGAGCACCCAATGGTAATTACTACAAAGGCACCGTGGAATATGCACCTAATCTTCCCTGGAAGGGTGTAGTGCCACTGGCAGAATTAATGGCTGCTAAATTTGGCTTGCCTTGCTCGCTAACCAATGATGCCAATGCGGCTGCCGTAGGTGAAATGATGTATGGTGCTGCCCGTGGTATGAAGGATTTTATTATGATTACCCTGGGTACCGGTGTAGGCAGCGGCATTGTAGCCAATGG
>JAHEMO010000143.1 GCA_024643625.1 Chitinophagaceae bacterium
GGTGCGACAGAAACAAACCGATACCAATTAACGCGTCGCGGCCATAGTGAAAATCGGGCACAATAATGCCACCGTTGCCTTCGCCACCTATTACGGCGTTTACCTCCTTCATTTTGGCCACCACATTCACCTCGCCTACAGCGCTTGGATAATATTGGCCACCTGCCTTTAGCGTTAGCTCTTTTAGCGCCTTGGTACTGCTCATATTGCTTACGGTATTGCCTTGACGGTGCTTAAGAATATAATCTGCCACCGCCACCAGCGTGTATTCTTCGCCAAACATGCTACCATCGTCGCACACAAAACAAAGGCGGTCTACATCAGGATCTACCACAATACCCAAATCGGCATTCAGACGCCTCACCGTATTGCTTATTTCATTTAGATGCTCGGGAAGGGGTTCAGGATTATGCGCAAAATCACCGGTTATTTTTTCATTAATAACCGTAATATCATCTACTCCAAGCGCTCGCAGCAGTGCCGGTACAAATACTGAGCCGGAACTGTTGATGCCATCTACCACCACTTTAAATCCCCGCGATGCAATTTTAGCCTTATCTACCAATGGATAGGCAAGAATAGCGTCGATATGCTTTTGCATATAACTATCGTTGGCAATTATTTTACCCAGCCTTGTTACTCTTTCGAACTGAAAATTCTGGCTTTCCCCTAGTTCGAGTACACGTTTTCCAAATGCAGCGGAAATAAATTCGCCTTCGCCATTGAGCAGCTTAAGGGCATTCCACTCTTTGGGATTATGGCTTGCGGTAAGTATAATACCACCTAAGGCCTTTTCTGCAGGCACTGCTATTTCCACAGTTGGCGTAGTGCTAATTCCCAAATCGATAATATTGAATCCCATGGCTACAAGCGTGCTGCTTACCAACTGCTGTACCATGGGACCACTCATTCTACCATCGCGTCCAATAACTATGGCAGGACTTTCAACACCCGCCTCTTCCCGAAGAATAGAAGCAAATGCTGCCGAAAATTTTACGATATCAATGGGTGTGAGGCCCTCGCCCGGTTTACCACCGATTGTACCTCTGATGCCTGAAATTGATTTTATAAGCGCCATTGCTGGTTTAAAGTTGTGTGAGGCGCAAAGATAACCGGATGCCACTATGAGCCGGGTGACTTATGTTTAGCGATTTGATAAAAGAAGAGATGCCCTATTGCGCAAATATGCCACCTGCACCTATCACCAGCCGGCTGCTTGTATTGCCGGTAACCGCATCATAACCTGTCACCCAATCCACGCGAAATATCTTAAAGATATTCTCGAGCCCCACCGAAAATTCCACGTAATGCCTGTCTGCATCCACGAAAAAGGCATTTGCGGCACCTACAAGGTTCCAGTTAAACTTTCGGAACAAGGGAATTTTATTGGTTATCAATCCATTAAGGTGCCACTCCGCATGCGCTGTAGTAAAAAAATTATCCTTGGTGCTGTTGGCATAATAGGGGGCCAATTGAAAGCTTTCCAGATAAGGTGCGGCGGCAATCGTTTGGTTGCCGTTAAAATGAATCCAATCGGGCAACTGCACTTCCTTGTTACGTATAAAACCACCGGCCGTGAGGTTATACCGCAGTTCACCGCCGAGTTTCATATTTATGTCGTCGCGCATGTTAAAGGTCCATCTACCAAAATCAGCATCGGCACCGGCTATTCCGGCCCAGGCTTTGGTAAGGTCAAGCGTAAATACGGGCTTATCGCTGGCAACAGGAATGCGCCTGTCGGGATATTGTATGTACTGCACCCCCGGCTGATACCTTACAACAAAGGTGGTAAGCAATGCCTGATGCCGCACAAAATTGCCGGGCGGCAATTCTTCCGGATAGTTGCTTGTAAATCTGCGCTCACCAAATTGATTCCATTTGTAGGTGGTATCCGTATTATTCAGGGGCATGCGGTCTTCGTAAGATAAGGCAGCCGATACGCGCCAACCATTGGGCAAGCGCCGTGTGGCAATCACCTGCCCAAAAGCTTTCTCATAAATCTTCATGTAATTTGCCGTGTATAGCAAGGTGCTTATTGAATTGACCAATGGATCAATAGGATTGCCCGGATTAATTTGAAAAACATATTTGCCACCTGATACATTCAGGTTCCAGCGTTTGTAGTACGACTGGCCAATGCTTTTACTGAAACTAGCCATTGCGTTCCAATGCGTATTGTTGAAACCATAACGCAGTCTTGGAGTAAAACTCCAACGTCCCGTATCGGCGTTGTGGGCAAAGGAAGGCGCAAAATCTGCCACCCAGCCTTCTACAGTATTGTAACTTACCGAACGCAGCAGACCGGGGAACTCGTAAACGTTCCTTTTGTAGCGCCGCGTAACGGTATGCCCGCGCAACAGGAGTTTGCCCAATCCAAATTTGTTGCGCACCTTATCTAAACTATCCAGGTACGGTTTGCTGCGAAATTTTTCTTCCAGCTTCTCCTTTTTAGTGTAGTCGGTATTTTCTTCTTCAGTTAATGGCAACGGCCTAATGGTTTGCCAATATTCTTCTGTTTTTTTATTGGCACTGGTATCAATGGTTTTAATAACACGGCTATTGAAGACCGCGTCAAAATCAGTCTGTACATCATAGTTATTATACACCGCCACAAAATCAGCATCAGCTTTAAAACCAAGGGCACCAAATACAGCCTCTACCCTTGTATTCTGCGGCATGCGTATGCCTGCATAGCCCACCGGCAGATATTGTTGCTGTATGGTAAGTGTATCTACAAATTCAATTTGCGATGCCTTCGTAAGCATTAATGAGAGACTATGAATACGCCACTCACCATCAATAATTTGTAGAAATCCGCCGGCAAATAATGGTTCATACTGACGCTTGGGCGTTACCAATACTTTCAATATTTCCTTGCCATCTTCAAAAAACGAACCGGCATAAGCAAACCGGTAGTAATGAAAAGCATTTTGACTAACCGGAGATACGATACCTCTGCTACTTACGCCACTAAAATCAATATTGTTTTGGTATAAATTAAATTCAAGATCGGCAGGGCTATTAAATCCAAACCCTCTGCTATTACCACTCACTTTAGCCGAAACCACTTCTTCGCGGCTTTTATCAGGCAGGTCGGCATAATATTTTGTAAGCGATTCGCTGAGGTAAATGATGCCCTTGCCACTGCTGTCAATAATATCGTTGTTCATGGTAACTTTTACACCGAAAACCCGGTTGGGTATGGCTCTAGACCGAATTAGTCCCTTCATATAAACCTCAGCCGAGTAGGTTTTTGTTTCGGTAAAATGTTGTTCGCGCCGCGCTATCACCTGCCGCATTATTTCGTAGGCAGGATCTTCGGCACCGGCTTTTACATCCACATTTTCCAGCGTCATGGGCTGTGCTTCCAACAAAAAATCCTGCTGCTGTTCACTTTGTGCTACAGTTACAAATCGCTCTACAGTTTTATATCCTACATACGCGCAAATCATGGTGTAATTGCCTGCACTCAGGTTAAGGCGGTATGCGCCATCCTGATTAGTGGTGGTGCCATTTGTGCTGCCCTTAAGGTATACTGAAGCTGCAGGTAGCGGGCGGCCATTGACGTCGGTAACCTTGCCTGAAATTTGCTGTGCCTGTGCGGAACCAAAACAAAATGATAGCAAGAGAATGCAGAGTGATGGCAACAAGGCTTTGGTCATAGTGTGTAAGCGCGTGGGCATACCTCCCACAACTGCATCAAAGCAAGCCAATAAGCATTACAAGCCCGTATAATTTATTGTGAAACCCTTGCCGGCTGCTTCTTGCGCAAAAAGCTACCCGTGAGGGCAGCAAAGCCAGATACGATACCGCCAATAAGACAGCATAACGCAATAAGTACATAGGGTGAATCCCCTACCGGTATCAGTTTAACCATTTTTGTAGTAAGCAGCCCGTTATTTGCGGCATCCATTTTACTTATCAACCATAGCCAAAGCACGGCTATAGCCAAAAATCCGCTGATCCACGACCAGGTACCGCGCTGCGGTACCGCCCATCCTACCAGCAGCGAACCAATAGCAAAACTCCACCAGGGAACTATATCGTTGTATAACCAGGCAGCATAACCCAGCAAAGCAGTAAGTATAAGCGCGGCTCCAAACTTCATCATAATGTATTCATTCAATACTTCGCAATAGTTATCAGCATTATCCTTTGGTAAAGTGCATAGTCCATTTCACTTTTTCACCACCCGATTCTGTGGGATGCATAATCCAGAGCGGGTAATATTTTCCTGCTGCCCATGTGTCTACAAACTGATCGTAGTAGCGGCTGCCCGGATTGCCTTGCTGCCCACCGGGATACACACCGTATGCCTTTGTAGTGCTGCTCATTTGCACAATTACCCGCCAGCTTGGCCCGTGATTTCCCGTAGTGGCATTAATAATTTTTGCTCCCCCACCAATGGGTAAATGCATGCGGCTGAATGCCGGCAATCCCTGCAGCAAATGGCCAATGCGTGTGTCTTTGTATGACCCCCAGGCCAGCGATGCTTCTTTGCCAAGTGCCGATGCCGCAGCATTTAATGATGCAGCCAGCATCATGGGTACGGTTTCAATGGCTGAAGTTCCTTTCAAATCTGCAAATTGGAAACTGGTATCCTTTTTTAGCAGATCAATAATATCATGATCGCCGGGCCACATTGCCGGCAATGCTTTGCCCGCTACAATGTCGTCGCGAAAAACAGTATCCTTAAACTGCTGCCACCAGCGGAAAAAAACCGTCATGCCTACTGAATTGGTGTCAGCCCGATAATCCCAATCGCGCAGCTTACCCAGCATCGTCAAGGCATCCTCCGTTAAGCGGCTACTATCTACCTGCTTTTGCATATAAGGCAAAGCAATTTCACCAAATACATTGTAGTTATCCGTTTGCATCTGCATCATATCCTCCACCGTAATGCCGCTCATGGCGCGCAGCTTTCTGTTGATGATATAACCCCGGTACACATCGTGGAATCCTCCGAGATAAAAAGGATAACTGGTATCCGCCGGAAATTGATTGGCGCTACTCACAAAACCGCGCTCGGGATTTACCATGTGTACATTATCATCTTCCGCAATAAAGCCTTGCCATGCAAAAGTGGAATCGATACCGGGCATTACAAAATCGCCTTGTCGACGCCATTTGGCAGGAAAAGTGGCCTGCTGCCACCAGGCGATAGTGCCACGCTTACTGGCAAAAACAAAATTTTGTCCGGGACAGATAAAGTTTCTGATGGCAGATAAATACTCGCTATAATTTTTTGCTTTATTTAATTGGATAAAGGTGTTGAGTTCAGTACCTCCTTCATGCGCCATCCACTTGATGGCGTAGGTATGTCCATTGTTCAATTCGTTTTGATAAGTGCCATCGTACATCACGGGTCCCCATACAGTCACCGGAATTTTATCAATGTAATCGGCACCACCTCTAATACCTATCACTTCATTACGCCATTCCGTTTTAACCCATTCGCCGTTGTACCAATACTCATTCATGGTACTATCGCGCCATTGTATATCGTAAAAATCCATCACATCGCGCATGGCATTGGTTACACCCCATGCTATGCTATCATTGAAGCCGATAACCACAGCCGGTGCACCCGGAAAACTTACACCATACACATTGTAATCGGGGGTATGCAATTGTATTTCGTACCACAAGGATGGCAGGTTTAATCCCAAATGCGGATCGTTGCAAAGTATTGCCGCACTATCAGCAGTTTTGCCGGGGCCTACCACCCAATTATTGCTGCCATTATTTGGATTTGTAACCGGTGTTTCGTAGGCAATAGCATTGTTGGCAGCGGCGTAATAAAGACTATCGGCTTGTGCTGGCTTTAGGGGCACCGGCGTTTTCAATTCAAATGGTGTGCCCTTTGGCAGGATGGGATCAAGCGAATCAGCCTGCCGCGGAAATAATTTTTCAAAATCGGTCAAGCCCAATTGATGCAAAGTGTTGGTAGCAGCAAAGTCATCCTGATCGTTGCTCAGGTCAAGACTCATGTATTGCAGAAATAATGCGCATTTCAACGGCGTCCAGGCTTCCGGTGCATAATCCAGCAATTTGTATTCTATGGGATATTGTGAAGGCTTAAGCTGACTGATATAAGCATTAACACCAATTGTATACGCTTCTACAGCTTCCTTTATTTCTGGATGCTGATTCATTTTTGCTACGGCGCGTTCTGCCGCATACACCATACCCAAACGCCTGAACTTGCGATCAGCCTTTTCCAAAATACTCACTCCATTTCGTGTTTCACCCAGTATTTCGCAAAGCCTACCCGCTGCTGCATGCGTCTGAAATTCCATTTGCCAAAGCCTGAACTTTGCATGCAAATAACCTTGCACCATGTAGGCATCGCGGCTATTTTGTGCAAATACATGGGGCACCAATCGCTCATCAAGATACACATCTACTTTATCGTTCAACTGACCAAGCTTAGCCTCCACGGAAAAGCTGGCATCAGCGGGCTCGGCATTTTGCCAGAAACCATGGCTCGGGCTCAAAAATTTTCCCAACGGTGGCAGGCCAGCCAATTTGGAATTGAGCACCGTAATAAGCCCAATGGTAACAGCCGCAGTTATAATGAAAGGAACAACACGCATGATAATTGACTGAATCGTTTGGCTGTGAAAATAATAGTTTCCCGCCAAGCAATGCGGCGCCAACATATAGGCATGAGTGGAAATAGCGTAATTTTCTGTGCAGGCACAGTACTTACCGATAAGAAACAACCCCACTCCACCTTTATTTTGCAGCATGTCCAATTGGCAAAAAAATATTCTTGGCTTACAATTACCTACCGATCCGCGATGGGTAGATTTGGCTTCAATTGACCTGGCCGACATACTGAGCGACCATGCCTGGTGCGAACAAAAAGCAGCCACAAACTGCATAAGCTTAGTACAACGCTACAGCGATAAGCAGGAACTGGTAAATGAACTGATGCCCATTGTAACCGAAGAGTGGGGCCATTTCAGGCAGGTGATTCAGGAACTGCGCAAACGCCAATTGCCATTGGCTAAACAACGCAAAGATGAATATGTAAATGCGCTGCTCAATTTTACACAAAAAGGCGGCAGTGAGGAAGGAAGATTGCTTGACCAGCTGCTGCTGTGCGCATTAATAGAAGCCCGTAGCTGCGAACGTTTCAAACGACTTAGCGAGGGGCTTGATGATGAATATCTGCAACAATTTTACAGACGATTTATGGAAAGCGAAGCAGGCCATTATCGTACGTTTATTGATTTAGCGCGACTATATATTGACGAAGAAACGGTTTGGCAGCGCTGGCAACAATGGCTTGATTATGAAGCCGGAGTGATGCAACAACTAACACCCCGGGGCGACCGCATGCATTAAGTATTTACCTGCGCTGTCAGGATTTCAATTTCCCGCTCAAATTCCAGCCAGGCATATTGCTCTTGCAGTGCTTTGGCGCGGGCTATGGTTTGTTGCAAAAATTGCTGATGCGCAGGGCTTGCCGGGAACATAGCCTTATGTTTTGTAGCAGAAATTATTTTGTAGGCTTCATCCATACTTGCATAGGCCTCGGGAGCAATGCATACCTGCCTGAATTTATCCCACACATACCTTGTAGCCTGATAGTTTGGATGCACCATATCTTCTGCATAAAAGCGATAATCGCGCAAATCATCTATAACCAATTCATAGGCAGGAAAATAATGGCAATCTGGTATTTGTTGCAGTAATTGATTTAAGGCCACATGAAGAACGGCCTTGCTTCGGTTATTTTCAACAAGTCCTTCGCGGGCATGGCGCACGGGGCTAATGGTAAAAATAATTTGTACACCAGGTTGCAATGCCTTCAAATCTGATACAGCCTGTTGCAACGCAGCTACAGTTTCGTCCACAGACAGTAAGCGATGTCCAAATGCAGTTGCGGGCACTTTATGGCAATTGGCTACAATGGTTCCCCGGGCTGCTGCAAATTGCTGCTGCTTCAGATAATAAACCCATGCTGAACCGAGCGTAATCACCACCCATTGGGATTGCTGTAAAAATTGATGGGCATTTTTGATTGAAGTATTTATTTCCTCCAAACTCAACTCAGCGTCAACCGAAGCAAACCTGCCATGATGATGCCAACTATACCACAGGTCCTGGTGTTGAAACAATTGATGTGTTTGATAATGCTTTGCATGCCGATAGTCGTTGATGGCATTGGCTATGCTTACGGGATTAAAGAGTATGCCATGCGGGTTCTCCAGTACCCGAAATTTATGGTTGCGTAAAAAACCCGTGATATGTTCGGTAAAACAACTACCCATCAGGGCTATTCTATCCGCATGATTAATTTGATTCCCCCAGGATACTATTTGCAGTTCAGTACGAAAATCCATAGACATGTTTATACAAAAACTTTTTGCGAAAACAACAACGCTTCTTCAATTTTTGCCGCATCAATAGTGGTCTGATTACCTTGTTGTTGTAACCAATACAACAATTGTTCAGTATTCAGGTTACCTACCAGCGTATCGCCCGCCATGGGACAGCCGCCATAGCCACCTATTGCGCTATCAAAGCGCCGGCAACCTGCAAGGTATGCAGCTTCTATTTTTGCCGCAGCTGCAGAAGGATTGCTATGCAGGTGTGCACCAATATTCAATGCAGGAAACGATGGCATAATCATGTTACACAAAGCCTTCACTTCATCCGGTGTTGCCAAGCCAACAGTATCTGCCAGAGCAAAAGTATGGATGCCCAATAC
>JAHEMO010000144.1 GCA_024643625.1 Chitinophagaceae bacterium
CGAATAGATCGCAGCAGTACTTCGTATTGCTCTTTATCCAACTGTTCGGTTTGCGGCAGTGCCATCAGCTTTTTATTGAGCTTGTCGGCCCATGGCTGAATATGTGGCTGTATCTGCGTCATAAAAAAGTTGAAGCTTTCTTCAAGGTCTTTGTTTTCGGTATCGCAGGTCATTTTTATTTGTCGCCAGCATACGTCTTCGCTAATAGCGGCTTCCAATTCGCTAAAATCGGCAAGCCATTTTTCCAACCCGGCCAGTTCGGCAATTTCGCGGTTGTGCAATTCGGTAAACCAGGGTTCCAGATCAGTCCAGTCGCCAATGGCAAAGTTTTCGGGAAGATAGAGTCGGGGTAATTTGGCAATATCGGCAGTAGCTTTCATAAAGTATTTCAGATGTCTGGTTTTAGTTGTTTCGATAAGTCTGTTCACTGCCATGTGCAGTTCGGGCAAATAAAAGAAAAACCCGTCAGGCCAGCCGGTTGGGATTTTGGCGAATAAAATTTTCCCATCCCTTGCTTTTGCCGGAGGCCGCTGCCAGCGGCGATTGCAGCTGGAAATGATGGCAAACCGCTACAGCAAGGGCATCGGATGCATCAAAGCCTTTTGGCTTTTCCTGCAGGCCGGTAAGCCGTTGCAGCATACCCCACACCTGTTCTTTATCGGCATTGCCGTTACCGGTAATGCTTTGCTTTACTTTTTTAGGCGAATATTCCGTTACCGGCAACTTGTGCTGCAAGGCACAGGCTAAGGCTACGCCTTGTGCGCGGCCCAGTTTGAGCATACTTTGTACATTTTTACCATAGAAAGGCGCTTCAATAGCAAAGGTTTCGGGGCTATGCTTGCGAATAATGGTATCAATGGTGTCGTAAATTTTTTTGAGCCGCTCAAACACATCGTGTTCCCAACTCATGCGCAGGGCATCCATTTCAAGCATGGTTATTTGCTGACCGCGGCAAGCCACAATGCTGTAGCCCATGACCACCGTTCCGGGGTCAACACCCATAATTATTATTTCGCGTTGCAATGGCTGCATAATTAAGATTACGGGGGCAAAGCAAGTAAATATTATTTTGTGGGCTCAAAAAATGCGCTGTTTTGGGTTTATCTCCCCGGCTTAAGCTTGCCATTAATTATTTTTTAGGTCCTCTTTTATTTATAGTAATTGCCTATTCCATATATCGGCAGGTGCTATCGCAGCCCGATTTGCGGGAAACCTGGGCGGTAATAAAACACAGATTGCTGAACGGCGGTTTACCATGGTTGTTGGCGGCCATATTGTTCATGCTGCTGAATTGGGGTATTGAAGCCATAAAATGGCGAAAACTGGTGGCCGTGGCACTGCCCATAAGTTTTGGCAGGGCCTTTCGGTCGGTACTTTCCGGCGTTTCGTTTACCATGCTTACCCCCAACCGCATGGGCGAGTTCTTAGGCAGGGTATTTTATTTGCCCGATGGAAGCAGGGTGCGCACCGCTTTTCTTACCATGTTGGGTAGCCTTAGCCAGTTATCTGTTACGCTGTTTGCGGGTATGCTGGGTATTGTGTATTTGTATGCCGTGCGGGAAAAAGCCGGCTTTGTAGCGCCCGGCGAGGCGATAAGCATTTTGCTAACCGCCGCAATAGGGGGCCTTAGTATCACGTTGCTGTTATTATTCAATATCGGGTGGCTTATCAGAGTATTGGAACGTGTACCCCAACTTACCCGCTACCTTAGTTACCTGCATTTATTGGGCACTATTAGCAAACGCATATTGCTGCAGTTGCTTGGTTTGTCTGGCTTGCGCTATCTGGTTTTCTGGATGCAATATCTGTTCATTTTTCAGGCTATTGATTTGCCCATCGGCATCGGCGATGTATTAGCCGGCACAGCCGTATTATTTCTGGTGTTGGCCGTTATTCCCAGCATTGCACTTGCCGAGTTGGGCATAAGGGGTAAAGTAAGTCTTTTCATATTTGGGTTGTTTACAACCAACACGTTGGGCATACTGGTAGTGTCCGCCATAATTTGGGTTATTAATATTGTGGTACCGGCAGCGCTGGGTAGCCTGCTTATTATTAAGGTGAAACTATTTGCCAACGGCAACAAACAATCAGCAACTGCATCGCCTGCAGTTGGCCAAAGAAAATGAGCCTGTAGCCGCTTGTAAAAAAGAATAGCGTAAAAAGTTGGCAAAAACGCAGCATTGCAGTATTAAACTTTGCCTTAACGATGCGGTTATTAGATTTGTTGATTATCTTTTTATCAAACAACACACGCATATCCATGGCAAAATGGATGGTTATAACACTCAGCTTTATTTTATTTCTGCAGGTAAAAGCGGAGAATAAAACTGTATCCTGCAGTTATACCAACACCTCATTTAAATCGGGCGAGTGGGTATCGTTTCAGGTGTACTACACGCTTGCAGGGGTATGGGTGCACGCCGGCAATGTTACATTTTCCACCAGCCTGGAGCAGTTGAATGGAAAGCCGGTATATCATGTAATTGGTGATGGTGCCACCAAATCGAGCTACGACTGGATATACAAAGTGCGCGACCGCTATGAGAGTTTTATTGATACCGCAACTTTATTGCCGCAAAAGTTTATCCGTAATATTAACGAAGGTGGTTACACCAAATACGAAAACATAAGTTTCTACCACGATAATGGTACTGCTATAACACGAGAAGGCGTTTTCAAAGTACCCCGCTGTGTGCAGGATGTATTAAGCGAAGTGTATCTGGCCCGCAATATTGATTTCAGTAAAAGCAAGCCCAACGATCTTGTTCCCTTCGATTTGTTTTTGGATAACAAAGTGTACAATATGCACATTCGTTATTTAGGCAAGGAGACCATTAAAACACGGTATGGCAAGTTCAGGTGCATCAAGTTTAAACCGCTTTTGCTATCAGGTACCATATTTGAGGGTGGTGAAAAGATGACTGTTTGGGTTACCGACGATGCCAATAAACTACCGGTTAGGGTTGAATCGCCTATCACCGTCGGTAGTGTAAAAGTTGATATGATGGGCTATCGCAATTTACGCCATCCGCTATCGTCGCTTATCAGCAAGTAAATTTTTTAGCGGGCAAGCATTTCTTCAAGTGTTCCGGTGTCTTTTACGCGGATACCTTTTTCGGTGCGCTGCAACGTAGCACATTCATGCAAAGGGTCGTGTTCAAAAAACAGGATATATTGTTTGTCGGCCGCTTCTTCCAGAAAAGCCTTTTTTTCCTGCAGTGTTTGCAAGGGAAACATATCGTAAGCCATTACATAAGGCAAGGGAATATGGGCGGCTGCAGGTAGCAAATCAGCCATGAAAACAATTGTTTTACCATTCACTTCCATCTGCGGAAGCATCATAGCATCTGTATGGCCATATGCATAGCGTATGCTGATGCCGGGTATATTATCAAAAGCAACAGTGCCGCTTTGTACAACCGGTAAAAAATTGAGTTTACCAGATGCTTCAATAGGTAATATATTCTCGGATAAGAAAGATGCTTTTTCTCTTGCATTAGGATGAGTAGCCCATTGCCAATGGCGTTGGTTGCTCCAAAATCGCGCATTACTAAAAGCAGGAATCAATTCCTCGCCATTGCGAATAATACTGCCACCGCAATGATCAAAATGCAGGTGCGTCAGTATCACATCCGTTATATCGTCTTTGCTAAACCCTGCTTGCTGCAAACTGCTGTCGAGGTTGTGCTCGCCATGTAAGTGATAATGCCCCAAAAATTTTGCATCCTGCTTATCGCCAATACCATTGTCAATTAAAATCAGTCTGTCACCTGTGGCTATCAGCAGGCAACGCATGGCCCATGCACACAGGTTATTTTCATCGGGTGCATTTAGCTTTTGCCATATTACTTTGGGCACTACGCCAAACATGGCGCCGCCATCAAGTTTAAAGTTTCCGGTATGTATAGGATATAACTTCATGGCGCAATAATAGCAAGATATATAGCTTATGCGGCTTCGGCAGCTATGTTTTTCAGGCGTTGCTCTATGGGCTTTTTACCCCAAAGCAAGGCCAGCATACCCAACACAAAAAAGACACCAAGCGCCAGAATGCTATTTCGCATATTGGTGGTTACCTGCTCTATATAGGCAAAGCATCCAATGCCAATAACGCCGGCAATTTTTTCAGTAACGTCGTAAAAGCTGAAGAATGATGTGGTATCCTTTGTTTTAGGCAGCAACTTGCTGTAGGTACTGCGGCTCATGCTTTGAATACCGCCCATTACCAGGCCAAGTACTGCGGCCATCATATAAAATTGCAGACTGCTTTTTACACCGTACGCTACTATGCATATGCCTATCCAAATAAAAATAGTGAGTGCAATTACTTTCCAATTACCAATGCGCTTACTTAAGCGGCTCATGAGCAATGCGCCGGGTATGGCTACCAACTGCAGCACAATTATGGTAATCAACAATTGGGCTTCGTCTTTGGGATCGGGGAATATTTCTTTTTTGGCAAAACCCGCCGCTACCATCATCACCGTTTGCACGCCCATGCCATACAGAAAAAACGAAAATAAAAACCGTTTTAGAGAGGGCAGTTTAGTTATCTGATCCCATACCAGCTTTAATTCGTGGAAGCCATTACTGATTACATTTTGTTTGGCTTTGCGCTCCTGTTTACTACTCAGCGGCAAAGCGCGTAAGGTAATTTGGGCAAAACCAAACCACCATATGCCGGTCAGCAAGAATGACATGCGTATTGCGGTAGTGCCGTTTTTATCGAAACCAAAAGTTTCCGGCATCAGTATAATGATGAAGCAAATAATTTGGAGAATAACACTGCCAATATAGCCCATCATAAACCCTTTGGCACTCACCCTGTCCTGATCTTCTGGTGCAGCTATATCGGGCAGATAGCTATTGTAAAAAACAAGGCTCGCCCAATAGCCTAAAGCCGCAACCGCAAAAGCGATAATGCCAAATTCAGTACGCGGAATGCCAAATTCTGTATTGTCTTTGGTGAAGAAAAACAACAGTACACAAGCCGCCGAACCGAGGTAGCAAAACCAGCGCAGCCATACTTTTTTATTGCGCCGGTAATCAGCAATGCTGCTAAGCACCGGCGATAAAAAAGCTACCAGCAGGAATACAGCAGCTATAGAAAAATTCATGAGGGCGGTATTGATGAACCGATACCCAAAGAAATTGACATAGGAGGGTTGGCCTGCAATTTTGGTGGTGGTAATACCAATATAATAGGCCGGAAAAATGGTAGAAGTAATGACCAGGTTGTAAGCACTATTGGCCCAATCGTACATGGCCCAGGCATTGGTAATTTTTTTATTGGCAGGATTTTGCATAGCGGAGTAGTAACCAAATATATACCCGAAAACTGTAATACGCCAGTAATGGCAAGAGGCCGGTGTTTAGCCGGCCTCTTCTGGATGTGTAATATACGCTTATGGGTTTTTCTCTAATTTTTCAAGCCGTAGCTGTAATGATTGAATTATTTGTTGCTGCTCCTTAACGGCCTGCAATAGCAGCGCATTCATTTTACCATAATCTACGCTCTTATACCCATCGGCATCGGTGCTTACAATTTCCGGCAATACTTTTTCTACTTCCTGCGCCATCAGGCCAGCCTGGCGTGATTGATCGGTACCGTTTTTCCAGTTGTAGTAATAGCCATTGATCTGTTCAATTTTGTTAAGTGCGTGGTCTATTTGCATGATATCTTTTTTAAAACGCATATCGCTAAATGTAGTCCATGAGTTGGCGCGGGCTACGGTTCCGTCGCCCGATTCGCCTACCTGAAGCAGGAAGCCCGGTGCAGTAGTACCAATACCTGTTTTGGTGGTAACGTTTGCCCCATTCTTACCATCAACGCTGCCCAATATCAGGCAGTTTGAACATTCAGCATAGGCTGCATAGCCCAGCGCAGTGGCATTAATACGAGAAGTGTTGGGACTTGCTTTATACCCCAAAAAAGTGTTGTAGTTGCCGGTAATATTATTGTTGCCTGCCTGGTAACCAACAGCTACGTTGTAATCTCCGCTGGTATTATCTTCCAAAGCAATTATGCCAAGCGCGGTATTGCCAATGCCGTTTACATTCTTGCTCAAAGAAAATGCACCAACCGCAGTGTTATTACCGCCGGTGGTATTGAGTTTAAAACTGTTGGTACCAATGGCAACATTATCAATGCCCAAAGTATTTGCCTCTGCTGCCAGGTAACCGACTGCTGTATTCCCGTTAGCAGCGGCTGATGATTCACAAGCCCTTAATGCTCGAATGCCAATAGCAACGTTACGTGCTGTATTAGCTGCGTTTTGCATAGCCTCAGTACCGATGGCGGTATTTTCAGATCCTATTTGCATCAACAACATGGCATTAGACCCTACTGCAGTATTATCAACGCCGGTATTGTTAGCTAATGCCTGAAAGCCTATCGCCGTATTGTCATTACCCACCAGATTTTTGTTCAGCGCGAAATATCCAATGGCAGTATTAGTTGCGCCATCTGTATTAGACTGCATGGCTTGTGCACCAAGGCTTGTGTTATAGGCACTAAGATTGTTTTCAAGACTTTTAAATCCCACAGCTGTATTGGAGAGGCCGGTAATATTTTTTCGGAGAGCCCAGGTTCCTATTGCTGTATTTGCACTGCCGGTGGTATTTGAAGTGCCGGCATAATAGCCCACTGCAGTGTTCAAATCAGCGCTGTTTGCCTGCAGTGCGCCGTGTCCCAACGCTGTGCTGCCGTATCCAACTTCGTTGTCAAGCAGTGAAAAAAGGCCTAGTGCAGTGTTGGCGAAGCCAGTGGTGTTGGATTGCATCGCAAGATAACCGACAGCGGTATTGTTATGTCCGATGGTATTACTACCAAGTGAAGTATATCCAAGTGACGTATTATTTATGCCAGAGTTATTGGCTTTCATGGCATAGCTTCCTATTGCAGTATTGGTATAGCCAGTAGTATTGCTCGCCATAGCATGTGCTCCCACCGCTACATTCCAGTTTCCGGTTGCGTTGTTCATCAAAGCTTCCGAACCAATGGCGGTATTATCGCTGGCAGTATTATAAAAGAGGGCTGCTGCACCAATCGCTGTATTATCGTTTCCTGATGCATTTAGCGCTAAAGCATAATCGCCCAATACTGAATTCCTATTGCCAGATACATTGGTAAACATACTGTGATGACCTACGGCCGTATTAGAGTCCCCGGATACATTGGAGGGTAATGCGTTTTTGCCGATAGCAGTTAGTTGCGAGCCAGTCTCGTTGGCGTGCAAAGCATAATAACCCATGGCGGTGTTTCCCTCTGCTGCACTTGTAACAACCATTGCCTCTCTGCCGAAAGCTGTACTTGTAGCATCGGTATTTTTCCAACCCGTTTTGTAGCCAAAATATGTACTCTTATCGCTGCCTATCTGGCCGGAAAAAATATTATTGGTTCTAAAGTATAAAGCCGAATTGTTTATGCTTCCCAAAAAACTTGAACCATCAACATTGCTGTTGCCGGCTAACAACCATTTGTTATCTGCGTTATCTGCCAGTATCGTCCATTTAGGATCTTCGGGCGTATTGCTGTTAAAATAATAACCTGAGGTAGCATCTGTTTGCCAAATGAGCAGGCCCGTGGCGGGTAAGGCAATTGCATCGCGTTGTGCTGTTGTCATGCGCGGTATCAGCAGTCCTTTGCTGCTGCTGCTTACATCAAGCATTGCGCTTGCATTGGGTGTATTGGTGCCAATGCCAACTGATTGCGCCAGCGCAAATACCGGCAGAAAAAGCAGGCAGGATAAAAGCTGTTTCATGTTCATGGTTTTTGATTCGATGTATCATAAAACTATTGCGCGGTCTGCTTACTGACACACGCGATTACTGAATGGAATGATTCAGTTACTGCATGGTTGTTTTTTACGCATTTTTCGGCCAGTTAAAATGGCGTTTTCGATGAGCGAATTGTGGGCGGGAAGCTTTGGCGAATCATGGCTGCGCCGTTTTGGTGACAGGCATTAAGATTTAAACATCGTACAAGGGCAACGAGGTTTACAGGTCGGCATGGTTCTTGTAGTTCTTACAAAGAAGCTTGGAGAAGATTGATTTTTGCCGGTCAAACGGCGGTGAGTAAGCCTTTAGCATAGAGGTTAATAATAATGATGGATTTATTAGACCCGGCAAACAAATCAATTCCAGCTAACAATGATATTGGTCATAATTATTCCATTCACAGGCACATAACTTGTTGTGACATATAGGTAAAAATTAGGGTAGCATAAAGGGATATCAAAACAGCGGAAAACTCACGAATTGTTTTCAGCAAATGTTTGATTGTTATTGACTAATTAACTTATGGCATGTGCTGATTTTTCGTCCGGATTTTGCATATGAAATTGATGCGTGAATCTGATTCAGTTCTATGATATCGCCCGTCTGAAGTTTGGTTTATGCTCGCCAATTAATTAACAATGGCCTGAATTTTTTTCGGCCAGCAAAAATTGTGCTATGAAGCTGCAATTTCCAAAAATGCCATTTATAGTAATCGCAGGCATTGCTTGTTTTGGATTCACAACAATTGTCATGTTTAGGAATCCAGATTGCCCTCAAAACTATACCGGAGCTCCAAGAGCAATTGGAACAGTAGGACAGGTGCGCTTTTGTACCAGTTGTCACGGCGATTATGCGCTGAACCCGGCAGGGGGCAGTGTGGAGGTTGCCGGGTTGCCAACCGGTACTTATGTACCTGGTCAGATTTATAATTTTT
>JAHEMO010000145.1 GCA_024643625.1 Chitinophagaceae bacterium
CAGTATCGTTTTGCCGAAAGAATGAAACTTTTTTTTGACCGCTACGATCTTACCCCGCAGCAGTTCAACATTTTGCGCATACTGCGCGGTGCCGGAAAGCCGCTCAGTACCTTACAAATCCGGGAACGCATGCTGGACCGCATGAGCGATACCAGCCGTATAGTAGACAGGTTGCTGGCCAAAACTCTTGTGAGCAAAAAAACTTGTGCCACCGACAAAAGATTGGTTGACGTAACCATTACCAAAAAAGGGCAGACGCTGCTCAAACTATTAGATGAAAGCGCCAACGAAATGGACAATTTGCTAAGCGCCCTTTCAGCAGATGAAGCAAAGCAATTGAATGAATTGCTGGACAAGGCACGCGCCGGACTTTCTTAACACCCTGTCAAAATAGATTTCAGCTTATCCACAAAGCAACCATCCTGCGTTTTGTGCCAATACTTTCGTAGGCATGAACGCATTCCTTCGCAGCACAACACTTGTGGTAGCTATGACCCTGGGCACATTAGTATGCACAGCACAGCCCAAAGCAGAATTCAGGGCGGCATGGGTGGCTTCCGTTGTAAATATTGACTGGCCCTCTAAAACAGGCCTTAGCACCGAGGAGCAAAAGGCGGAGTTTATTGCCATTGCCGATATGCACCACCGTAATGGGCTTAATGCACTGGTAGTGCAGGTGCGCCCTGCAGCCGATGCTTTTTTTGCCAGCAGCTACGAACCCTGGAGCGAATTTCTTACCGGCACGCAAGGCAAGGCCCCTGAGCCCTTCTACGATCCCATGGCGTTTATGATTGCCGAAACCCATAAGCGGGGCATGGAGTTTCATGCCTGGATTAATCCGTACCGGGCGGTTTTTAATGTAAATAAAAGTTCAGTGGCGCCCAACCATATTACGCGCAAACATCCTGAGTGGTTTGTAAACTATGGCGATGCCAGCCGAACCACCAAATACTTTAATCCTGCCTTGCCGGAAGTACGCCAATATCTGGTGGATTTGATAAGAGAAATGGTGCAGAACTACGATGTAGACGGCGTTCATTTCGACGACTATTTCTACCCCTACCGCGTACCGGGCAAAGAGTTTCCCGATGCCAAAGAATATGCCAAATATGGCGGCGGCATGGGCAAAGATGCCTGGCGCCGCAGCAATGTAGATAGCGTGATTGTGGCTTTGAATGCAGCCATAAAAGCAGCAAAACCATGGGTGAAATTTGGCATTAGTCCTTTTGGGGTATGGCGCAATAAAAGTCAGGACCCTGAGGGCAGTAATACCGAAGCCGGCCAAACCAATTATGATGACTTATATGCCGATATTTTATTGTGGTTGAAAAAGGGATGGATTGACTATGTGGCACCACAACTGTATTGGGAAATTGGCCACCCCAAAGCCGATTACCTGACGCTGATAAAGTGGTGGAGCGACCATAGCTATGGGCGCCATTGTTATATTGGTTTAGCACCATACCGTGCAGGCAGCAATGCCGCATGGCGCGACAAGCAACAATTGCCCAAACAAATTGCACTATCGCGCAGCACCCCAAATATTCAGGGGCAGATATACTACAATACCAAAAGCTTTTTTGGCAACCCTAATGGCTGGAACGATGACCTGCGCAACGACATCTACAAGGAACGTGTGCCCACCCCGGCCATGCCCTGGCTGGCAAAGCGTCCTGCAGCGCAAACACAAACAAGTGCAAAATGAGGCGAATCTAATTATGTAGCTAAAGCTGTTAAGGCTATGAAGTCAACACCTGCATTGAACATTGAAATCCATAGCAGCCGCAAAGCAAGACTGTTGCTGGCTGTTCATCTTTTTTTATTGCTTGCATTGTCAGGGTTAATGTATACTTCGTATCAGGCGCACAACAAATTGCAAGTATTCATCGGCGGCATAACCGCTATTATTTTATTGGCAAGAATTATTTCGCTGTTGCAAAATAAAAAAACGCGCCTGCTCATAACCGATGAGCAAATAAGGTATAGCAGAAAGGATTATGCTTTCGCTATTACAAGAACGGCAGTACAAACCATATGGCATAGTAAAAATACCATCCGTATTATGCATGGCAATAGTTATATAGACGAAATACTTGCCGGCGATTTTTCATCTGCCGATTGGGAAGCTATCAAAACGCATTTACCTCAAACAGCGGTGCATTGACCGCAGCGAGTTTCCCCTTACGGACGCACATAATGCATTTGCACCACACCATTTTTCCAATGGTTTACCTGCTGCAGTTTCCATGCGTTCTGTACGGCCTTACCATCCACCCAAAGGCTGATGCCGTTACCCAAAAAAACAGGGACCACAGTAATAATCATTTCATCCAAAAGGTTGCGTTCCAAAAAGCTATCGAGCAATACTGCACCACCCACCAGCCAACTGTCTTTTTCGTTTTTACGCAGGTCCTGCACCAATGCGCTGGGATCGCCGCTGTATTGTTTTATGCTTCTGCCCTCCGGCACATGCAGTTCGCGGCTGCTGAATATGGCATGCTCCAACCCCTCGTACCAATAGCTGAAACTCAATATTTTTTCGTAGGTAGCGGAGCCCATCACCACCGTGCCTATGCGTTGTAGAAATTCAGCGTAGCCATAATCGTCGCCCGGTTCCATAAATGCATCTAAAAAGGATACGCCACCCGCAGCATCGGCAATGCGTGCATCAATTGATGTGGCAATGTATAAGACAATCTTTCCCATAGCCCATTGTGGTTTGGGGACTAAGATCGCCAAACATTTAATCACAGGGTATGACATTGCTCACGCTGCCACCCCAAAAAAATACACCCCGACGAATGCCGGGGTGTAAAGTTGAATTGTATTAACGGTTAATGCTTATCAAAAGCCACGCGCACCTGCTGAGGCAATCATCCGAGTACTTTGACCGGCGCTAAACATAAACATGCAGCGATCATCAGTATAGTCCATATAGTTCATGGTCATTTCTATCGGGTTGCCACTACATGTACTTTTGTGGCCAGAAGCCGGACAACCGTAATTGGCGGTATTATGAAGTGGTGTATCTCCTACTTCATCACTTCCGCAGGTTGCGTCGCCCCAAATATGGCGAAGGTTAAGCCAGTGGCCTACTTCGTGCGTGGCCGTACGACCCAGATTGAAGGGATAGGCGGCAGTACCTGTATTGCCGGTAGCCGTGTTTAATATTACTACGCCATCAGTTGCCGGATTGCCACCGGGAAACTGAGCATAGCCCAGCAAACTATTACCCAGTGTACATACCCAGATATTAAGTACCCCGGATGTCGGGTCAATACCACCCTTGCTGGATTTCTTCATATCATCATTTGTGCGCCAGCTGCGTTTATTGGCATATCTGCGCTTGATACCTTGTAGGGAAAAAGTGATGCCCACATTGGCTTTTACACCGGCAAAATCAGCCGGCACCGAACTATACTCGATATTGGCTGCTGTAAAATCCTCTGTCAAAATATCTATCTGCGATTGAATCTGGGGTTCGGAAATATCCTCTGCATCGGTGCGGTATAATACATTTACTACCACGGGTATATTTATCGTAGTGAGTTGCCTTACCCCACGGCGCACATCCTCTTCGTATTGATCAATGAACTTTTCGAGATTTGCCTGGTTTTGCCTGAAGTCAGGATCGGTGGCCAATTGGTTCTGGTAAATGACGTCAGCATCGCAGGCACGTTGTTGGGCCATTGCCGTTACTTCTTCGCCCAGATCTTCCTGGGTGGCGGTAAAGTCAGTTTTGTTACAGGCAGTTAGCACCATCAGGCCGGCCGCCAGTAAATACAATTTTCTCATGGTATGTGATTATTTAAGAACTTAAAGTAAAGCACAGTACGGATTGCAAAAAGCGTAGTTTACCGTAATTATTTTCGCAACATTGTTGCGTTTTAAAAAATCCAGTCCTTATCCAATTAAATAAAACAAGATGTATTCCCGATTATTCCTGTTCTGCTGCTGGCTTGTAATGATGGGAAAAACGGTTTCCGCACAGGATGCCTTGCTATGGCGCGTATCCTCTCCGGAAAGCAAAAGTTCCGGCTGGCTCATGGGAACCATCCACACCTATCCGGAAGATGTGCTGCAAATGGATAGCACTGTGCTTGAATTGCTGGCATCCTCCAAAGGGCTGGTACTGGAAACCGAACTGAGCTGGAAAATGCTAATTGGCGCCTTGTTTGCACCGGGCGAAATGCTGGATGCCGGCAGCGATGCAGAACTGACTCAGGACCTCCGCCAATCCTGTTACGCGTTTTTTGTAGAAGGCAAATGGCTTTCGGAGCAGGAATTTAAACTGGCTATCCGGCCCGGCATTGCGCAAACCATTCAGGCGCTTTGCCTTGCCGTTTATGGTACTACACAAGATGCCGCGGGCATGGAAGGGCATTTAAAAACCGCAGCCGCCCAACTGGGCTTGTCAACGGCAGGACTTGATACAGACTACAAATTGCTAAACCAATGGTATGCCCATTACGGTGCTATAAACGATGCGGCGTGGCAAGCCTCCAATACGGATAGCCTGGTTTCAGCCGCCTTTTATGCCCTCGGCAATACCTATAGCGCTTACGGCATTCAGGATACCGCCGTACTTTTTGCTTCCGGGAATGCTGACCTTTACCAAAACGGACTTTCGCTGGTGGCCTGGCGCAACCTCAGGTGGATGAAACAATTACCCGAATTTTTTAAGGAAGGAAAATTTGTAGCCGTAGGCGCGGCACACCTTTTTGGCGAACATGGTGTTGTTACCTTACTACGCAGTCAGGGTTTTCAGGTAACCCCGGTTACCACCGATTTCAGGGGGCAAAAGTTTTGGCGTTTTATGCAGCGCTACAGCAGCTTATATGAATTGCAATAGGAGGCAGTAAATACTTACCACAATTTTTCAATAATACCGGCAATACCCTGGCCGCCACCTACACAGGCCGTAACCATTCCATACTTCTTATTCAGGCGCTTAAGATCGTGCGAAATTTGTATGGTGAGTTTTGCACCGGTACATCCCAAAGGATGGCCGAGGCTGATAGCGCCACCATTAATATTTACTTTCTCCGGATCCAGGTTTAATTCCCGGATAACAGCAAGGCTTTGGCTGGCAAAAGCTTCATTGAGTTCAAACAAATCAATCTGGTTTTGATCCAGTCCCGCTTGTTTCAATACTTTAGGCACAGCAGCCACCGGGCCTATGCCCATAATCCTGGGTTCTACACCGGCGCTGGCACAGGCTACTAACCGGGCCATCGGCTGCAGGTTAAGCTCCTTTACCATTTTATCGCTCATTACTACAACAAAGGCAGCACCATCGCTGGTTTGCGAGCTATTGCCGGCAGTAACCGAGCCATCGGCTGCAAATACCGGCTTCAGTTTGGCTAAGGCTTCAATGCTGGTATCGCGGCGAGGCCCTTCGTCGGTATCCACTACGTGAGTGCGCACAGCACGCTTGCCCTTTTCATTTACATAAACCTCTTCAACCGTAATGGGATGAATACCATTTTTAAAGTGGCCATTTTCAATAGCGTTTATGGCTTTCTGATGGCTGTTGTAACTAAAAGCATCCTGATCATCGCGGCTAACTGAAAACTCTTTGGCCACCGCTTCGGCAGTGAGGCCCATGCTTAAATAATAATCGGGGTCCTTTTCGGCTACGGTGTAGTTGGGTACAGTTTTCCAGCCGGCCGTGGGTACAAGGCTCATGCTTTCAACGCCACCGGCCACAATGCAATCGGCCATACCGCTGCGAATTTTGGCAGTTGCGATGGCAATGGTTTCCAGGCCGCTGGCACAGTAGCGGTTCACCGTCATACCGGGAACATCTTTACCCACCGCCCGGGCGCTAATAATTCTGCCAATCTGAAGGCCCTGCTCGGCTTCGGGTACGGCATTGCCAACAATTACATCGTCCACCCGCGCAGGATCCAATGCCGGAATACTGCTTAGTACTCCTTTAATTACGTCCACCGCAAGGTCGTCCGGGCGTACAAATCTGAACCCCCCTCTTTTACTCTTGGCAACGGCTGTTCTGAATCCGGCAACTATATAGGCATCCTGCATGGCTAAATCAATTTTAGAGGGGTAAAAATAGTTGTTTATGCAACTAAATCAAAGACGAGTTCATTTTTTAACCCTCCGTGTAATTGTTTCACAATTCAGCAGCGAAACAAGGCTACCACAAAGTGCTTAACAATTGCCATTACTTTGCCGCCATGTATGCAATAGTCAGGTCATTTCTGTTTCTGTTTTCGCCGGAGTGGGTGCATTATTTTAGCATGAATTGGCTGAAAAAGCTCTGCAGCATTGGGTTTATGCACCGGTATTTGCAAAAGCGGTACCGCCCGGCCACTGCCGAACCTGTCCGGTTTCTCAATCTTCAATTTCCCAACCGGGTGGGGCTTGCGGCAGGCTTCGATAAGAATGCGTTGTACTTAAAAGAACTGGCCGCCCTGGGTTTTGGTCATGTGGAAGTGGGCACAGCCACACCGCGCCCGCAGGCTGGTAACGATAAGCCCCGACTTTTTCGCCTAAAGCGGGACCGTGCACTCATCAACCGCATGGGATTTAACAATGATGGGGTCGAGGTTATTGCTGCAAGGCTGGCGCAGTTTAAGTTAAGTCCCGAAGCGGCCAACCTCATCATAGGGGGCAATATTGGTAAAAACAAAGAGACACCAAACGAGTACGCTTACATGGATTACGACAAATGCTTCCGCAGCCTGCATCCGGTAGTAGATTATTTCGTAGTAAATGTGAGCAGCCCCAATACCCCCGGCTTGCGCGAATTGCAGGAAAAGGAGAGCCTGCGGCAAATTCTCACCCATTTGCAGGAGATAAATGCCAGTATGCAAATCAAAAGGCCGCTGCTGCTAAAAATAGCGCCTGACCTGACGGATGAACAACTGGCTGAAGTTGTTGACTTGTCAACAGAAATTAATCTGGATGGCCTGGTAATTGCCAATACAACGCTTAACCGGAGCATGCTGACCGATGCCGGAAAAATAAAAGCCGGTGACGCAGGTGCAGGAGGACTTAGCGGCGCTCCCGCACGCCAGCGTAGCACAGACATGATAAAACTCGTGGCCAAACAAACCAACGGCAAATTGCCCATCATTGGCGTTGGCGGCATCTTTACCAAAGCCGATGCGCAGGAAAAACATGCCGCCGGTGCTGCGCTTGTGCAGGTATGGACGGGCTTTGTGTACGAAGGGCCTGGCATCGTTAAAAAAATTCTCAATTAAGTTCAAATCTTTCCGCGCATTTTGCAATCCTAATTTATGGAACATCTTTTTACGTCTGAAGCCATTATCTCCTTTGTAATACTTGTGGTACTGGAAGTAGTATTGGGTATTGACAATGTAATTTTTGTGAGTCTTATTCTAAATCGGTTACCGGAAGAAAAGCGCAAAAAAGCTAGAACTTTCTGGATGATTTTTGGCATCATCACCCGTAGTCTTTTGTTGCTGGCATTAGGTTGGCTATTGAGTCAAAAAGGAAAATCGCTATTCCATATTGGCGACAAAGGATTCGATTTAGCAAGTATAGTGATGCTATTGGGTGGTATGTTTTTGATGTATAAATCGGTTAAGGAGATTCACCATAAACTGGAAGGCGAAGACCCAACTGCAGATGGCAGCAAAAAAGTTATGCTCAGTTTTGGAAAGGCTTTGGTTCAGATTGTATTAATTGATATGGTATTTTCTTTTGATAGTATCATAACCGCCGGTGGCACTGCCAAGCATGTTGAGATTATGATAGCAGCAGTGGTAATAGCCATGATAGTTATGTTTTTGTTTGCACCGGCTATTGCAGGTTTTATACAAAAGCACCCCACGCTTAAAATGCTGGCACTTAGCTTTTTGGTTATGATTGGCCTCAGTCTTGTAATTGAAGGATGGGATAGTGAAGCTGCACATCAACTGCACTTAAAAAATTACATCTACTTCGGTATGGCTTTTAGTTTTATTGTAGAAGTATTGAACCTGGTAATGCGCAAACGCATGGATCACAGCCGTACAGTCAGGCTTAATGAACCCAAGCTGGAACCCTTGCCACCAAAGGGCTACGATGATATGGCACATTAAATACGGCGTACCATTTTAATCCAATTGCCTGCAAAGTACAGCAGCGGTTAACGCAGCGGTTTCTGTACGTAATCTGGTGTCGCCAAGCGAAACAGGTTCACAACCCACATGCATACAAGCCTCTACTTCTTCGGCAGTAAAATCACCTTCGGGACCTATTAGCACCAATGCATCCCCGTTACCCAAAAGTTTGCCCGATAAATTATTTTTTTCACCGGGCATGCAATGAGCAATAAAGCAGCTATGGTAGCCATTATTTTGCAACACGTCTTGAAGCGATTGCATAGCATGTAGCCGGCACAAATGGTATTGGTTGCTTTGCAGCATGGCACTTATGAGTATCTGTTCAAGTCTGTCGTAACGCAGATGTGTTTTTTCTGTGCGACCTGTTTGTATCAAAAAAATATCAGCAACGCCAAGTTCTGCAGCCTTTTCCAAAAACCATTCCAGCCGGTTGGTGTTTTTTACGGGTGCAATGGCAACAGCAGTTTTTCTGCCGGATGGCTGCGGCATAGTCGTGCATTCATCAACGCACACTGCTACCTGCTTCTTTGTGCAATTGGTGATGGTAGCTGTAGCCGCCAAACCTCGCCCGTTAGTAAGCCTTATCTGATCGCCATTTTT
>JAHEMO010000009.1:0-20185 GCA_024643625.1 Chitinophagaceae bacterium
GGCCATCCCATAAACGTTGCGGCCATGGCCAAAACCTGCGTAGCAGAAGCACCTTGCTGCCGCAGGTATTTTATGCTCAATGCGCCATCGCTTTTCGACAGTTTTGCCCCTGTACTATCCGTTAATAGCGGATGATGAATGAAACGAATAGCCGGATCATTACCCGTTACCAACCGGTGTATATACAATTGGCAGGCCGTGGATGGCATAAGGTCGGCACCGCGCACCACCAGATTTATGCCATAATGCAGGTCATCGGTAAGGCTTGCTAACTGATAGCTTGGCTGACCATCTTTTTTCCTGACCACGGGATCGCCTATGGATTGCCTGAGCGACAGGCTTTGGGTTTGCCCCCGCATCATAGGTATTTCAAAAATTGGTGCATGGGCTACATCAAGCCGCCATTGGGCTGATGGTGTGGTCAGGGGTAAATGTTTTGGCTGGCAAAAACCGCCATACAATCCATTGGCATATCTCGCCTTTATCTGCGAACGGCTGCAGATGCAGGCATATAATTTCTCCGTTGCCAGCAAACCATCCAACCATTGGTTATACATGGGTAACCGAAGCTCCTGACGCCAGTTTTGTATAAAATCAGCCACACTTCCCGGTCCTTCATCATAATCGATGCCTAGCCATTCCAGGGTATTAAATATATCGTCGAGATAAGCAGTGCGAACCCTTGCCGCATCAAGGTCATCTATGCGCAGTAGCAACCGCCCGCCGGCCTGACGAGTGGTCAACCAGGTAAGTAAAAAATTAGCCAGATTACCCAAATGCAAATAGCCGCTTGGTGTGGGCGCCAACCTGCTTTTTATGGGTGCATCAGCGTTTGGCAGCATCATGAATGGCTTGCAATAATCCGTTAACCGGTTCGTCCTCGCTCAGCTCCCAAAACATGATACCCCCCAGTCCCAGCTTTTTGGCATATTCGGTTTTCAACGTTACCGAGCGCTTGCTGTCAAAAGTGGCAAACTGTTTTGTATTGGGATTAAAAGCGTATGGAGATTTTGTTTCATCATCCCAATGCATTTGCCAGCCGGTTGCAGTGGTAAATGTTGCGGCGTGCTGCTTGTAATGCAAACTCTTTTCGAACACCGCAGGTTGGTAAAGTCCTTGGTTTACGTCAGGAACTTCTTTCCAAATTCTGGCATAAAATGCTGCACCAATTACCAACTTGTTAGCTGGCACACCTTTCTGCAACAGCCATTGTACGCAATGATCGGTGCTTTCTTTTGTATTGGCACTGTTGTACAGCGGGGTATGGTGGCCGGTTTGCTTGCTAAAGCCGGAAACTAAATCGTAGGTCATCAGGTTCACCCTGTCCACCAGCGGCATCACTTTTTCCCATTCAATAGATTGTTCCAAAAAACTGGTAAAGCCGCCTGCGGCAAAACTAATTTGGCGTCGCCTGCCGAGGCTGTCGCGCAGCGCTTGCACCAATGCAGTAAAGTTGGGGACATCTTCCTGCTTCCACGCATGCTCGGGGTAGCCGGCAATACCGGGATATTCCCAGTCCAGGTCGATGCCATCGGCATTAAAATCGTCGCAAATGCGCCGCACCGAACCAGCAAAATTGCGACGATTCCCTTCGTCGGAGAAAACGTCGCTACAGGTTTTGCAACCACCCCATCCACCCAGCGATACCAGCACTGTCAGGTGTGGATACTGCTTCTTGAGGGCCGTTATTTCGCGCAGCCTCACGGCTTTCTCCGGGTTGGTAAAGCTCAGCGTATCGTCTTTCAGGTGTAGAAAGCTAAATATGATCTGGTCTATTTGCGAGAGATCGTGCTTTACCAGGTTTTCAGCATTTCCGGTATAGTAGGCAATCACTTTTACGCGGTTTGACTGCGCCCCGGCCTGCAAGGCCAGTGCCAACAGTAGAATGAAAGACAGTTTGTACATGGCATGAAAATAATGGCGAAACTTACTTTTGGGAAAGTAAAATCTTTAAGTAATTAGGTGTTGCCCTGCCCCCGTCTGCCATTTTTTCGGCTATTATTCACTTGGCAGCATTATTGCGCCAGTTACATTTGCGCCCGTTTTGGGCATAATATCAGCAATAATTACAGAGAGATATGAGTAAAACTGACAATAACGCAGTAACCGAAGAATTGCAGGACAATCAGGAATCAAATCCCGCAAACGAAACTGCTACACAAGAGCAAAGCCAAAGCCAGACGGAAGCTACGCCAGCCGACCTGCTTGTAAAAAAGGAAAGCGAACTGCAGGAAATGAAAGATAAATACCTGCGTCTTGCCGCCGAATTTGATAATTACCGGAGACGCACCGCGCAGGAGCGACTGGAGGAAAGACAGACTGCCGGTCGCGACCTGATGGTATCGCTGCTGGATGTGCTCGACGATTTTGACCGTGCCGAAAAAGGCCTCGATAGCGATCAGGAAGTACAAACCATGAAAGAAGGGGTGAAGTTGGTTTTTCAAAAACTGCGCAGCACGCTGGAGAACCGCGGACTGAAATCCATGGATTCCCGCGCCATGGATTTTGATGCCGATCTGCATGAGGCCGTAGCAGAAATACCTGCCGCCGATGCTTCGCTGCAGGGAAAAGTGATAGACGAATTGCAGAAAGGGTATAAACTCAACGACCGGATCATCCGCTTTGCCAAAGTGGTGGTAGGTAAATAAAGCGCCCATCACTTCACAACAAAAAGCAACAAACACCTAATGGCAAATAAGCAGGATTACTACGATATTCTTGGCGTGAGCAAAACGGCAAGTGCAGAAGAAATAAAAAAGGCCTACCGTAAAGTGGCCATGCAATTTCACCCCGATAGAAACCCCGGCGATAAGACCGCGGAAGATAAATTTAAAGACGCCGCCGAGGCCTACGAAATATTGAGCGATGCGGATAAACGCGCCCAATACGACCGTTTCGGTCATGCTGCTTTTCAGCAGGGCAGGGGAGGCCACCCCGGCGGCATGAATATGGACGACATATTCAGCCAGTTTGGCGACATATTTGGCGACGATATTTTCGGGAGCTTTTTTGGTGGTGGCGGTGGCCGCCGCAGCAGTGGCCCAAGGCGCGGAACCCGCGGTAGTGATTTGCGGGTAAAGATTAAAATGAACTTTGAGGAGATAGCCAAGGGTGCTGCCAAAACCATTAAAGTAAAAAAATATGTAGGCTGCCAAACCTGCAGCGGCAGTGGCGCCAAAGACAGGAATAGTGTGCAAACCTGCGGTACCTGCGGTGGCAGCGGACAGGTGCGCCGGGTGCAGCAAACCTTTTTAGGGCAAATGCAAACCGTAACTACCTGCCCCACCTGCAATGGCGAAGGAGCCACCGTTACGGCTAAGTGCGGTTCGTGCAAAGGTGAGGGCCGCGTTTTTGGCGAAGAAACCGTAAGCATTAACCTTCCTGCCGGCGTACAGGGCGGTATGGAAATGCGGGTGGAGGGCAAAGGCAATGCGGGCGAACGTGGCGGTGCTGCCGGAGACTTGCGGGTGCTGATAGAAGAAGAGGCGCACGAAGAATTGCAGCGCGATGGATTAAATGTGGCTTTCGATCTGCATATTTCCTTCCCCGATGCAGTATTTGGTACAGAAGTACAGGTGCCAACCATTGACGGTAAGGCTAAAATAAAAATACCCGCCGGCACCCAAAGCGGCAAAATATTCCGATTAAAAGGAAAAGGATTTCCCAGTATTCAATCGTACGAAAAAGGAGATCAACTCATCCATGTAAATATTTGGACGCCGCAGCATCTGAATGGGGATGAACGCAAGGTGGTGGAGCAATTGCAGCACAGCGAAAACTTTAAGCCACAACCGGAAAAGAACGGAAAAACCTTTTTCCAGAAGGTGCGGGAAATGTTTGAATAAGGACTGCTCCAACAGCAGGCTTTTAACCTTATTGCCCCGGCTTATTGCCGGTTTTTTTTCTTCCCTTTTTTTGCGCGTTTGTTTGGTTTTTCCTGCTGCGGCTCATATACATCCCGCGCCAATAGGGTCATCATTTTCAGTTCTGTTTCACCCGGGCTATTACTTTGCAGCAATTGGTTGGCATAGGCATTCAGGGTTTCAAACTGCCCGCTTGTGTAGGCTGACTTACGCAGCAAATCGGCCAGCCATGCGGTGCATGCCGCCAACTTTAGCGACAAAGGGGCATCGCTTAGCCCCATATAATTATTGGGTAGCTGGTAATGCAGGGTATCCAAACGGTTTGTGCCGGCCGATGTGTAATATGTGGTAAGACTACCGGGGGATAAAGCCCCCTGAGCAGCGTTATCCATTTGCACTTCCAGCAAAATCATTACGGATGAACCGGCGCCCAATTGACCATCGAGTAAAGTATTGCTGCTATCCTTCAACGCCAGGCTGTTATTATCGTATCCTAACAGCCGGTAGCTGTTTATAATTTTTGGATTTATATCCATATGAACCAGCACATCATCGGCAATGGTTATGGCATTTTGGGTGAGCTCGTACACCAATGCTTTTTCGGTTTCCGATTCGGTATCCAGATAACTAAAATTGCCTTTGCCATACCGGGATAAGATTTCAATCTTACTGTCTTTATAATTGCCCATACCTACGCCAAAACAGCTCAGGTACACGCCGGTATGGCTGTAGCTTTTAATCAGGTCTTCGAGTTCTTTTTCGGTAATAGCACCTACATTAAAATCGCCGTCTGTTATCAGCAATACGCGATTGTTAGCACTATCCACAGCATTGGTGGTTGCCAGTTCGTACGCCAGTCGAATGCCATTGCTGCCGGGAGTTGATCCACCAGCCTGCAAATTGTCCAGCACAGAAAGTATGGTATCCTTTTGCGTGCCGTAAGTAGGTGGCAGCCTTATGCCTGCTGCCCCGCCGTAGGTTACAATGGCTATGCGATCATCGGGCCGCAGGCTTTCTATCATTTTGCGCATACCGGCTTTAAGCATAGGCAGGCGTTCTGCCGATTCCATACTGCCGCTGTTATCAAGCAGCAGTACAAAATTTGCTGGCGGTGCGTCAGCGGGGGGTAGTTGTTTTGCCACAAGGTTTACAAAAACCAGTTTGTTGGTTTCGTTCCATGGACAATCAGAAATTGCAGTACCAATGCTAATGTCTTCATTGGGGTGTGGCGGGGATGCAATCTGCAAATCAAAATAATTGATCATTTCCTCGACCCGCACTGCATCTACCGGCACTGCTATTTTTTGTGTAAGCATGCGCCTGATATTGGTATAGGATGCGCGGTGGGTATTAGGTCCAAAGCCCGTATGGGGAAATTGGGCTGTGGTTACAAATGGATTATGCACCAGTTTATTATAGGTTTCGCCAGTGGCCGCCTGCTGTTTGCTATCGTTGGATATTGCAGCCGGCATCAGGCTATTGCGTTTGCGTAGTTTTTCTGCCAGTGCCTTGGCAGCTGCGTTTGGCTGCAACATAATATGCTGAAAACTATCGGCACTCAACACAAAAGTTAGGGTATCATAGCCTTCGGCAAAAATGGTAGCAGAATCGCTTGCCAGCCGGCTGGCAAAGCCGTATTCGCCTCGTCCGCCCGATTCCACAATGCCTTCCTTTTGCTGCAGGTTGAATTTGACAAAAGCTATGGGATGTTGCTGAGGGTTAGTCACCAGTCCCTTGAAATAGTATTGGGCAACTGCTGGCAGGCCGTGCAGGCAAAGCAATCCCAAAATACATGTACCCCAAAAAGGCCTCAGCATACGTGCAGTATTCTATTACAAGGCACTCTATTGCGCTAAAATGCTGCCGTGTTTTGAGTGCTTATGTGTTAATTATCAGCGAGTTGATAAATGGACGGCAGGTTACGGCCATAGCCATCATAATCTAATCCATAACCCACCACAAATTTGTCCGGGATGGAGAATCCCGTATAGGCAATTTCCAGCGGATAAGCGGTGGCCTCAGGCTTGTGCAGTAGGGCACAAAGCTTGAGCGAAGCAGGATGCTGATTATGTAGTTGCGGTAAAAAGCTGTTGAGTGTCTTGCCGGTATCTACAATATCCTCCAACACCACAATATGCCTGTTTTGTACCGGCACATCAAGCCCAATGGCAGTAATCACATGGCCTGTGCTGGCGGTGCCTTTATAACTGGCAAGTTTTATAAAGCAGATTTCTGCCTCAAATTCCAGTTTCTTAAACAGGTCGGCAGCAAAAATGAACGACCCATTAAGGATGGCAATAAACATGGGTTTCTTGTCGCGATAATCCTTGGTTAGCTCAGCTGCTAATTCAGTTATTGTAGCATCAATGGCTTCTGCAGATAGAAAGGGTACAAAATCGCGGCCATGTATGGTAATCCTGCTCATGTGGCAAAGAACCGATTTTTTGCGCTAGCAAATGATTCGGCGCAGCCCAAAAAATTACAAGATGCAATATAATAGGCAGCTTATCCTGCTTTTATCACCTGTCCCGTCGACAGTGTTTGCGTTTCGGTAAGCGCATTGAGCTTAAGCAGCTCTTTTAGTTGAATGCCCAGGGTTTGGCTCACCATCCAAGGTGTTTCGCCGCCCATGCAGGTATATGATTTGCTGGCAGCTTTTTTCTTTTTCTTTTCCAGGTAAATAAGTTGATCCTGAGTGGTAAAAGCAGTATTCGGCATATCGTTAAACCGCAGCAGATCGCCGAGGCTAAGCTTATGGCTTTCTGCCAAGCCCAGCAAAGCGGTGCCAGCTTTTACAAAAACTGCCTTTATGCCGCTATGCGTAAAGACTCCGTCGGGGAATAATAAGGGTGAGGATGCCTGTTGCGGCTTATCGCCCGGATGAACGCCTGTAGCAGCATTTGATTTAGCCAGCGGAATTGGCGGGGCATCGGGCAAGGCTTCATCTTGTGAAGCAGCCATATTTTTTACTACCCAAATGGGCGTGCCGGGTTGGTTGTGCAGTGCCAGATCGGTGTATTGAGCCAATCCGTAATTTTCAATAACCCTGATAAGGTTTTGGCTGTAAATGGGATTGGTGGCGTAACCGGCTTTCTTCAAGCCCCATGCCCATGACTGATAATCAGCCGGATCAAGATTAAAAAGAAAGGCATAGCGCTGATTTAGCTTCAGGAAGTCCGAATGGTCGCGGTAAGATGCCTGTACCGATTCATAGGCTCTGAAGCATTCCCCCCGCTCGTCATCGTCGTGGTACACGGCAGGTCCTGTCCAGTTGCTTTTGCATTTAATGCCAAAATGGTTGTTGGATCGCAGAGCCAAATCGCCTTCGCCGGCACCGGATTCCAATATTCCCTGCGCCAGTTTGATGGCCGCCGGTACACCCGTGCGCCATTGCTCTTCGATAGCTATAGCATGGTGGGCATCAATATAGGTTTGCACCTTTTGATCCATGCTTTGTGCCTTTCCAATGAGGGATAAGAAAACTATGCCAATGGTGCCGATCCATTTCATAAGCGCTAAAACTCGCCAAGCGGGCTGAAAATTGTACCTGTTGTGCATAACTTTCGCAGGATTTGGCTGCTATTTTCCTTCGCAGCGCGAAATGCCGGCTTTGGCTTTTTGTTCCAGTGAGTCTTCGTAATCGTGGTTGCGCAGGTCTATACACCGCTGATAAAAGGCGATGGCCTGTGCATTTTGCCCCCGCTTTTCGTATATGAGACCAATTTGCAGACTGGCCCTGGCCGCGTAGTATTCAGGTCGGTGTTTGCCAAGGTTGTAAGCTTCTTCGTAGGCAGCTATAGCAGTGGCATATTGCCCCAAATCATCATTTACCCTGCCAAGGCGGTAGGTATATTCAAGTTTATCCTCCGGTGCGCTTAGCGAGGCAGGCGTTATGGTTTGCAGCATTTGCAATGCCCGGCTATTGTAGCCGCCGTCGTTCAGCAATCTTGCCTTCAGCAAATTTGTATTCGGTGTTTTGCCCAGCAAAGCTTCGCGCAGGGCGGTTTTGTCGGCTTCGGTATTGGTATTGCCTTTTCTTTTTACCTCGGCCATACACTGAAGGTACTTTGCGTTGTTGCCGCTAATCAGATACATCCAACCTCGTTTTAGCCAGCTGTCCTTCAAATAATTATTACCGCGATAGCTGGCGTGATACCGTTTAAAATAGTCTTCGGCCGCGGGGTTTAGGGCATACAGTTTGGCGTATGCCATTTCAAAATCCCAAACCGGTGATTCGAAATAACTATCGCTGTTGTTTCGCGAGTTTATAATGCCAAGTGCTTTTTGGCTTTGCTTGTTGTTGAGGTAAAGGTTAGAAGCCATATAGGCAAAAACATGGTTGTTTACCAGATCAAGGTTATGCTTACCTACATATTGCAGGGCTTCATCGGGCTGGTTCAGCAGATAGTATTGGAGGTACACATAATAAAATACTCCTTCATCGTGAAAGAGCCTTGCCCAGGGATCACTGGCTGCCAAAAAGGATTCAACCTTTGCCTTTCCGCGCTGCAGGTTGCCGCTAATGCCCATCAGGTTCGATAGCCATTTCAGGTTCTGCGGAATAGTGCCTGCGGCCATTTGCATGGCACCTGTAATCAGCAGGTTGGGGGTAAAAGTCGGGAACCTGCTTTCGCTTTGCATGGCCACTTTAAAAGCATCCCGAAAGGCAAAGCCGGCGCTTATTTTATCGCCAAACTTAATTTTTACTGCCGCCCATTGCAAGTGAATAATGGCCTGTGAAAAAAGCGTAAGTGCTGCGTTGGATGGGCCTTGTTGCATCTTGTCAATGCGCATTACATATTGCGTCTTACGCTTTTTGTATTCCGCGGGGTCTTCATCGAAATACAATGTCAGAAAATCGATGTAATTATCCACCAGATAGGGCGCCAGGTTATCGGCATCATTTTGCTTGGCCACATCGGACAGACGCTGTGCTTCCTTAAGCTGGAGCCTTAATGCGTACCGATAGGCCGATACGGTTTCTGCATTAAAATCAAAACGAGGTGTGGCGAAAGTGGAGAAGCTGAGGCTGAGAAAAAGGCCAAGGTAAAGGCTGAGAATAAGAGGACGGCAGAGATTGCCCATGCGGTAGTGACTGGTACTGCCGACTTTTAGCAAGGCCATGGGTTGGTGTGAGTGGCGCATCATTAGGGGGCTAAAATAAAAAAGGAGTAAGCAGTTGCTCACTCCTGATTATTAATTTCTGTTCCATTTATGATAGCGAAACGCTGTCGTTAAGATCGCTATCAGCCAATATACGTCCGCAGTTTTCGCAAATGATAATTTTCTTATGCTGCTTTATTTCGCTTTGGCGTTGTGGTGGTACGGCGTTAAAGCATCCTCCGCAGGCATCGCGCACTACCGGTACTACGGCAAGGCCATTGTGGTAGTTTTTGCGAATACGCTGGTAGGAAGCCAACAGCCTTTCATCTACGGCTTGCATAGCAGCTTCGCTGCGGCTAATGAAGGCTTGCTCCTCCTTTTCGGTTTCAGCAATTATTTTATCTAACTCAGCCCTTTTGTTAGTAAGCACACCTTCTTTATTATCAATGGCTTTGATGGCTGCTTCCAATTCAGCGCCTCTTTCCATCAATTCGTTGGTTGCATCTTTAATATGCTTTTCAGCAAGCTTAACCTCAAGCTGCTGCATTTCAATTTCCTTTGTAATGGCGTCGTACTCGCGGCTATTTTTTACATTCTCGCTTTGCTTTTCGTACCTCTCGAGCAGTTCCTGAGAATGCTTGATGGCTTCTTTTTTCTGCTCGATAAACTCATTGATGCCATTAATTTTCTCTTCTATTCTAACCCTGCGGTTATTAAGTCCTTCAATCTCATCGGTAAGATCGGCTACTTCCATCGGCAATTCGCCTTTGAGGATTCGGATCTCGTCGAGCTTGGAATCTATTTTTTGAAGGTTAATGAGGGAATGTAGTTTTTCTTCTACTGAAAAATCTTTTGCTACTGCCATAATGGTAATGAAATGAATATAAATGTCTTACGCTACAAAGATGCTGGTCGGATTGGTATTCACCTTTGTGGAAAGGACGGCAAAAGTAGTGAAATATCGTTTTAGATGCTGTTGTAGTAAGTCTATCGTAAACTGTTCGCTCTCATAATGACCGATATCTGCCAGCAACATACGCTCCTGTACTTCAAAATACTCATGATATTTTAAGTCGGCTGTAACAAAAGCATCGGCCCCTGCAGCCATCGCATGCCGGGTAAGGAAGCTTCCTGCGCCACCGCAAATAGCTACCCGACTGATATTTTGCCCGGTGAATGCCGTGTGTCGGATTGCTTTGCATCGGAAAGTTGCTGCAAGCAGCTGCATAAAATCAGGCTCAGCCAAGGGCTCGGGTAAATGGCCAAACAAGCCCGACCCAACCTCCTGATGCTGATTTGCCAGCCCAATTATTTCATAGGCAACCTCTTCGTAAGGGTGGGCGCTTTTAAGCGCATTGAGTATGGTGGCCTGTTTATGCAGCTCAAACACAACCTCGAGTTTGGTTTCTTCTACAGTTTCCCGCGGGCCGCCGGTTGTGCCAATAAAGGGGTTTGTTCCTTCACCCGGTCGGAAACTGCCGGTGCCATGGCTGGTAAAGCTACACTCATCATAACGGCCAATTGTGCCTGCACCGGCGGCAAATAATGCATTTTGAACGGCTGCAAGGTGAGATGGGGGTACATAGGTGTACAATTTGGCGATAAGGCCCGGCTTTGGATCGAGAACACTTCGGCCTGTCTTTTGCAATCCAATCTTATCGGCTATTATAGCATTCACCCCGCCAGCAATAACATTATCAAGGTTGGTGTGCGAGGCATAGATGGCTATATCGTTCTTTATGGCAAAGCGGATAGCCTGCAAAGTGTAATGGTCTCCTGCCAGCGATTTTATTTGATGAAATAAAATGGGATGGTGAGCTACTACCAGGTTACACCCCGCACTTTTTGCCTCCTGCAAAACCGCTAAAGTGGCATCGAGGCAGCAGGTAATGCCGGTACAGTATGCTGCCGGATCGCCCGTCAGTAAGCCGGGGTTGTCGTAGCCTTCTGCAAATACCATGGGGGCCAGCGCTTGCAATTTTTCTATTACTTCATCGATTTGGTGAGGCATTTCTCAATTTTTTTTAGGATCATTAAAATATTCATAATCATTGTGTTATTAACCCAATTGGCTCAAATGTGAAAAAAACCTATAGTATGTAACGATATTGTAACAAGTTTGGCCCATACTTTGCAATCCACTTCTCTGTACGCTGCAGCCATTTTGGCACCACATCTGCGCACATTTTATCCCTTTCTCTTTCTGACACAAGCTTTTTGAGGCCACCGGCCCCAACAAACCTATGCGTAAACTGCTTAACATATTTAAGCTGCTGATTGCTTTATGCCTGCTACCCGGTTGGGTATTGGCGCAGCTATCGGCTGCTTTTACGGCAAACACCACCACTGGTTGTGCCCCGCAGTTTATTCAGTTTACAGACAACAGTGCCGGCAGCCCCGATCGTTGGGAGTGGGACTTGGGTAACGGCACTACTTCTGTAGAAAAAAGCCCGGCAGTAACCTACCTCAATCCGGGTACCTATACTGTGAAACTTACAGTGTACAAGGGTGCACAAAGTGCTACAAGCACCCGAACAGGCTATATCCAGATATTTCCCAATCCGGTTATATTATTTGATGTAGATAAGAATAGCGGCTGTATTCCGATACCGGTAAAATTTACCGACAAAAGCACTACCGCTTCGGGCAGCATTACCAAATGGAAATGGGATTTTGGTGATGGCAATTTGAGCAACCTGCAGAATCCATCGCATGTATATAAAACATCGGGCAATTTCGATGTATCGCTAACTGCCGAAAATAGCCATGGCTGTACCAAAACTTTAAGTCAGATGCAGCTGGTAAAGGTAAACGACAGTATTCGGGCGAATTTTGCGCTCACCCTTCCCAGCACCTGCGGATTGCCTTACCCCGTTGGTTTTTCGGACAAAAGCACCGGGTCTAATATCAATAGCTGGCAGTGGGATTTTGGTGATGGCGGGCAGGATAATAGCCGGGCCCCGTCGCATACCTACAATACTGCGGGACTATATACTGTACGGCTAATTGTAGCTAACTCTTCGGGTTGTACTGATACCGTTACGCGGGTAAATGTGGTGAGTGCCGGCGGATTGCTAGCCGATTTTACCATGAGTAAAGACCCTGCATGCCTTAACGAAAGGGTAACCCTGCAAGCCACTACAAGTGCTGCCGCACCCGACTCGGTAGTGTGGGTATTTGCTGATGGGTCCAGAGCAAAAGGTCTTTCCATCGCTAAGCGCTTTACCAAGGTTGGCGCCAATCTTATTACACTTACTATTTATGCAAAAGGTTGTGTAAAAACCGTAACCAAAACCATTAATATCAGCGACGGGCCGGTGCCAGATTTTTCCGCTGATGTCAGGGGTTCCTGTGCGCCGCCGCTCACGGTAAATTTTACTAACCAAAGCTCCAATGGCAAAGTAGTAGCGTGGCAGTTTGGTGGGAGCAATTTGCAAACGGGAGACAATACATCATTCACGTTTACAGACTACGGCAGCTTTAGAGTAACCATGGTTGTAGAAAGTAATAATGGTTGCCGGGACACGTTGAGCATTTCCGACTATATAACGGTTGAGCCACCAAGCATTGACACTATTGCGGGATTGCCTTTGACGGGATGTGCACCTGTTACCGGAAATTTTGTACCCGTCATCAAAAGCTTTGAGCCGGTTACCTCATACTATTGGGATTTTGGTGATGGCTCAAGCGCAACGGACGCTAATCCGCAAAAATCTTATGCCGATACCGGAACTTATGCAGTTAAACTTATTATCAGTACCAGCAAAGGTTGTGTAGATACTTTTCAAACTGCAGTAAAAACCGGAGCCAAACCTCAAGCGGCTTTTGATGCAGCGCCGCTGGTAATATGTCCATCCGACGAGGTAACTTTTAACAACCGAAGCAGCGGCATGATAAACCGGGTGCAGTGGTATTTTGGTGATGGTGGTGAAGCTTCAAGTTTTGATGCCAAACATTTTTACCAGGATACCGGGTATATGAATGTCACGCTGATTGTATCGCATAATGGTTGTGGCGATACCATTTCCCGCAATAAATATGTGTATGTAAATCCACCCATTGCCAGATTTAGAGATTCATTCTCCTGCGGTTCAAAGTTTCAAAGACAGTTTTTTGATCAGTCAGTAGGCGCTACATCATGGTTATGGAATTTTGGCGATGGAACGACTTATAATGGTGAAAGGCCGCCGCTTAAGATTTATGCAGACACCGGGGTTTACAACGTATCGCTAACTGTAAGTGATGGCATATGTACCCATAGCGCTTCAGCCAGAATTGGCGTCCTCGACAGGCGGCCCGAACTGCAGCTAACGGATACTTCATTTTGCGATGAAATGCGCTTTAATCTTGCTTTGGTAGATGGCACCTTCCTGGAAGACAAGATGGTGAAGTATGAATGGTTTTTTGAAGGCTTTGGCTATGAGGAAACTACAGTGCCATATACATCGGGCCGGTATCGAAATGAGGGTGACTACAGGGTTAGAGTAACCTTATTTGATAACGAAGGCTGCACACAGGAAGCCTGGCAAAAAGTGACCGTTAAGCTATTAAAACCCAGGGCCATTATTAAGCCTGAATTTACCGCTGCCTGCGCAGGTTCTACCCTTAGCTTCCCCGATAGCAGTATTATTAATCCTAAGAATCCTATTAAAAGCTATACCTGGTTTTTTGGTGAAGGAGCCGATACATCCTTTTCAAAAGCACCATTTACCCATACCTATAATACACCGGGCTACTATGATCTTACACTCGTATTACTGGATAGCGCAGGTTGCGAGGATAGAGTAACCATACCGGAGGCAGTAGCTATTTACCGTCCTGCAGCCAATTTTTCGGCCCGCGACACCATTGTTTGCCCTCAAACACCGGTACTCATGGACAATAAAAGCCAGGGGGCACAATTGGCCTACATCTGGACCTTTGGCAATGGTCAGCAATCCACAGAAGCATTCCCCGAAGTGGCATTTGCTGATACCGGCCGCTACACTATTTCGCTAACGGTTACAGATACTGCAGGCTGTGTTAGCAAACTGATCAGGCCACTGTATATTGGCGTGTATAACGCCGATGCCAGTTTTGCTGTAAGCGATTCCTTTACCACCTGCCCGCCGCTGCAGACTGCTTTTACCAATGCATCAAAATACGCCAGCGGTTTCACCTGGGATTTTGGCAATGGCAATGGTTCACTGCTCAATGATCCATCACATACCTACACTTTTCCCGGAACCTTTACCGCCACGCTAAAGGCAACCGGAGTTGGCGGATGTGTTGATTCAACATCGCGCAAAATTGTAATACAAGGACCTTATGGCAATTTGCGATACACCCCATTGATGGGTTGCGCTCCGCTGCAGGTAGATTTTAAAAGCACCGCCATAAATACCGTGCGGTATACCTGGGATTTTAGCGACGGTAACTCAGCTTCAATTCCGGATTCTTTTGGCACAAAGATTTATCAGCTGCCGGGCAAGTATGTACCCCGCCTTATTTTGGAAGATGGTAAGGGTTGCAAACTGCCAATACAAGGCATGGATACCATCACCGTATTGGGGGTAAAAGCTGTTGCCGGTAAACTGAGCAAATACCAGTTTTGCGATTCGGCCACCGTAAACTTTACTGACAGCTCCATAACTACTGCCGGCGTCATAGATTATAACTGGAATTTTGGGGATGGCAGTAGCAGCACCGCCCGATCGCCGGTACACACTTACAAAAAGCCCGGCCGGTATCGGGTATCAGTAACCGTGTCCATACCCAATGGATGTGCCGATGCGGATACACTGGCTAACGATATCATCATTGCACCGTCGCCAATGATTAATGCAGGGGCGGATACCGGTATTTGCCTTCCGGGAAAAATATTCCTAAACAGTAAATGGATGAACCCGGATACCACTAGCCTGGTGTACCAATGGGCGCTTGGCAATAGCATTATCAGTAATGAGTCGCAACCGTCACCGGTGGTTTTCGCACAGCCTGGCGTATACCAAATCGGGTTAACCGCTACCAACGGATACGGTTGCAGTAGCAAGGATATATTCTCTATAACGGTAAATGATACGCCAAGAGTAGTAGCGCAGCCTAATGCAGTGGTTTGCCAGGGCAGTGGTATCAACTTGCAAGCAACTGGAGCTGTCAACTATAAATGGGATAGCAGCCCTACGCTTAGCTGCACCAATTGTAACTCGCCGGTAGCCTCACCAAGAGCGGCAACCATTTACGGTGTTACAGGTACAGATGCCAATGGCTGTGTGAGCCGGGATACTATTCTGCTGCGTGTAAAAACGCCTTTTAAAATGTCATCAAGCCGTGGCGACACTATCTGCGTAGGCGAGAGCATTGATTTGTTGGCCTCCGGTGCTGAATTGTACAGTTGGACACCAGCCAATACCCTGAGTTCCGCTACAGCAGCACAAACCCGCGCAAGGCCTACGCAAACCACGGTGTATCGGGTAGTGGGAAGAGATTCGGTGAATTGCTTTTATGATTCTGCCAGTATCCGGGTAGTGGTTTATCCTATTCCGGACTTCAATATTGTGGAATCGAGCCTCACACTACCAGTGGGCTCCTCTGTTGTGCTCAAAACGAGTTCATCGGCAGATATAACCGCGTGGCGCTGGTCGCCGGCACTTGGCTTAAGTTGTATTACCTGTCCGCAGCCCGAAGCGGCCATCAGGCAGCGTATCACCTATTCGGCTTCGGTTACCAATGCAGGGGGGTGTACAGCCAAGGACAATATCACCATCATACCTACTTGTTCTTCCGAAAATATTTTTATACCCAATACTTTCTCTCCGAATGCTGATGGCAGAAATGATGCTTTTTACCCGCGTGGTAAGGGCATTGCCGGCATAAAATCCCTGCGCATTTTCAATAGGTGGGGCGAAATCATGTACGAGCGTAAAGACTTTGCTGTAAACGATCCTACAGCAGGATGGGATGGCACTTACAAGGGCAAATTGCTTACCCCCGATGTGTACGTGTATATGATGCAGGTACTGTGTGACGACAACACAATTTTTGATGTAAATGGAAATGTAACCCTGTTGAGATAAGCATGCCAAAGCTACGCACCATATTATCCTCTGTGCTCTTGCTTGTTTGCGGCAACGTGTTTTCGCAGGATGTGCATTTTTCGCAATTTTTTGAAGCACCGCTATGGCGCAACCCTTCCCTTGCCGGCATTTTTACCGGTGATCTGCGCTTTCAGGGTGTGTATCGGAACCAATGGGCGAGCGTTACCACTCCTTATCGTACCGGATCTTTTAATGGGGAGTATAAAATGCCTATTGGTGGTCAGGATGATTTTTTGACCCTGGGTGGCCAGATAGTTTTTGATAAAGCAGGTTCTACCAATTTTTCTACCACCAATATTTTACCAGCCATAAACTACCATAAGTCTTTGAGCGGCACACGAAGCACTTACCTCAATGTAGGCTTTATGGGAGGACTTGTACAACGCAGCATCGACCGGTCAAAAATTACAACCAATAGCCAGTGGGATGGGAGTGGCTACAATTCCATGCTGGATATAAATGAGGATGTAGCCGACTACAACCATGCCTATGCCGATGCAAGTATTGGCATGAGTTTCAACTCGCAAATTGGCGAAAATGAAAGCGACAACTATTTTGTTGGGGTGGCCTACCATCATCTCAATCGCCCCAAAAATTCATTTTACCGCGACCCCGGTATTGAGTTGAGCCCTAAATGGGTGTATTCCATGGGGCTGCGCTTTGGCCTGTTGCCTTCTACCTATCTTACGGTGCAGGCCGACCATAGTCGTCAGGGCGATTATCGCGAAACGCTTGCCGGTGCCATGGTAGGTTTTGCGCTATCGGGCTACGACTTCACCGATAGCGACTATAATCTGCATATTGGTGCGTTTATGCGTTGGAAAGATGCGGTAATGCCGGTGGTGAAGCTGGATTATCGTCCGTTTAGTGTTGCTTTCAGTTACGATATCAATACATCGCCCCTGCGCGCCGCCAGCCAATTGCGTGGCGGTATGGAAATATCCATTACTTATCAAGCTTTCTTCGATAGAGATAATAGTACCCGAAATGCGGTACTTTGCCCCCGGTTTTAAGGGCTGCTTTTAATCAGGACTACACATTATCCATTATTTATGGCATTATCCGACAGCCAATGTCGCCGGTATTTTTGGTACCTGATAGGGGCCGCCGCCGCCTTGCTTCTCATTCGGCTTGGCGCAGCCGATATATACATTTTAGACGAGGCCAAAAATGCCCAATGTGCCCGCGAAATGTGGCATCGCGGCGACTGGGTGCTGCCAACCTTCAATGGCGAATTGCGGACAGATAAGCCTGCGCTGCATTATTGGTGCATGATGCTGAGCTACCAGATGTTTGGGTATGGCTATTGGCAGGCGAGGCTTTTTTCTGCGCTTATGGGCCTCGGCACACTTGCCGTAGTGTTTTGGGGTACCCGCCGGCTATGGAACGGCACGGTGGCTTTGGCATCTACGCTGGCTTTAGTACTATCGCCACATTTTCTGTTTGAGTTTCGGCTGAGTGTACCCGATCCATATTTAATCTTTTTTACCACCTGCGGCCTTTTTTGTGGTTTATTGTATCTGCAAAAGCCGTCATGGAAGTGGGCCTTGCTTACCGGCATTTCACTTGCACTGGCCACTTTGGCCAAAGGGCCTGTAGCGCTGGCTTTGCCGGGTTTATGTTTTGTGGTGTACCTGTTGCTGCAAAAAAAATGGGCTGTGCTTCGCGATGGCAAATGGCTTGCCGCCATATTGTTATATCTGGCTATTGCTGCCCCGTGGTACTGGCTGGTGCACCTTCGGTCGGAAGGGGCTTTTACGCAAGGCTTCTTTTTTGATCATAATCTCAATCGGTTTTCATCGGAAAAGGAAGGACACGGGGCCAATTTTTTTATTGTGCCCCTAATAGTGTTGGTAGGCATGCTGCCCTTTAGCGTATTGGCATTTTCGCGGCTTAAGAAACAATATGGTTTATGGCAGCAACCGCTATTTGTTTTTTCGATGGTTGTCAGTTTGGTCTATATCGTATTCTTTGGCTTTAGCAGTACCAAACTGCCCAACTACCCAATGCCAGCCTACCCATTTGTGGCCGTGGTATGCGGTGCTGCTTTGGCTTCTTTCTGGCAAACTGGGAGAGCTATTCCGCGTTTTGCGTTAATTATCTGGATCATAATTGGTCTCGGTCTTGCCTTTGGAGGCTTCTTTGGCATAAGGGCCGAAGCAGCAGTTGCCCCACAGGCCTCGCTCACTTTTGGGCTGGGAATTGTGGCTTTGTGTAGCATACTGGCCTGGCTTTGGCGCAGCAACAGCCCCATCCTGCGTCCCTGGCTTTTGGCAAGCCTTGGTTGGTGTTTAATGGCGGCTTATGCCTTTTGGCTGGCCTACCCGAGGCTTTACAACCAAAACCCTGCAACAGTGGCATATCAGCAAATGATTAGCAGCCAAACCAGGCTTTTGGCCTACCGCGCTTTCAATCCCGCCTTTCTGGTGCAGCATCCTATAAGCGGCACTACCATACCTATGGTTAATACCACGGAAGAACTGCAGCATTTGGTGCAAACGGCGGCATCAGACAGCGGATATTCTGATATCCTTATCATTTCAAGGGAAGAGTTTGTAACTGATTTACCAGCTGATTTATTTTCTGTAGTATTTACTGCAAAGGATCTTTTTGAGCTGCCAACCACAGTATTGCTGAAGCCCGTAAGGCCAATAAAAAAATAGATTTTGCACTTTTGATAATACTACTATTTTTGCCACCCCTTACAAAAACAGGCTATTTATACAGTTGTCAACAAAACAAGTTGAAGGCTGAAAATAGAAGTAAGGAACAGATTCTTTGGTGAGGTGGATGAGTGGCTGAAATCAGTAGTTTGCTAAACTGCCGTACGGGTTAAACTGTACCGCGGGTTCGAATCCCGCCCTCACCGCTAAAGATAATCGGTTTGTTAATTTTCAGTATTTCGGTTAGTTTGCAACGTTCACAAACACGCACTCAATGTTCGATTTCGAAAAGCTAGAAGTTTATCAGGTAACAAAAGCGCAGAATATCGATGTGTTGAAGTTTTTGTTTCAACATAGAGACTTGAACAACGATTTTGTAAAGAACTGGGAAACGGCTAGCATGCAAACGGTGCTCAATCTTGCAGAAAGCACGGCAAGAATGACGCATCCTGAAAAGAAGCAATACCTGACCAATGCCCGCGGCAACATCAATGCCTGCGTAGCGCTTATGGAACTGGCTAAAGAAATGAATTGGCTTAACAGCGAAGATTTCGACCGGTTTTACAATCGATACGAGCAAATGAGCAAGATGATGCTGGGCATGATTCGCAGTTTTAGCGGTGAAGTGCGCCACTAATCTGCAGCAGGAGAAAATGGTTAATTATCAAATGGTTTTCGGGAAGTAGCGCAGGCCGGTAGCGCACCTGGTTTGGGACCAGGGGGTCGCAGGTTCGAATCCTGTCTTCCCGACATTTTCAAATAAAAGTTGTTGCAGTTTATGCAGCAACTTTTTGCATTTGTGGTGTGGCATATAATTGTTTTGTGCCACAGAGGTTCACATAGAAGGAAGAGTTCACGCAGAGTGATGTAGAAGCGGTGAACCTTTTGCCTTTTTATTGCAATTGCTGCGCATCCCGCAAGGGCGGGAGGGTCGCAGGTTCGAATCCTGTCTTCCCGACATTTTTAAATAAAAGTTGTTGCAGTTTATGCAGCAACTTTTTTGCATGTATGGTGTAGCAAATTAATTTTTCATGTCACAGAGGTTCACAGAGAAGGAAGGAAGAGTTCACGCAGAGACATGCGGAAGCAGTGAACTTTGGGCCTCTTTATTGCAATAGTTGGGCATCACGCTTTGTCGGGAGGGGTCGCATGTCTGAATCCTGTATTCCCGACATGTACAACAAAAGCTATTGCAGAATCTGCAGCAGCTTTTTGCATTTGGCGATGATCACGATCCGATTAGTTGTCCTCATCCCGTCGACCAGGCGAAGAGATAGACCTGATCAGTTTTGGTTGATGAAGGCTTTATTTACCAATGTCAGCTCAATGCAATTTGGTACTCCGTTTATGGCACCCCCGGAGTTATTTACACTAAGCGAAACAATTGATAGGTCGCTGCTGAGGCTGTTGATAAAAGCCACCACTTCTTCTCCCCTCGCTGCGAAATCGTGTATTTCAATAGACAATTGCGTGATGGATG
>JAHEMO010000009.1:20285-26089 GCA_024643625.1 Chitinophagaceae bacterium
GAGTTATTTACACTAAGCGAAACAATTGATAGGTCGCTGCTGAGGCTGTTGATAAAAGCCACCACTTCTTCTCCCCTCGCTGCGAAATCGTGTATTTCAATAGACAATTGCGTGATGGATGTTTTGAGTTGTGTAATCTCATCAAACAACAAGTACTCTGCACCTTCTATATCTAATTTCAGGAATACTTTTCCCGAGGGACTTCCTGCAATTTTCAGCACGTCCGAAAGTGTAAAGTTCTTGTCAATAAATTTTGGAATGAAAATACCTTTCTGGCAAAGCCACAAGTAAATAAATGCATTGTAGAGGTATTTAAGCGCATTCGGCTTACCCAACAATACCCTTGCAAATCCTTTGGCTATTAGTTTAACCTTACTCACAGACTTGTCAACCATTACCAACTTAAGCGCCGGATTTTGGCGATAGATATCAAATTCAAATTCGCAATTGGATGAAATACCGCCGGAAATAAAAATATCGGAAGATTGCACTGCTTCAATGCTAGTAGCATATGAACCGTCGCCAATACCACCCAATGGGATGATTGCGTTTCGAGGCAAACTAATTACACTACGCTGCAGAAAGGCAAGTTGGGTGGACATTGGCGGAAGATTATTGGCCGGAATATCTTATTGGCCGGCGACTTTACATTCAAGTAAAATTAAATTGTTCAGAAAGAAGCACTCTGCAGCACTTTTTGAGTTACCGCCAATTGCCCCAGACACAAATGCCTGGTGGCGGGATTGGTCTTTGCGTCTGAAAATAAAAATAATAGTATAAGCAAAAAGGCAACTAATATTTTTTCGAATTTGGTTTTATGACCGCTGTTACCACAGGTACTGCATCGCAGGGCGGGAAACTGAACGCTTGCCTGTAACTTCGGCAGGGACAACCACAATGATGTCATCGGGAATCTGAAAAATAATTGGCCTTTAGGTTATAAAGGCAAAGGTCAATTTTTTTTTGATTGTTAACAGTGTAAGAAAATAATTAAGGCAGCCAAAAGACTACATCAGGAGCCATGCAAAACTTAAATAAGTGGTTGAAAGGAAAATTGAGGCGGCATTACCGGGAATGGCAAATACGGCAATCCTATCATCAATCCATTCCCGACCATTACACACCCGGGCAAACCCCTTTCATCATTCATGTGCTGGATAACAAAAGAAGGCATGGCGGCTTGCTGGATAGGATAAAGGGTATCATTTCATCTTATCTCATTGCCGCGGAACTTGGTTATGGGTTCAAGGTATATGTGGATGCGGCAACCTTTAATTTATTTAAGTTTTTGACACCGAAAGATGCCGGCATGGTGTGTGAAACCGGTGATTTTTTGTTGAACGCTAAGATCGCTAAGCCGTTGTACCTGTATAACGATTGGCCTGCTTCGAAGGATGCATTATTGAGCAGATTTAAAGGCAACTATCAGCAATTCCACGTGTATGGGAATCTGGATTATACTGCGCTGTTGCGCCCCGAACTGGATGCGCAGGCCATTGGCGATTTTTGGGGAAATATATTCCGGCAGCTTTTTAATTTCAGTGCTGTACTTACTGCAAATACGCCATCAAGTCTTGCTTGCAATTCAGGTAGTTGCACAGGTATTCATGCCCGGTTTATGAGTTTGCTGGGCGATTTTGAAGATGTAAATGCAACATCGCTCAATGAAGAAAATAAGCAGCTATTACTGGAACAATGCCTGCAACAGGTGTGTAAGATTGCGGAGCGGGAAAAGGATCAATGCATCCTTATTGTATCAGATTCGGCCAGTTTTTTATTAGCCTGCAGACAAATGGGCGAAAACCGGGGTTTTGCAGATCGTCTGCTCATAGATGCCTCTCATCTTGGTCATATTGACATGCATTATGATGAGGCTATTTTACAAAAGGCATTCCTCGATTTTTATCTGCTCTGCGGGTGTAGCCGCATTTATCAACTGCTCATTGGCGGCATGTACCATAGTCAGTTTTCACGATATGCATCTTATCTTGCCAATGGGAAATTGGTATTGGTGAAAGAAGAGCAATAAGGAAAATAACTAGCCTGATCGCAATCATTTTTGAATAAAAAGAATTTGAACCCAAAACAACATGGAACCATTTATATGCAAGCCAGTGTCCTATTCCAAAACATCGCTCACGGAACTGATGATTCCATCCTATGCCAATTTTGGCGGTAAAATTCACGGTGGCGTAATACTGGCATTAATGGATAAGATAGCATATGTAACTGCTGCCAAGCATGCAGATGCATATTGCGTCACTGCTTCTATTGACAAGGTAAATTTTTTGCAACCTGTTGAAGTTGGGGAACTCGTTTCGCTTTTGGCGTCCGTAAACTATGTCGGCCATTCGTCATTAGTGGTAGGTATAAAAGTGATTTCGGAAAATATAAAAACGCATTTGGTAAACCATACCAACACCAGCTATTTTACTATGGTGGCAAAAGATGAAAACAACAGGCCGGTATTAGTTCCGGGACTATTGCTGGAAACATTGGAAGAAAGCCGCCGATTTTATCAGGCGCTGCGCCGCAAGGAATTGAAAAAGCATTACCAGGATGAAGAGAAACAAATGCTTGCGCCTGGCACAATAAATGAATATACGCGACTGCTGCAAAAGGAACGTTGCAAAATTCAGTTATAGCATTTGCTCAGTAGGTTAGTCGAATAATCTTAGGAGATTGATCTTTATAAAATCTTTCCAATGCAAGCCCTCAATACCTACCAATAGCGTTTTATAAAATGAAAATTCTTTGGCACCAGCACTAATGCCTGTTTTGCGTAGCGTATGCCCGCTTTTTACTTCAATAGCTATCAGTTTGCTGCCTTTTTTGAGAATGAAATCAATTTCATGATTGGCATGCCGCCAGTAATACAAATCAAAATCGCCCATGGCACTATGGTTGAGCAGGTGCTGGCCAATCGTATTTTCAACCCACCGGCCCCATAGCGCGGGGTTGCTTTTAGTGGCAGCAAAGCCATCGCCATTGTAGGCAGAAATCAACGCATTATTGTATACCTGCAACTTGGGCGAGCTATTGCGCGTATGCACTACAGCGCCCGAATACTTTTGCAAACCCGCCAGCAAGCCTGCCGATGACAGCAGGGTAAGGTAGTGCGCCAGCGTTGTGGTATTGCCTGCATCCTGTAGCTGCCCTATCATTTTATTGAAGCTCAGTTGCTGTCCGCTGTATATGCAGCCCAATTCAAAAGTTTGCTTGAGCAAAGCAGGTTTATCTACCCGCGTCAGCATCAAAATGTCTTTGGAAATGGAGGGCTCAATGATGCTGTTGAGGATATAATCCTTCCAACGCTTTTCATCATGTACAAGATCGGCCGCACCGGGGTAGCCGCCAAACCATGCATATTGTTCTTCGCTAAAATCAAACGCTTCCTGCATTTCGGCAAAGCTCCAATGCAGCATGGGCACGAGCTCAAACCTGCCGGCCAAACTTTCGCTCAGCCCTTGTTGCAGCATCAGCCGCGACGAGCCCAGCAATAAAAGTTTTATCGGTACACCGGCAGCCGTGTCGGCGTCCCAGTTTTTCTTTACCACCTCACTCCAGTTGTCTATCTTTTGTATTTCGTCAATTACCAATAGGTAGGCCGATGCCTGCTGTAAGATTAGTTCCTGTCGCGCCGCTTCCCAATGCTGGTCAATCCACACATCGTTTCCACTCGCAACATTATCAGCTATTACATTTTTGTATGGCAAATCCATTTCCTGCAGCAATTGCCTCACGGTGGTGGTTTTACCCACCTGTCGTGGTCCGGCAATGACCTGTATAAACCGCCGCGGTTCTTTGATCCGGGTCAGCAGTTTTTCATAATATAATCTTCTGATTTCCATTTTGCTCAAGTCTGTGAGCAAATTTACCCAATTAATTGAGATAAAATTATCAGCTTAGTGAGTAAAAATTCTCAATACATTGAGTAAAATGTGAATTGTAGTAAAATATTATTGTAAACAATTGAAAATCAATCAATTGGTCTCGGTGCGATGAGGAAATATTTGGATATAAAATGTCACGAAAATTAAGATGTATCGCCCAATTGCTCAACCAAAAGCCAACGGAAAGCGGCCAAATCAGCCTCAAAAACACAAACTATTAGCTATCGAAGCGACTATTTATTGGCCAATTGTCCGCAGGCGGCATCAATATCCTTGCCCCGGCTACGGCGCAGGCGGGCGTTAACCCTGTGCTTGCCCAGATAGTTCATAAACGATTCGGTCCGGGCTTCATCGGGTTTGCGAAAACTGGCAAAGTCGATGGGGTTATATTCAATAATATTTATCAGGTCGGCAGGTACCTTGCGGTAGAGCTTTATTAATTCATCAGCATCCTGCAGGCTGTCGTTGAATTTATCGAACAGGATGTATTCAAAGGTTATTTCATTCTTGGTTTGCGCGTAGAAATAATTGAGTGCCTCCACCAGCGATTCAATATTGTTTGTGTCGTTAATGGGCATTATTTCATGGCGCTTGGCATCATTGGCAGCATGCAGACTTAGGGCTAGTTTAAAACGTACCTGGTCGTCGCCTAGTTTTTTTATCATTTTGGCCACGCCTGCAGTGCTTACAGTTATTCTCCTCGGGCTCATCCCCATACCATCTTCGGCGCTAATCTTATCTATGGCTTGTAGTACATTTTGATAATTAAGCAAGGGTTCTCCCATACCCATAAATACAATATTGCTCAAACGCTGCCCATAGTTTGCCAGGCTCTGCTGATTGATATAGGATACCTGATCATAAATTTCATCGAAGTGCAAATTGCGCTTGCGGTCTATATAGCCGGTGGCGCAAAATTTGCAACTAAGGCTACAACCAATTTGAGAGGACACGCAGGCGGTTTTTCTTTCTTCGGTAGGGATTAATACGCCTTCAATCAAATGTCCGTCGTGGGTTGTAAAGCGGCTTTTTATGGTGCCATCTTCGCTTTGCTGTGTCAGGTCTACGGTTAGTGCAGGCAGGCTAAATGCATCGCCTAAAGCCTGACGGAGTTCCTTGCTGAGGTTAGTCATGTCAGCAAAACTTTTTGCCTGTTTCAGCCATAACCATTCCCACACCTGCCGGGAACGGTAGGTCTGTAATCCCATTTCTGCCATCCAGGCCTCAATGGCGGCCTTGTCCAAATGCCTAATGTTTTGCATGCGGCAAAAGTAGCGCTGCTATTCAGAACCATTTTGTAATTAATATTGTGTCATAAAGCCACTGGCATGAAAAGAATAGTACTACTCATTATGGTTTCCGGCCTATCGTTGTCAGCGTTTGCCGGCGAAGTAAAGATTGACAGCACTTTACAGGAATTTACCGGACGCTATGTATTTCCGCCGGGCGGACCAACTACCGAAGCCCAGGTTGGGTTGGATCAGGGATCACTTTTTATTAGTTCGCAAATTGGCGCATCCACCTTGCAGCGGGTGCAGGGCGATATGTTCAGTTTGGTGGAATACAATGGAACCGCAGAGTTTTTCAGAAACGATAAGGGAAAGGTGACTCGCATCAGGGTAATTGTGCAGGATATAGATGCAACAGGTACTAAGGAAGAGGCCGGGGCCAAATTGTATTTTCACCCCTTACGAATTTTGCCGCGTACAGAATTGAATATGTTTGACATTAATGTTGCCCAATAAAATAGCTATCATTTACATCTGCTCTCCTACATAAAGGCCGTGCTGCATAATGCGCGGCCTTTGTATGTAGAGGCTTTAGTCATCACCATTTGAAACTGAAACCGCTTAATCAATTTTCTACCGGCATACTATTGGTGCTCGTTAGTGCTTTTTTATTTTCTGCCAA
>JAHEMO010000009.1:26189-34054 GCA_024643625.1 Chitinophagaceae bacterium
GCGGGTATGCTTTCGTTGCGCATGCATTTTTACTTTTTACTGATGGGTGTTTTTGCTACGGTCGTGCCTTCATACCTAACGGTCATGGGATTGCGCTTAATTGGTAGCAGCCATGTAGCTATTGTTTCGTCCGTTGGTCCGCTGGCTACAATATTTCTGGCCTGGTGGATTTTGGACGAACCTTTTGGCCTGTGGCAACTACTTGGTTCTGCACTGGTAATAGGAGGCGTATTGCTGCTATCACAAAAGGGCAGGCAATAGCCCTACATTCAATAAAGTTTTATCCCAGGAATTCTGCAAGCGCAGACACCGCAATTTTTTCCTGATTGCCGGTTGATAAATTTTTTACCTGGCAGGTGCCTTCTTCCATTTCCTCCGGACCAATTATGACTACAATGCCAAAGCCCTTTCGCTCTGCATATTTAAACTGCTTATCCAGTTTGGCTTGTTGATGATAATAGTCGGCAATAATGCCCTGCAGACGAAGCTTTTTTAACTGCTGCATTACGAAGCTTGTGCACGCGTCGCCCATATGCAAAAACATGACTTTCTTTTCTTCAAGCGCCTGCTGAGGAAATAGTTGCAGCTCTTCCATACAATCATAAATTCTATCAAGGCCAAAACTTATGCCGATACCGGCAATGCCTTTTACACCAAATAGTCCGGTTAAATCATTGTAGCGACCACCACCACCAATGCTGCCCATGGCTACACCGATAGCTTTAATTTCAAATATGGCTCCTGTGTAATAATTCAATCCGCGGGCCAGTGTAAAATCTACAATCAATTCATTTTTGGTTTCCAGAGTTTCGCTGAGCGCTACAATGGTTTGCAATTCCAGCACGCCTTCTGTACCCAAAGCTGATGCGGCTAAAAGTTGGCCAACGGTGTGCAGCTTGTCGCTATTGCTGCCGGAAACACTTAAAAAATTATCGACGGTGTCCACAGCATGTACCGGCAGAGACAATTGTGCTATTTGCTCAAGCACGGCAGGTTTACCTATTTTGTCCAGTTTGTCAATGGCAATGGTTATGTCGGTTAGTTGTTCGCTTGCTTCGCATATTTCTGCAAGGCCTGCCAGTATTTTGCGGTTATTGATATGTATGGTTACGGGTAAATTAAGTTTGGTGAATACCAAATCGTACAGCTGCACAAAATCGGCATCCGCCTGCAGCGATTCAGTACCTACCACATCGGCATCACATTGGTAAAATTCGCGATAGCGACCTTTTTGCGGCCGGTCGGCACGCCATACCGGTTGCAGTTGGTACCTTTTATAGGGCAGCGTTAGCTGCTGATGATTCATGGCCACAAACCGGGCAAAGGGAATGGTAAGATCGTAGCGTAAGGCACGCTCGGTTATTTCTTTTGTGTTTTTGCCTTGTAGTACCTGCTCAAATGCTTCCTGTACTTTTTCTCTTTTTTCCGGCCGGTCGAGTCCGTTGTTCAGAATTTTGAATATCAGTTTATCGCCTTCGTCACCGTATTTGCCCATCAGGGTATCCAGGTTTTCCATGGCGGGTGTTTCCAATGGCTCAAAGCCAAACCACTCAAAGCATTGTTTTATGGTATTGAAAATATAGTATCGTTTGCGCAGGGTAGCCGCATCAAAGTCGCGGGTGCCCTGAGGTATTGTTGGTTTGCTCATGTAGTAGTTGTTTGTTGCCTTTGCAGCTTATCTATCCATGCCTTGCAGGCATTACTAATTAACGCATATACCGCATAAAAGCCATCCTCGCCGCCAAAGTAAGGGTCGGGCACTTCGCTTGGTTGATGTGAATTGGCCAAAGAATCAAGTAGCAGGGCTGTTTTGGTATTCGTCCATTTTTCACCGGCAATCGCCTTTCCATCTGCCTTGTTATCCTTATCCATGAAAAGGATAAGGTCGTAATATGTAAAATCTGAAGAGGCCAGTTGTCTTGCCCGCTGCCCGCTAATGTCCACGCCTTTTTCGCGGGCCACTTTTTGCGATAGCCGGTGCGGGGCTGAGCCTAGATGCCAGCTTCCGGTGCCTGCGCTATCAATTTCCCAATTCAATCCGCGCTCGTCGGCCATATGTTGCATTATACCATGTGCCAGCGGGCTTCGGCAAATATTACCCAGGCATACCATCAGAATCTTCAAACCGGTAGAATATTTTGTCCGCAAAGCTATGGTTTTGGCCTGCTTGGCTTTTGCTACATGTCCAGATGTTCAAAATAACGCATCCTATAGGCCATCATTGCAGCCTGACCCAGGGTAAACACCAGATAGTTATTGGCCAATACGCCTACGGGAGCGCCGGCAAGTGGTATCAACTGTGCTAATTTCATTAGGTCAATAAAATCACGGTATTGAATTTGGAATGCCTTCCAATCAAAGTCCGCAAATGGGTCGGATGGCAAAAGTTGCGGTTTCCAGGCTTCCAGCGCCTGCAGGTTGGCCGGCTTATAAATGCCCGCCGAAAAAGCCAGTTGAAAAATGCGGAGCATGAATAGTCTTTCTTCGGGCTTATGCGCATCGTAACCATAATGTGCTGCTATAGTGTATAGCATTTTAATTTTAATGGCAAGCAGTGCAGGAAAGTCGGCAAGGCCAAGAAAAATACCGCCGGCTCCTGTGGCACCGCCCTCGGCTGCAGCTGTGTAGGCGGCTGTCTGCACTAGTTTCCGCACTTTTTCTTCGCGCTCTTGCAATGATAGCCCGGCAGGTGGCAAAGGGTGGAAATAAGCGGAGCCATCTAGCAATGCACCGGTAAATTTTTGAATAGCAGTGGTAAACAATTTGTGAACACGGGAAGGAATAATCTTATTTATTTTTTCCTGCAGCACCGCGGCTTTCCTGGCCGCTTTGCCGGGTTTTTTCAGCATTTTTTGACGCCATATATACCATTCCAGCCAGGCCAATTGATCGTATAGCGAAGTATCGGTTTGCCAAACCGGTAAAGCAGATATTTTTTCCATGGGCTGTAAAAATCGGCTGTGTATTCATGCAAAATGTCACGAAAGAGGAAACTTTCACATAACTGCATTTTTAACGCTAAGGTGATTTTAATATATTGCGCGGCCTGTAGGTTCAATAACAATTACTTTGGAAAGAAGACAAAAAAAATCGCCTGTTAACTTTCGGGCATGGCTCGATTATGGAATGGGACTGCTCATGATATTGATGGGAGCCTTTATTATTTTTCCCGAAAAAATTGTGGGATTTGACTTTTTTGAAGATAGCTGGTTTGTGCGGGGCGCTATGAAATGGGTCATCGGCATATTATTTGCACTTTATGGTATCTTCAGGGCATACAGGGGTTACCTGATTAGCAGGCAAAACGATTAAAGCAAGATTGGGCAATGGGTATTAAATTGATACACGGCAACATTAAGGTTGGCCTTATGGCAGGAGTAACGTCGGTGATGGCGCTGCTTGGTTGTGGCGAACCGGCTGGTGGCATCAATGAAATTGATACCCCTTCGAAAGGCTCCATAAGAATTAGTGTAGACGAAAGCTTCAGGCCGGTAATTGACAGCCAGATAAAAGTATATATGGCCAGTCATCCGGAAGCTACTATTGTAGCGGACTATAAGCCAGAGGCCGAATGCCTGAAGGATTTGCAGCAGGATAGCATCAGGATGGTAATTGTTACCCGCGGCCTCAGTGAACCAGAAGCCGATCAATTGCAAGGGCAGCTGGAATACCGGCCCACCTGGGGAAGAATTGCCTGGGATGCCGTAGCGATAATTCTTAATAAGGCGGCCAGCGATTCCATTTTTACCGAAGCAGATTTGGCGGCTTATCTTGACGGTTCTGACAAATCGAAGCAGATAGTAATGGACGGTAACAGTGCTACAAGTACAGTCCGGTTTGCCATTGATTCCATACTGAAAGGCAAGTCCCTGGGAGATAATGTGGTGGCTGCTAAATCAAGCGAAGGAGTGATAAATTATGTGGCCGGTGATAAAAACGCCATTGGCATGATTGGCGTAAGCTGGATAGGCAATCAGGACGACAAGCAGCAATTGAGCTTTTTAGACAAGGTGAAGGTGGGTTCGGTGCAATGCGAAAATTGTGTAGGGCAGCCTTTCACCAAACCCTTTCAGGCCAATATGGCGCTGGGTCGGTATCCCCTGATGCGAGGTGTATTTTATATTTTAAAGGAGGGTTACACGGGACTTGGTCGCGGATTTGCTAATTTTCTGACTTACGAAAGGGGCCAGTTAATTTTTAAATCCGCTTATTTGCTGCCCGGAAAAATGAGTTTTGAGGTAAGAGATATTGAGGTGAGCGGAGAAAAATGACAGATGTTAAGGTCAAAATAAGTTTTGAGTTGTTAAATGGATATCAATTGAAACTTGCATCTTGTGAATACGATTAATCATTTAGTTCAAATTTGTAGAAAAACAACTAGTAGACAATGAAGCAATTACTTGTAAGCGGTTTGATGGCCGTAATGACACTGACAGGCGTGGCGCAATCAGTAGAGGATGGCGTAAAGGACCTCTACTACCAGCGATACTCCGATGCCAAGGCCAAATTTGATGCTGTATTGGCTACAAAGCCTACAGACGAGGAGGCGCTATATTGGAAAGGCATTGCGCTGATGGCCAACGATCAGATGGCTGAAGCCAAAACGCATTATCAAAATGCCATGGCAGCCACTAATCAGGCGCCCTTGGTGAAAGTTGGACTAGGCCACGTTTTGCTGATGGAAGGTAAAAATGCCGAAGCTAAAACCCTTTTTGATCAGGCAATAGAAGCCACCGCAAATCGTAAAAACAAAAAGTACGGAGACCCCTTGGTACTGAAATCAATAGGCCGTGCCCATGCTGATGGAAGCTCCAAAATAGGCGACCCTGTGTATGGCATAGAAAAGTTGAATCAGGCAGCCGAACTGGATGAGAAAAATCCGGAGATATGGCTGAACATCGGAAAATTGAATTTGAAGCGGGGACCGGAGTACGGTGGACCGGCAAAAGTGGCTTTTGAAAATGCAATTGATCGGGATGCAACCTATGCCCGTTCGCATTACAGCATCGGCAAAATTTTCGAGTCACAGCGTAACTCTGCTCAGTTTCTCGATTGGTACAATAAAGCCATTGAAGCCGATAAATCTTTTGCGCCGGCCTACTATGCACTGTATACCTACTACCAAAACCGCGATGTAAACAAAGCCAAAGAATATCTGGACCAATACGTTCAGAATGCACCGAAGGATAAGGAATTGGATTACCTGCAGGCCGATTATCTGTTCCGCTCAGGCAACTATCAGGAAAGTCTGACTAAGGGTAAGGCCATTGAGGCTGGATTGAATGGCGAACCTTTTCCGAAAGTATTTAAGCTGTATGCGCTTAACTACGACCGATTGGGCGATAGTATAGCGGCAGTAAAGAACTATGAGCGTTTTATAAACGAAAGCAATCCTGAAAAAATTACCGTGGAAGATTACACCGGAATGGCTCAGACCTATATAAAGGTGCCGGGCAATGAAGCCAAAGCTGAAGCAATGGTGGAAAAAGCAGTGGCCCTTGATACGGCCCTGGATACTCGTTTGGAAGTTATGAAAACAATGGCTGATGCCTACGGTGCATCCGGCAATTTTGCCGGCCAGTACAAATGGCTCATGAAAATGAATGAAATTAAGCCTGATGTAACCTCTCGCAATTTTTACTTCATGTGCGATGCGGCTTACAAAGCCAACTTATTTGCAGAATCAAAAAGCTGTTCGGAAAACTACATCAAAGAGCATCCTGAAGAACCACAAGGGTACTATATGAACTGGCGTGCAGCGGTTGCTTTGGATCCCGACACTTCTAAAGGAGTTGCCATTCCCGCCATTGATACTTATAACGATTTTCTCCGCAAAGACGTAGACAAGAACAAATCCCGGATAATTTACAACCTTGGCTATAAGGTGTACTACTACCTTATTAAGTCGAAGGAATACGGTTTGGCACTGAAGGCCGCCGACGATATTCTGGCGCTCGATCCTGAAAATTCCTATGGTCAGGCCGCAAAAGGCGAAGCCGAGCGGCTGCTTAAGGCCACCGGTCAGTTGCCCAAAAAGCAAACTGAAACCACAGGAGCGGGAGGCTAATTGGCCATTCTGCCTGCCAAATACACATCTTATTGAACCAAGCCCCGAATTCAAATAGAATTTGGGGCTTTTTTTATGGGTAAGCTCAGTATTTGGCCGGCTATTTACCATGCAGCCTCCTATTTTTGCCAAAACTGAAAAAGCATGCATTATTGGCTGTTGGAATCACCGGCTCAATATCTTCCCATAGGCATACAATTAATTTTTGCAATAGGCTTTGTGGCCGTAATGATTGGGGTCAGCCATTTGCTGGGCCCTTCCAGAAAAACAAGTGACAAACTTGACAATTTCGAGAGCGGCATTGAGCAAATAGGCAATGCCCGCCAGCCTATGGCGATCAAATATTTTTTGGTGGCTATCCTATTTGTGTTGTTCGATGTGGAAGTTATTTTCTTCTATCCTTATGCCATTAACTTTAAAGCCTTGGGTTGGGATGGATTTATGGCAGTGTTGATGTTTGTAGGCTTCTTTTTGCTGGGCTTTACTTATATCATAAAAAAGGGAGCCCTCACCTGGGAAGACTAAGCATTGCGGCTGCTTCTGATAAGGCGGCAGGCATTTTGCAAAACCTTGCATCGATTAATCGGTTAATGTTAGCAGATAGCATTAATCATCAGAAAAAAAAGTGACTATGTCAGACATGGTTTATACCGGAAGACCGGTCAGGTTTAATAACGCAATAAAACTTGTAGACCCTCCACCGGGCGTACAAGGCGAAGGATTTTTTGTGACCAAGCTGAGCGAAGTGGTCGGCATGGGCCGCAAAAACTCGCTTTGGCCATTGCCTTTTGCTACCAGTTGCTGTGGCATTGAGTTTATGGCAACCATGGCCAGCCACTACGATCTTGCCCGGTTTGGCAGCGAAAGAGTAGGCTTTAGCCCACGGCAATGCGACCTGCTGATGGTAATGGGAACCATTGCTAAAAAAATGGGACCTGTGCTGCGGCAAGTGTATTTGCAAATGGCAGAGCCAAGATGGGTGATAGCCGTGGGAGCCTGTGCAAGTTCGGGTGGTATTTTCGATACCTACAGCGTGCTGCAGGGAATCGACCAGGTTATACCGGTTGATGTTTACGTGCCCGGATGCCCGCCAAGGCCTGAAGCTATTTTAGACGGATTTATGCGCATACAAGACCTTGTGGGCAGCGAAAGCATACGCCGCCGCAATGGGGAACAATACAAAGCTTTACTGTCCGAATACGGAATTCAATAATATGGTGCCACTTTCTATCAACGATATTAAATCCAATCTTGAAGCTGCCTTCGGCGAGATATTCTCTGAATGGATTGATGCTTACGAATTGGTAACTGTAACGGCGCCTGCTGACAAAAACCTGCTGGTGCTGGAGCATTTGCGCAGCCACACCGATCTCAGTTTCAATTTTTTAACCGATTTGTGCGCGGTGCATTATCCCGATAGAGCTGGAGAAGAACTCGCCGTGGTGTATCATCTGCACAATATGCGTACCAACCAACGGCTTCGCCTGAAAGTATTTGTGCCAGTGGCACAACCCGATGTAAATAGCGCCACCGCCATTTGGAATAGTGCCAATTGGATGGAGCGGGAGACCTATGATTTTTACGGTGTAAATTTTATTGGACACCCCAACCTGCGCCGGGTTCTTAATGTGGACGAAATGGACTATTTCCCCATGCGCAAAGAGTTTCCGCTCGAAGACCAGTCGAGGATTGATAAAGATGATGAGATGTTTGGCCGGGGAGGCAGTTTCAATTGATAAATAGCAAAAGCATACGAGCAGTACACCATGAGTAATAACGCCATAGCACATCATTTTCC
>JAHEMO010000146.1 GCA_024643625.1 Chitinophagaceae bacterium
TGCAGCTGCCAAACTGCCGATTCGCATCACATCCTGCGATGGCTTCACGGTAAATTTCGAAAACCTATCCAGCTCACCTGCCATCCTTACTTATTATTGGGACTTTGGGGTACAAGGTGTTCTGAGCGATACGAGCAGAGCAGCCAAACCTACATTTACCTACCCCGATACCGGGGTGTATAAGGCTAAATTAATTATTAACCGCGAATCGGCCTGTAGCGATAGTGCCACCACCGATGTAGCGGTATATCCTGGCTTCTTCCCCGAATTTGAAGTTAACGGCGCATGTTTTTTAATTCCTTTTAATTTTTCCGATCGTACCCGCACCAGTTATGGGTTCGTAAACTCATGGCGATGGGATTTTGGCATACCTGCACAAACCAACGATACCAGCCGCCTGCGCAATCCCAATTTCTCCTACCCTCAGGCAGGCACTTATCAGGTAACTTTTGAAGTAGGTAGCAACCTTGGCTGCATGGATACAATTGTAAAAACCATAGACGTACTAACCACGCCGGTGCTAACCCTGCCTTTCCGCGATACGCTTATTTGCAGCATTGATAGCCTTGAGCTGAAAGCTATAGGCCAGGGTACCGTTCAATGGTCGCCTACAGCGCGAATGGTTGGGCCCAATAGTTTTAATCCGGTGGTTTACCCTACAGCTACTACGGTGTACCGTATCAACTTATCGGACAGGGGGTGCGTGGCCAATGATTCTATTATTGTCAATGTGCTTGATTTTATATCTGTTGATGCCGGACCTGACCTTACCATTTGCCGTACGGACAGCGTCAGACTGCAGCCGGTTTCGCAGGCGCTGCAATTTAATTGGTCGCCATCGGCACGTATGCTGAACAACCGGGTAAAGAACCCTGTCGTTTACCCTACCGATCCGGTTACTACCTACATCGTGCAGGCTAATTTGGGCAAATGTCAGGATGAAGACACCGTAGTTGTGCGCACCGTTCCCTACCCTATTGCCCGTGCTTTTGCAGACACAACAATTTGCTTTGGCGGCACAGCGCAATTGCGCGGACAAATTGTGGGGTCATCATTCCAGTGGTCGCCATCCACAGCCGTAGGCAATCCGTTGCAGCTCAATACCAATGCATCGCCCCGCACCACCACAAGGTATGTACTCACGGTATTTGATACCCTCGGCTGCCCCAAACCCGGCATCGATGACGTTTTAGTAACGGTAACGCCAAGAGTGGTGGTAAATGCTGGCCGGGATACTTCATTAGTGTACAATCAGGAATTTCAACTAAACGCTACCTCCAATATCACTGCCAATTTTAATTGGTCGCCTGGCAGCGGACTCAGCAATCCCAATATTGCCAACCCACTTGCCCGTTTTACCCAAAATACCTTGCCCGAGGGTACAGATGAAGTACGCTATTTGGTTACCGCCACTACCGAAGCCGGATGTCAGGGTACCGATGAAATTCTGGTGAAAGTGTTCAAAACAGGACCATCCATTTTTGTGCCTTCTGCATTCTCACCGAATGCCGATGGCCTAAACGACATTATCCGACCGGTTTTGGCCGGCATGCAAGGCCTCGATTATTTCAGGGTGTACAACCGGTATGGCCAACTGGTTTTTGAAACCCGTAGCATTGGCCGCGGTTGGGATGGCAGCATCAATGGCCAACTGCAAGGCAGCGGCGCTTTTGTATATCAGGTGCAGGCTATTACCTACGAAGGAAACACGGTGCAACAAAACGGCACTTTTGTATTGGTGAGATAAATCCAATCTCCACTATTTTTCCTGCAAATACCCTTACTAGCTAAGCTTTTTTGTTTTTATTGCGCAGCTATGATTAATCCTGCAAAAACTGTATTAGTTACCGGTGCCACATCGGGTTTTGGCGAAGCCATGGCGGTAAAATTTGCGGCAGCGCAACACCGCATCATCATCACCGGGCGGCGAGCCGAACGCCTGGAGCTGCTAAAACAAAGGCTGGAAAAGGATTACGGTGTTCCCGTATTGGTACTATGCTTTGATATCCGCGACAGGCAAGCCTGTTTTGCAGCCGTCGCATCTATTCCGGAAACCTTTGCCCCAATTGATATTCTTATAAACAACGCAGGCGGCGCCTGGGGACGCGATAATGTTGCCGATGCCAACCTTGACGATTGGGAAACCATGCTGGATACTAACGTAAAGGGACTGATGTACATGACCAAGGCCCTTTTACCCCAAATGATAGCCCGTAAACAAGGTCATATTGTAAACATAGGATCAATAGCCGGCAAAGAACCCTACGAAAACGGTAACGGTTACAATGCTGCGAAGTTTGCCGTAGAAGGTTTTAGCCGCGCACTTCGCATTGATTTACTGCCCCACCACATTAAAGTGACACATGTAGCACCGGGTGCGGCAGAAACCGAATTCAGCCTTGTACGTTTTAAAGGAGATGATGAAAAAGCCGCTGCAGTATACAAAGGCTACGAACCACTAACGGCGGGCGATGTAGCAGATGTAGTGTATTACACCACAACCCTGCCGCAGCATGTATGCATAAACGACCTCACTCTTACACCTACAGCACAAGCCAATAGCTACACGACGTACAAAAGCTAAAAGCGCATTATTGTCCGGAAAGCTGATGGATAATAGCAGCAAATTTCTCCTGAAAATCGGCGAAGTCGTCTGGGGCAGCGGGGCCGTAAAAGCCAATATGCGCGGTAACCAAACGCTTGTCTTTGTTCAAAAACAATAGTGTGGGAAATGAGCTGATCTCGGGAACACCGGGCAGGGTTTTCGCAATCTTACTATCGTCGCCTACGGCAGCACCGGTGATGAGCATCGGATATGGCACCTGAAAACGTTGCCGGAACTTTTCGAGGCTTTTAACTGACCGGTCCATATCGGTGCTCAATTCGTAGGCAAGACTAATTACCTCTACACCTGCGGGCCTTTCAGTGGCGTACCATTTACTTAACCATTGGGTTTCGTCCATGCAATTTGGGCACCAACTCCCCATCATTTGCAGAATAACGGCCTTGCCTGCAAAGCGTTGGTCGCTAAGACAAATCTCCTTACCCGTCACATCGCGAAAGCAAAAATTAAGGGGCGCCAACTGTTGCGGCACAGCTTGCATAAATGTGGCTTCGGGAAGCGCCGCCAAAGCATTTTTGGTGGCAGTAAAGGTTTCCGTAGGCCAACCACCAGCATAAAAAACCCCCTGTTTTACGGTACTATCATTCTGCACCACAGCGGCAAAATAAAAAGCATGACTGCCATCAAAAGTGCCGAGATACAGAGAATCGTTTCGGATAAGGCCATCAAGATAGCGGTAATCTCCGCTTGGCGTTCGTATGGTACCGGTAATAAGCCCGTTAGGTTGTTGCACAAAATCGCCCACTGCCGGTCGTTGTGAGCCGTTGGTCCGCACGAAATCCACCGTCCATTTACCTGCAATATTTTTTGCATTAGCCAATGGCTTGCCAAAGCGGAAGGAGTCGGCAGCCGCTGCTGCCTGCATGTGCCAGTACTGTAAGCCGCGGCTTGTTCCTTTTACCCAGGTACCGCTCAGTTCGTTGTTGCCATGAAGCTTTAGCCGAAAGGAGGATTCAAAAACGGGCATGGCAAAAAAGAGGCTGTCGCCAACCCAATGTAAATCAGATACAGCTATGCTTTCGCCCTGGTTGACAAATGACAAATTCTGCTCCCCATCAAAACGAAATACAACGGGAACCGTAAGCGTACCTTCCCTTTGTAACGTTCCCTTCCAATAACCCTTTGCCATTTGCGCCTGCGCATAATTTGCTGCCAAATGCGCCAGCCCCATAGTTGCAAAAACGACAAATATTTTAAAGGAGGAGCTTTGTGTCCGATACAGCATAACGGCAATTTTATTCAAAATGCGGTCAACTGATTGTCGCCCATACCGCATTGAAGCGGCTTTTACAGAATGTTTAGCGTAAAAAAAATGCCTGACGGCAAATCCGACAGGCACATTTTGCAGGGGCAAATTACTATCGTAGCCTATCCGCATCTTTAATCAACTTCTCATCGGCCGATATGCCAGATCGGGCCAAAATGAGCAAAATGATGCTAACTACCGGCATTACCGCACCAAGATGATAGGTATTGGACTTGAATTCATTTATACCCTGAAAATCGTTGGCTCGAATAAGCAGAAGCCCCAGAAAAACAAATTGCAGCAAAATCATCAGAAAGATCAGCCACTTCTGGTTTTTCCGGTTCTTATACATGAAAATGATAACGAGGGGTACAATGGCCAGTACAAAAGTGATGATGAGCATCAGCAATTGTGAGCCTACCATAAGCTTCTTCACTTCGCCTGAAGCGGTAGTGCCCTGGTATACCGGGAAAAATAACATAAGCCCGGCCGCAACCGCAGCGAGCAAAAGCCATAAGGATTGGATACGAAAAAGCATAATGAATATTGATGTTTTTGATTGAGTAGAACAGATCGTCAAATTAAAGATAATGGCTCCTGCCATTCAGCGCCCCTACCCCAGTTCAGGGTAAAGCGGAAAGCCCCCCATGAAAGCGCCAACCTCTTTGCGCACGGCCTCTATTATGGTGTCATCATCGGCATGCATCAGCACTTTGTCTATCACGTCGGCAATAAACTGCATATCGGCCGTTTGTAAACCCCGGGTGGTTACGGCCGGCACTCCTATGCGTATGCCGCTCGTAACAAAGGGACTTTTATCATCGAAGGGTACACTGTTTTTATTGAGCGTAATATGGGCTCTATCCAATGTTTCCTGTGCCTTTTTACCGGTTATTCCTTTGTTGCGCAAATCGATTAGCATCAGATGATTATCAGTACCGCCACTAATGAGGTGATAGTCTTTTTGTACAAGGCAGCGCGCCAGCGCCTGCGCATTTTGCTGAACTTCCTTTTGATAACGGGTAAAATCGGCCGTCAATATTTCGCCGAAGGCAATTGCTTTGGCTGCAATTACATGCTCCAAAGGACCACCCTGTGTGCCGGGAAATACAGCCAAATCGAGCATAGCGCTCATGCTGCGGATATTGCCTTTGGGATCTTTAGCACCCATGGGATTGTCAAAATCGTGGCGTAGCATAATAACCCCACCCCGTGGTCCGCGCAGCGTTTTGTGCGTAGTGCTGGTAACAATATGGCAATGGTCGAACGGATCATTGAGCAGGCCCTTGGCTATAAGCCCCGCCGGATGGCTGATATCGGCCAAAATCAGCGCGCCAATTTTATCGGCCACTTTGCGTACACGGGCATAATCCCAATCGCGGCTATAAGCGCTGGCACCCACAATTATCATTTTAGGCCTTTCGCTTAATGCCTTTTCCTCCAGCATTTCATAATCTATGAGGCCGGAATCCTTTTTTACACCATAAAAAAGAGGCTGGTATATTTTACCGCTAAAATTAGCAGGACTCCCGTGAGTTAGGTGCCCCCCCATGCTCAAGTCCAGTCCCAGAATTTTATCGCCGGGCTTCAGGCAGGCAAGAAATACTGCGGCATTGGCCTGCGCACCGCTATGCGGCTGCACATTGGCCCAACTACAATTAAATACTTTTTTGATCCTGTCTATGGCCAGGTTTTCAATTTCGTCTATCACTTCGCAGCCGCCATAGTATCGCTTGCCGGGATAGCCTTCAGCGTACTTATTGGTAGCCACGCTGCCCATGGCGCGCATGGTATCCAGGCTGGTAAAGTTTTCGCTGGCTATCAGTTCAATGCCATGCCTTTGGCGCTCCAATTCCTTATGTAACAGATCGAAAATTTCCTGCGTCATGTTGCTATTGCTTATTGAGGCTGCAAATATAGCCGCTCCAATTTTTGACATCCGCTCAATCTTAGCCCGCATCTGCAACCATGGCAAAAATCTTACGACATATTAAAGTGGTTTCCTATTTTTAGGCATGCCCCTTTTGCAAATAGACCATAATTCCGAAAAGTACCAGCAAATGGTGCAACTGCGGTATGAGCTGCTTCGCAAGCCGCTAGGTCTTCATTTTTCCGATGAGGAATTGGCACGCGAAACACAGGATATATTGCTTGGCGCTTTTGAGGATAGTAAAATATTGGCCTGCTGCGTGCTTACAAAACTAGATGCCGAAACCGTGCGTCTACGGCAAATGGCCGTTAATAAAAAGCAACAAGGCAAAGGCGTTGGCAATACACTAATGAATTTTGCGGAAAGAATAGCTGCCGATATGGGCTTCCGTACGCTTACCATGCATGCCCGAAATACCGCAGTAGGCTTTTACCAAAAATGTGGCTACCGGGTAGTAGGCTCAGAGTTTATTGAAGTAGGTATTCCCCACCATGTTATGCAAAAGCCATTGCGCTGATCTGCCTATCTTTTTCTGCCAATTTTTTCGTCGAGCAACTGCCGCACCACAACCGTATCGGCATCGCCTGTACAGTCATCCTTGGGTATCAGAAAAAAAGACTTGTCGTCAATATACAGGTGAAAGAAAAACGGACTTTCCGAATAGTACCTGAATTTTTCGTAGGCCCAGGTAGCATAGCCATTGGCAGTTTCCAGTAAAATATTCGCTTCCCGAAAATTCAGATCAATTTTGTCTTTGAAGGTTGAACTACGGTTGTAAATCATGCGTGGCATCCAAAACCAAAAGGTAACCATGAGCATGAACCACAAAAAAGAACTGACTAAAAATGGCAATGAGCGTACGAGCTTGAAGGCATACAAACCTGCTGATAATATGGCAAACACGTTAACAAGGATGAGTAATATTTTCACTTCGGGCCGGGCTATAAAATGATAGCGCAGCGCCTGCAATACTTTGTTTCTATCGTAAGTTATATGAATGGTCATGCCGGCAGCAAACATAGTGCTTTGCAAAACCAAAGTACGTATATCCGCCATGCTGTTTGCTCATATCGCTATCGCCCAAAGAATTATGGATTTTCCGGGCTTGCTTTGTGCCGGTATGGGCTTAGCAAGATACAATAATGGGTTAAGGCAACTTGCCTATTTACTTCAGCAGATCCTTTAATTTGGCTACCACGGCATCAATTTGCTCTTTGGTATTATGCTTGCAAAAACTAAAGCGCACCGCTACCTGATTAGGATTATTATTGATGGCGCGTATTACATGGCTACCCTGATCGGCACCGCTGGTGCATGCACTACCACCGCTTGCGCAAATACCATTCATATCCAGGTTAAACAGTATCATTTCGCTCTTTTCCGTTTTAGGAAAACTCACATTAAGTACGGTGTATAGGCTTCGCCCCAGGGTATCGCCGTTAAAGTGCACACCTTTTACATGCTTCTTCAGTTGTTCCATCATATGCACTTTAAGGGCATGTATATCGGCACTTTCCTTTTCATAGTTTTCTGTAGCTATTTCCAATGCTTTGGCAAAGCCCACTATGGCATATACATTTTCGGTGCCGGCACGCATATTTCTTTCCTGGCTGCCACCATGTATCAATGGATTGATGCGAACATTTTCATTGATATACAAAATGCCTACACCTTTTGGCCCGTGAAATTTGTGGCCTGCACCCGTAATAAAATGCACAGGCGTATTCCGCAGATCAATGGGATAATGGCCTACGGTTTGCACGGTATCGCAGTGAAAAATAGCGTTATACATTTTGCACAATTCACCTACCGCATGTATATCCAGTATGTTGCCAATTTCATTGTTGGCATGCATAAGCGTTACCAAAGTTTTTTCCTCCGTTGCCGCCAATTGGTTTTCCAGATCTTCCAGATCAATATGGCCATTAGGCAGGAGTTTTACATAACTCAGGGAAGCCTCACCGCTTTTCATCAGGGCTTCTGTAGCATGCAGCGTGGCGTGATGCTCCAATGGTGATGTGATGATATGCGTGCAACCCAGATCGCGTATGGCAGCAGCTATAGCGGTATTGCTACTTTCTGTACCACCGCTGGTAAAGAATATTTCTGCAGGATGAGCGTTCAATATTTTCGCTACAGACTTGCGTGCGGTTTCCACGGCCAACCTTGTTTCGCGGCCATAGCTGTAAATACTGGATGGATTACCAAATTTCTCGGTAAGAAATGGCAACATGGTTTCCAGCACTTCCGGATCGAGTGATGTAGTTGCCGCATTGTCTAGATATATTCTTTCCATAACGTTTGTTTATTATCTCCTTGTGGTGCCAGGTGCTACATCAATTCCTTGATATCGTTAATAAGCTTGCTGGCAATATTGTTAGCTTTATTTTCAAAATCACTCTCGCTGTATATACGGATTATGGGTTCAGTATTACTGGTGCGCAAGTGCACCCAATCGTTATCAAATTCAATCTTTAATCCGTCTTCAGTATTAATATTATGCTTGCGGTATTTGTCCTTAATACCATTGAAAATCTTAACTACATCAATGCCATTATCCAGCTCAATTTTATTCTTGCTGATAAAATATTCGGGGTATTGCTTACGCAGTGCGGTTACAGATTTGCCAGATATTGCCAGGTGCGACAGAAACAAACCGATACCAATTAACGCGTCGCGGCCATAGTGAAAATCGGGCACAATAATGCCACCGTTGCCTTCGCCACCTATTACGGCGTTTACCTCCTTCATTTTGGCCAC
>JAHEMO010000147.1 GCA_024643625.1 Chitinophagaceae bacterium
ACGGGATGAAGCTCTTGCCGATCATCATTCTTGGTCATTCTTTTAAAACCCTGAGGTGCTTTTTGTGTTTATTTGCCAAAAATAACCGTGAACCATGATTGATGCTATGGAAATAAAAATCACCAGAAAGGAAACGAGTGGTTTGAAAGATGTGGTATTAGAAAATGCGGCGTTTGGTCGCCATTTCTGCGATCATATGCTGGTGGCCAACTATGCTGATGGAGCCTGGAGCAACCCTGAGATTATGCCTTATGGTCAATTCAGCATTTCGCCCGCTAATGCGGCTTTGCATTATGGCCAATCGATATTTGAAGGAATTAAAGCCTTCAGAATGGCTGAAGGCGATATTGCCATTTTTCGTCCTCACGACAATTGGCTGCGCTTTAACCGCAGCGCTCAGCGCATGGAAATGCCTTCCGTGCCTGAAGAAATTTTTATTGAAGGCATGCGCAAGCTGATTGCGCTTGATGCGGAATGGGTGCCCGGTATGCTGGACCATTCGCTATATATCCGTCCGTTTATGTTTGCTGCCGACCCTTTTATAGGCGTGCGTCCTTCGCTCACCTATACGTTTATGATTCTTATAAGCCCTACAGGCCCATATTTCAGTCAGCCCATGCGGATATATGTTGAGGATCAGTTTGTGCGGGCAACGCCCGGTGGTGTTGGCTTTGCCAAAACGGCCGGTAATTATGCCGCTGCTATGTATCCTACCAATCTGGCACGCCAAAAAGGTTTCGATCAGATTTTATGGACCGATGCTCAGGAGCACAAGTACATTGAGGAAATTGGTGTAATGAATGTGTTTTTTGTGGTGGGTAATCAGCTTTGGACACCGTCTTTGGAAAGTGGTACCATCCTGCATGGCATTACCCGCGACAGTGTGATCACCATTGGGAAAGAAATGGGTTTAGAGATAAGGGAAGACAGGATTACCGTGGATGAATTGGTAGAAGCTTACAAGTCAGGCGAGCTGCGTGAAGTATTTGGCGCAGGTACAGCCGCTATCATCAGCCCGATTAAAGAATTGGTGGGGGCAAATGTGAATATGCAGTTTGATGTGGATAGCTGGACGGTGTCGCCTGCTATAAAAAAGCGCCTCAACGATATCCGCTACGGACAAGCGCCTGATGATTACAACTGGATGGTTAGCATCTATTAGTTAAATGGGGTGTATGGGTGGCTGTTAGTTTGTGGGAAACTCTATTTTTCCAAATATGCGCTGCTGGCAGTTAGGAAAATAGCGAGAAAATGCTGTTAAAAGCCATACATCCCCCGATAATTTTAGGCAATAGAAGGGAAATTATTTTTGCTGAATAACTCATGCCCACTACTTTTGCCGTCCATTTTTAAAAGCAGTTTAATGCCTACTATACAGCAACTTGTAAGAAAAGGAAGAGAAGTAATCAAGGCGAAGAGCAAGAGCCGTGCCCTTGATGCTTGTCCTCAGCGCCGTGGTGTTTGCACCCGCGTATATACCACAACGCCTAAAAAACCTAACTCTGCTTTGCGCAAGGTTGCCAAGGTTCGCTTAACCAATAAGGTAGAGGTGATTGCCTACATTCCAGGAGAAGGACATAACCTGCAGGAGCATAGCATTGTGCTTATTCGCGGTGGTCGTGTAAAAGATTTACCGGGTGTACGGTACCATATTGTTCGTGGTAGCCTGGATACTGCCGGTGTGAAAGATCGCAAGCAAAGCCGCAGTAAATACGGTACTAAAAAGGAAAAAGCTAAGAAATAATTACGGATAGTTCAATCTTACTATAATGAGGAAAGCGCAAGCAAAAAAATTACCCCTGGCTCCGGATCCCCGTTTTAACGACACGCAGGTAACGCGTTTTGTAAACAACATCATGTGGGAAGGCAAGAAAAGTATTGCCTACGAAATATTCTACAACGCACTGGAGCGCGTTAGTAAAATAACCGGCGAAGAAGGTTACGAAATCTGGAAAAGAGCCCTGGGCAATGTTACTCCTCAGGTTGAAGTTCGCAGCCGCCGGATTGGTGGTGCTACTTTTCAAATTCCTACCGAAGTTCGTCCTGATCGCCGCATCAGCTTAAGTATGAAATGGCTTATCCGTTACAGCCGCATGCGTAATGGCAAAAGCATGGCTGATAAACTGGCCAATGAAATAGTTGCCGCTGCCAAAGGCGAAGGTGCCGCTTTCAAAAAGAAGGAAGACGTTCATCGCATGGCCGACGCCAACAAGGCATTCAGCCACTTCCGTTTCTAAAGTCTCAGGATATTAATAGTGAAATCCCGTGCCGGTTTGGTACGGGATTTTTTCATTTGCAGGATTTTTGCCATTACCAATAACTTGCCGGCAAATACCTCCTGCCATGCAGTTCACCATCACCGCCAATTATGTTGATGTAGTTAAGGAAGCAGTATATCCTGCAAGTATTACCATACTTAACCGCCGAATACACACTGTTGAAAGGCTAGACGAAACTTCGCTGGACAATGGTTTGCCGTTCATCTTACCAGGATTTGTAGATGCCCATGTACATATTGAAAGCAGTATGCTGGTACCGTCTGAATTTGCCAGGTTAGCTGTGGTGCATGGTACGGTGGCCACCATAAGCGATCCCCACGAAATAGCCAATGTATGTGGCCTCGAGGGTGTATTGTTTATGATTGAAAATGGCAAGCAGGTTCCTTTCAAATTTCATTTTGGGGCACCAAGCTGCGTACCCGCCACCGTTTTTGAAACGGCGGGCGCAACGCTTGATATTGACGCGGTGGATTTGCTTTTGCAACGGGATGATATTTACTACCTGAGCGAAGTGATGAACTACCCCGGGGTTTTGCATGGTGACCCCGGCATGCTGGGCAAAATAGCTGCTGCTAAAAAATGCGGCAAGCCGGTAGATGGTCATGCGCCCGGATTACGGGGCGCCGATGCAATTGCCTATGCGGCCGCGGGGATTAGCACCGACCATGAGTGTTTTACGCATGCTGAAGCCTTAGATAAACTGCATGCAGGCATGAAAGTGATTGTCCGTGAGGGAAGCGCAGCGCGAAATTTTGACGCTTTGATTGGCCTGCTGCAGGATTGGCCTGACCACATGATGTTTTGCAGCGATGATAAGCATCCTGATAGTTTGCTGGTGGGCCATATCAATCAACTTTGTGCCCGTGCGGTGGCCAAAGGAATTCCCTTGTTTCATGTGCTGAAAGCCGCATGCGTTAATCCGGTAAAGCACTATGGGATGCAGGTAGGCCTTTTGCAACCCGGCGATGCAGCCGATTTTGTGGTCGTAAATAACCTGCAGGAGTTTCTTGCCATGGCTACCTATATTGATGGTGAACTGGTAGCCGAAGGAGGGCATACGAAAATTGATTCAGTGCCGGATGCACCGCCAATCAATGCCTTCAATACAAAACCGCTTTTGGCTGCTGACCTTCGTTGCGTGGGCGGCAAGGATCCTATTCCGGTAATAATTGCCGAAGACGGGCAGTTGGTTACCGGCCGTATGGATTGGCAGGCAGGTGAGCAAGGGGAAGAAGTTTTGCCGGATTTGCAGCAGGACATCCTCAAACTTGTGGTGTATAATCGCTACAACACTGCTAAACCGGCCCTGGCATTCATCAAAAATTTTGGATTGAAACAAGGGGCTCTTGCCAGCACGGTAGCGCATGATAGCCATAACATAATAGCGGTTGGTACCAATGATGATGCGCTTGCTTCAGCCATCAATGCGCTCGTAGCCAATAAGGGCGGACTCTCAGCTACAGACGGCATGGATATTAAAGTGCTTCCCTTGCCGGTAGCTGGTCTTATGACGCAGGCTGATGGATTTGAAACGGCTGATGCCTACATCTCGCTCGACAGGTTTACGAAGGAAGTTCTTGGCTCAACCTTACGCAGCCCTTTTATGACGCTCAGCTTCATGGCTTTGCTGGTAATTCCTTCGCTGAAGCTTAGTGATTTAGGGCTTTTTGATGGCGATAATTTTCAGTTGATAGAAGGGTGAGATCATGGTTCCTGACCTATCCAAACCGCACCGCCAATTGATGGTCGTGATGCACCTGTTGTAGCCGGAAAGCATGTGGCTTCTTCGCGCCAGCGAAGTACCGCCAATAGCGCCATAATCAGGGCTTCTTTGTTATTAACCACTTCTGCCGGCGGCATATCAATCTGCCAACCGCCTGCGCGTATTCTTTCCTGCAAACTATTAATTAAATAACTATTGAAAGCGCCACCACCGCATACCTGCAACTTGTGCGGACCATTGCCTGCATGCAAATTATTTTTATTGGCCAACCTCAGCAGATTTCGGCTTACCTGAATACAAATATGCTCCACCATGGTACGAAGCGCATCAGGTATAGAAAGATTTGCTGCGGTAAGCAAAGGCAACACAACATCAAGACCAAAACCATTGTCCAGCGATTTTGGATACGGCATGGCATAATAATCAAGTGCATTCATTTTGGCCAACACTTCATCGCGTAAAAAGCCGGTTGAGGCCATTGTGCCGCCATCATCAAATGCTTTTCCAGCTTTTTCGGCAAGCGCATTCAATACCCTGTTGGCGGGGCAAATGTCATAAGCCACAATGCCTTCGGAAGTATGCAGGCTAATATTGGCAATGCCGCCGAGGTTAAGAAAAGCCTTGGTGTCAGGAAAAAGCAATTGCTCGCCAACAGGAACAATTGGTGCACCCTGTCCTCCCAGCGCAATGTCCATCGCCCGCAAATCGCTTACAGTATTGATACCAGTGGTTGCCGCAATCGTTGCGCCATCACCCAATTGCGCTGTGTACCCATTGGAAGGATCGTGAAAAACCGTGTGCCCATGGCTTCCTATAAGCTGCACCTGATGATCCAACGCATTTTCCCTCACGAATTCATTTACCAGAACACCACAATATTTACCATAAGCGGCATGAAGTGTCAGGTAGTCACGGGCATTTAATTGTGTGGCATTACGCAATTTTGATTCCCAGTCAGTGCTATAAGTTTTGCAGGCAGAGGCTTTTATTTCGTAAGTCCATTTGCCGCTTTGTTCATCTAACAGCACAAATACAATGTCAAGTCCATCAAGACTACTGCCGCTCATTAATCCTATTGCTTTGTACGTCATATGAATTACTGAATATAAGCGGGCAATTTAGCTGCTTTGCCAGCATCTGCTACAAAATATCCATTGGAGCTAATTGCTTAGATTTGACCGAACAATTGATGGGCTATGGTAATTAACCTGAGTGAAACGCAATCGCTTGTGCATGCATGGGTAAGCGAATTACGCGATGTAAATGTGCAGGGCGACAGAATGCGTTTCAGACGAAACCTGGAACGTATTGGTGAAATAGCGGCTTTTGAAATAAGCAAGAAAATGACCTGGCTGTCGCATGAAGTAGAAACGCCGCTTGGCACTTATAATGCACATAAGCTGGCTGCACAGCCTGTTGTGTGCAGCATATTAAGGGCGGGCGTTCCGGTGCATCAGGGTGTGCTTAATTATTTCGATAAGGCCGATAGTGCTTTTGTAGCGGCATACCGCAAGCATGCCAATGATGGCACTTTCCATATTGAAGTGGAATACATCACCTGTGGCGATCTGAACAACCGGTCATTAATTATTTGCGATCCTATGCTTGCCACGGGTGCTTCTTTAGTGAGGTCGTTGCGAGTATTGCTGGCTGAAGCGGAAAATGTGCAATTGCACATTGTTTGCGCTATTGCCTGTACAGAAGGATTGGAATATGTGCAACGCGAATTGCCACAAGCCACCATTTGGTGTGCCGATATTGATGAAGAACTAACCGCTAAAGGCTACATAGTGCCGGGTCTTGGCGATGCCGGCGATTTGGCTTTTGGTGAAAAGTTGCAACAATAGCGGCTTATTTGTCGTATTTAACTATACCATACGCTTTGAAGCAGTGCTGCTACATTAATTTGTTACCCTAATGCGGAAAGCCTTTTTTATTCTAATGGTTTTTTCTGTTGCCCTTGGCCCAAAAGCTAAGGCGCAGGATCCGCATTTTTCTCAGTTTTTCGCATCGCCGCTTACACTTAATCCTGCGCTTACCGGCCGATTTGATGGTGAGATTCGCGTGGCAGGCAATTACCGCAACCAATGGCCATCCATCAATAGAGCATTTACCACAACAACAGTAGGCCTTGATATGGCAGTTGCTCAATCATTATTACCCGAAGAAGATCGTCTGGCATTGGGCATACTTGCTTTTACAGATCAGCAAGCCGATGGAGCATTAAAAAATACCTATTATGCTTTGTCTGCGGCCTATCATAAGGGCCTCGATGAAGATGGATTTCACAGCATCACCATTGGCTTTCAAGGCACTTATGCGCAAAAGCGATTGAATACTGAGAAATTGACTTTTGAAGATCAACTTCGCGGAGATGGTTTTACCGGCATTACCAATGAAGTGTTTGATGCTCGCCAGATCAATGTCAATTATATTGATCTCAACGCGGGACTATTGTTTAGTGGGGTAACGGCAAGCGATATCAGTTACTATCTGGGTGCTTCCGTTTATCATATTAATAGACCCTACGAGTCGTTCAGAGGAGGGAAATATCAGTTGGCCCAACGTTACAGCATTCATGCCGGAGGATACTATCAGGTTGGGCAAACCACCATATTGCATGCAAGTGCCTTATATCAAACCCAGGCCGGCGCAAGGGAAACAATTTTAGGCGCAGCTATTGGGTTTAATCTTAATGATGATTGGGATTATAGCCCTACCAATTTTTACGCGGGCACATGGTATCGCATAGGTGATGCACTAATTCCCTATATAGGTCTGGAGTATGGCACCATGCGCTTCGGTGCTTCGTATGATGTAACCACCAGTCAACTGAGTTCCGTTAATAGCGCAAGGGGTGGTTTTGAATTGTCGCTGTTATACATTTTTCGCCGCGATGACAGACCGAAACTTAATTGTCCAAAGTTTTAATTACCCGCAATTCTGTGTAGCGCTGCCGCTGATGTAGGGACTGTTTGCTACAATAAATCTATATGGCAGGTCAGCGTCTTCACCTGCATAGTCAACACCTATTCTTGGTGTAGCAATAATTTCAGCTGCAGGAATGCTTTTGCCAGCAGTGATCCATATGGCGTTTTGGTTAAGTGGTATGCCTGTATGCGATGTTTTTATGCCCATGGCCTGTGCTAAACTTCCCGGACCCTTTGTAATGGAATAATCCACTCGTTTTTTATTTCTTCTTATAAGCATTTGGTCAAGGCCTTCGAGTGGTTCGCCGGCCCTTATTAAAATGGCATGCGGTGTACCGAATGCTCCCGTAACAATATTGAACAAATGATGCATGCCATAGATGAGATATACATATGCAATACCGCCTTCCAGGTACATAATACTTGTTCGGTTGGTATGCCGGCCATTCCACGCATGACTTGCTCTATCGGTAACACCCAGATAGGCTTCTGTTTCAACAATACGAATTGACGTCAGCTGTCCATTAAAATTTGTAGATAGGGTAGCTCCCAACAGTTGCTTGGCAATAGTTAGCGTATCCTCCTGCTGAAAATATTGAGCCGGAATAGCATTTGGCTTCATGAATGCGAAAAAAGAAAATTTTGCATGAATACTTATTGCTACAGATGCTTTTTATTTGAGTGGATTTAAAAATGGTTAGCTAAATGTCGGCAAATTATCATCTGCATTGCTAAAGGAAATTTTTATAGCGTTTGATTCATTTGGCAAAGCGCATCGCTTCATTGTTAAGCACAGGCTATGGAAGTGGATTATACTGCCCGGCATTATTTACATGTTTTTGTTTGTTACGAGTATGTACTTCTTTTGGCAAACCGCTTCCGATACGGTGAACTATCTGATCAATACCACCGGTCTTAAAGCTTGGCTCGATAGTGCTGATCAACCCTTTATCGCATTTCTGGTTTCGCTCGCAGGGCTCATTTTTACCCTCATAATTTTATTCGGATACTTTTCGCTTTTCAAATATATCTGGCTCATTATTGGATCACCTGTGTTTGCCTACATCAGTGAAAAAACTGAAAACATAATTGATGGTCGCGACTTTCCTTTTAGCTGGGCGCAATTGTGGAAAGATGCAGTTCGTGGTATTCGCATAGCCCTTAGAAATGCTGTTTGGCAATCCGTGTACACAGTGGCTATTTTTTTGATCTCCTTTATTCCCATTATCGGCTGGGCTTCGCCTATGTTATCACTTTTTATTGAATGCTATTACTACGGCTTTAGTATGCTGGATTATAGTTGCGAACGGCACAAAATGAGCCCGCAGGAGAGTGTTCAATTTATTGGCAGGCATAAAGGGTTGGCCATTGGCAATGGAGTTGTATTTTACCTAATGCATCTTGTGCCGGTAATAGGTTGGGTTTTTGCGCCAAGCTATGCGGTAATATCGGCTACCATTAGCCTGTATCATCAACATGAAAATGAAATATGACCGCTACTTAAAAGTGTATGACAAAGCTTTATCTAATACCTAGTTTACTAAGCGACGAAAGCATTGGTGTAATACCTGAAGCTACA
>JAHEMO010000148.1 GCA_024643625.1 Chitinophagaceae bacterium
GTTAATCGAACAATATGCTGATAAAATGTTGAGCTATTTAATTGATTGCCGCAAGCCATTTCCGAAGGTTTGCAAAATGCTTAGCGGCCAATATTTTGTCGCGTCGAAAAGCCGTTGCTCTGTTGGACAATATGGTGGCTGCTAAAGTGACTGACTTACTCTCGTTGCTGCTCCTTATCAATTTCGCAGCCTTATTTTTTTGCCATTGCATTTCCACCTTCACTTTTTGCTTTATCCAATGGTAGCGGTATTGCAACAAAGTACAATCCCAATTATGCAGCAGTACCTTGTAAGGAAAAAGACGTGCCGATCCGGAGGCGATTCCCGCCTTTAGCCGCAGGTAGTAATCCCAATGCATGCGGGAAGACGGCATTTGATGATAGAACTGTAAAGCACTGCTATACCAAATGTCGTAGCCGGCTAGTTGTATTAAATAGCACCACTCAACATCACCGCCTGATGCCAGACTATTACCCTTTCTATCGGACATAATGGTGCTAAACCCTTTACTGAAAAAGCTTAGCATGGGCTGCCGGCGGTAAAAGCTACCTGCACCGTATACTTCTGCATCAGGCTGGTCAATTTTACCTGAATTTGCCGCTTGAGGTCCTACAGCAAAGCTGTGTGCATACTTGTCGAACCAATCAGGCTTTTCACCTTCAAATAGTGGAATACCGTGGCCACCCAAGGCCCCAATGTTTTCATGGGTACGCATTAGGTTGTTGCCCTCTTGTAGATAATTTTCATGAAGATGGTTATCGTCGTCGCAAAACAAAATGATATCGTATTGCGCAGCCAACAGGCCACAGAGGCGGGCATTATTTAAACCGGGTGCAGACTCCTGTATCGTTCTAAATTGAACTGCCGGAGCCGCTTGCATTACTTCATGGCAAAACGCAGTGGTATTGTCGGTAGAGGCATTGTCTACTACTATCAATTCCCATGCTACGTTATCAATATGCTGTGTTGCTATTGATTCAAGTGTTGGTTTCAAACGATCAACACCATTATACGTACAAACAATTACACTAATGCCCTTCTCCATCATAATTACTGACATTATGCAAATCGTTGCAGAACAGGCAAATGAAAACCGGTGTGCATTTTAGCGGGAATAGTGAAATAAATATCATACAAAAAACAAACCCCGGAGATTTCGCTCCGGGGTTATATGTGTTGGTTACTTCTATTTGTGCAGTACCGAAACCTTTATGGTCTCTATCTCCTTTCCTACAGAAAGTTCAAGCAGATAAATACCATCAGCAAGGTTCTGAACCGGAATGCGATTCATACCACTTGTGGTGCGGCTCATATACATGGATCGCCCACTAATATCAACCATCCGGATATAGCCTGCCGGATAACCGGTAAGGTCAACATTAATGAAGGATTGTGCCGGATTAGGATATGGCTTAGCCAACACATCTTCCATTTGAACCCTGCGTACCTGGCTATAGGTAATATCTCCATTCTTATCAATCATCTTCAACCGGAAGTATCCGAGTTTACCTGGCATTGGCGTTTCAAAATTGTATGCGTGCTGACCAACTGCATTTCTTGCCGTAACAAAGCCAACTTTTGCAAACTGTGTGCCATCAGCAGAAGCTTCAACATCAAAACCGCGAACATCACGTTCCTCAGTTGTGTTCCATACCAATGCAGCATTCCGCTTGCCTGACAACTGCGCTTCAAAACTCAGCAACTTCAGCGGCAGTACAATCCAGTTTTCATTGGCTATGATGAATAATCCTAACTCACTAGATGGAAATTGAATTTCCCAGTACTGATTACTGATATTCCATTTTACTTCCTGCAAACTTGTTGAAATTTGAGTTGCCAGGGAAATGGGCACAGTAGGTAAGCCGGTCGCCGGATCATAATCGCCTTCGGCAAATCGGTACACCCGTACATTGTTTCTGTACAACTGCGGATCCGAAGGTTGTATAGGCAGGAATTGATTATCGGGTGTTACCGCATTGAATGCTGCAAACTCAGCATTCGTGGCATAAATGGTTACCCGGTCATTGGCTCCTGAAATACCACCAGTTGCTTTCATCCACACACGACGACCTACAGCAGGACGGCCGCTATAATCAATAGTTCCCGGAGCAACAAAGGCTTTGCCCTGCACCGTGGTGATGCTGCCCGAAATGAGCGAAGAAATTAGCCGGCAGCCTGCTGAGGCAACCACATCAACTCCACCGAAAATACTTTGTGTATTTTCATCGAGATTAATTGCCAGGCTTGATGGCGCACCCACATTGATAAGGTACTCTGCGTTTATAGTATTGGAGCAAGGAATAACAGGCGAAGGCGCTGCGTAGCTCAGTTCATCAATCGTATACTTTACACTGCCACCTGCACCACTCACCGGTATGGTATACATCGATGAAGGCGCTACTACAAAAGCTTGTTGTTTTACATCATCAATAGACCAGAAAACACCGATATAATTTGTAGTTGATGTATTATTCAGAACAATACCCGCGTCCTGACCGGAACATACACTTGTTGGTGCTGTAATATCTATGGTTGGTGGCGTTACAAAATCAAATTGAATGGTATCAGTCGTTACCAAACCAAAGTCGCGACAGGCGCTTGGTGAATTATCGGCATATCCCTTATTTATTGATATGACCATAGGATACCTGCCGTAACCGGATGCTTCAATGTTAATGGCCATGATGACAGCACCATTTACAATTCCGTCAAGATCTTTGGGTCCACCATCCTGCACACCGGTAACCGTTTCCGGAATACTATACACAGAATCCATACCAAGCCGACCAAATATTTTTGCAGACACCAATGCCTGACTTGGCACGCCCAGGACAGTTAGCGTTGTAGGAAATGAAAGCGAACAGGATGCTGTCCCTTCACCGGCAATTGGTGGTACTGGCAGAATAGGAACTGTACGCAGAATACCACCCACCTCGTTCACATCTTTAAACGACAAACACACATTTTCCAATTGTCCTTTACAGGTAGCATATTTCACTTCGGGCAATCCAAATAGGCCACCACCCAGATAAAGTGCAATATTATCGCCACAATTCTGAGGGTCCGACGAATTCAATGCTTCAATTCCACGATAAGTTGGCGGATAAGCAATACTGCCGTCATAAGGAATACGAAGACCGGCACCATTCACATCCCAACGAATTCCACCACCGGGTTCCAATTGCCCAGGCTTGGTACTATCAGGATATATTTCCACGTAGCCAATATTGAAGTGCGTAGGTGAGCCAAGGCTGGTTACCACCAATGTCCCGTAGATGTCTACAGAATCGAGTTTATACTGAGCCAGACTAACGGTAAGACTAATAATGGTACCGCCACTAATGGTGACGCGATTTACCTCACTGGTTGTTCCAGGCGCTGTGGTGGCTGCAACCCAGTTGGCGCCATCATATACCTCCCAAATGCTGGCAGAACTCCATTTGCCACTGTTAGCCGTGCGATAATCACCGGCCTGCTGTGCAAAGGCGGAAAACAAAGTACCGGTAAGAAAAATAATTACGAACAAGGCTCGCACAGCAGCGCTTTGCCATTCAAGACCTTTAAATTTTTGTGTGGGGTAGAATTGATTCATAAATGTTTCAAGTTTTTATAAAAAATATTTAGCGATAGGAGGAACAAAATTACTGAAATAGTTACCAGCTAGCAATATCTATACACGAACAGCGTTTTTTTAGTGACGAACAGATATTTTGTTCAATGTAACCCTTAGCGCAAGCCTGCCTTTTTCAACAGGTGTTTTATTTTCTTGCGTATTCCGGCATTTCTAACAGGCGCTTTGCTATTTCCAAAAGTTAGCAATGGCTTAATATTCCATAACTGTCCGTAGTTGTTTGCTCTTAAAATGCCGGCATAATGATTAAAGATATTAACCAGATCTTTTCTGTTTTCCAGTGAGTATTCGGCTACATCGGTTCGACCAAAATAGGTTGTGGAACCTGGCTTATAGCCGCTAAAATGAAAAAACACCAGCGGTTGATTATAGTCGTTCACAAAGTACTCACCATCCTTCTCCAACAATTTGCGTTCCGCCATATTCCACCAGGCCATATTGTAGCCCTGGTGTTTAAAGTTGTAGATGCCATCAAAGTAAAGTGGTGCCAGATTGACCCATTTCTGATCTACAAAAAGTCCGCGGGGCTTATCAATAATGCAGTGTTCCTTTAACCGTATCTGCCACCACTTTACAAACCGCATGGTTTCTGCAGATCGCTTCAATGCAATAAATCCAAGATTATAATGGCCGTGGCGCATAGCGACCAACTCATCGGTAGAAACATAATCAGTTGGTTGCGTGAGGTGGGGCGTGAGAACAATATTGTGTCTATCCAATAGTCCGTCAAGCTCCTCAAGGCCACGAAAAAAAGTAATATCAGGGTCAATATAATAGAGCTTCTCTACATCCGGATAGGTAGCGAATAAGTACTCAATGTAAAACGGCTTAACAGCAGTATTCAGCTCAATGATATTGTAACGGGACTGCATTTCGTTGAAAACCTCCAATTGCAAATCATGCATGGGTAGCAACTCGTAAGGCTCAAAAAAGTCATAGTCAATGGCAGGGTCTTTCAAGTCTACCAGGCCAATGATAAAACGTAACTCCGGATGAAACTGTTGTAATGAATCGCCAAGGGACTTGGCATGGGCGAGATAGTTGTTGGAGCAAATAGTAAAAACAAGTGTATCAGATAATGTACTCATCTTAAGCTTTAGCGTTTGAAGTAAACTTTACGAATTGATTTTAAGATATTAATCGGGCCGGTAATCTTTACCAAGGATGTATTTGCTATAGAGAATTTTACCAAAGAATACAAAGGGATTGCGCAAAAGCTTTTTATACAAACGTGCATAATATTTATAGCGTTCGTAAATAACGGCATGATGCTCGTCAGAAATATGCTCAACTATACTTTTTCTGTTTGCCCCATGTACCGTAGTGCTTACGGAGTTTTGTCGAACCCGATAATAGAACAGTTCCTCTTGTATGAAATGAAAATGCCAGCCGCTGGTTGCTATCTGTATCCACAAATCCCAATCTTCACAGCCTTTCATTTTTTCGTTGAACCCTAAACTGTCGTCAAATGCTTGCCGCCGAACAAATGAACACATATCAATATAATTGCCTATTAACAACTGATCAAATGAAAATGCCTCAACTTCAAACTTATCATGTTCAGGTACATCGTCGCCAATAAACACGGGCATGGCATAAACCACCCCTACCTTCGGTTGTGTTTTCAGCACCGTTATTGCTTTGTCGATATACCCGGGCTCAATGCGGTTATCGCTGTCAAGAAATAGCAAATACATGCCAACGGATGCAGCAACACCAGCATTTCTTGCCGAACCCGGCCCGCCATTTTGCTTGTGAATTACCCTAACATTCGAGTCCGTGAAAGTTCCCAGAAGTTCAATAGTTCCAATATCGGTGGAGCCGTCATTAACTATAATAATTTCGATATCGGGGCGTCCAATCAGATTATCAAGCGCCTCCTGCAAGTAGGGTCCGGAATTATAACACGGGGTAATAACGGACAATGTAATTCCAACTGATTCCAAGGTAAACTTTTCGGAGGTTAAATCTTGACTGCTTCAGCAGTGTGATGCTTAGTCAGCACCGCTTTTACAATTTGATGGATTTCAGAAAATTGTGCTACGATTTTTTCGCGATGCTTCATTTGTTTGGCGGCGGCAGCGTACCTTTTCATCAGAGCAGCATACTTGTTCCCTTCGGGTAGCGCACCTTTAATAAGGCATCTTCCTTTTGTTTGTACAATCAAACTCAAAATTTGCCTGCGTATATGTTGTCGCCATGACTTATAGAATTCAATTGGCAATTTGGCATCTCCTTGTGTTGCTTGCAAGTATTCGTAATAAGCCAAAAATGGTTCGGTACGGCCAAAGTTCTCACACATGGTGAGGAATGTTTTCCATTGAAGCCTTGCCGGTGATATTTGATGCTGAAGAACAAGTGCAGGGGAATAATAAATCTGATAACCGGCTATTGGCGCAAGTAATGACAGTTCGGAATCCTCCCCCACTGCTTTCGCGACATCTTTTCCGGTAATAAACGAAAATCCATTGGTCCTGAGCAGTTGCCAATACTCACGGCGCATAACCATACCCGCGCCCCAAACCATTGCACCTTTTTTATCAACCACACCAGCCTTTTTGTATTGATCACCAACAGCATAGGAACGATGAAACTTATCGAACCATTTTGGAGGCGCTGCAATTAATGATGGAATCGCTTTTGCACCAATAATACCCACCTGACTATGGCTGCTCAAAATTTCAAAAGCTGTCCTTGCAAAATCAGGAGCCAACAGATTGTCATCGTCACAGGTAATAATGGTTTCAAAACTTGCCTGATCATAGCCGCGTTCGGCTGCATAAGATTTGCCGGGATTTGGCTCATCAATCAACACTATAGTCAATTCACCGGAGTAACTTTCATAAAAAGTCCGGAGATAATCTTCCGTGGCATCTGTGGATCGATTATTTACGATAATTAATTCAATATTAAAATCATCCCCCCTTTCCTGTGCCAATAGGGAACCAAGGCATGAATGGAGTCTTTCTGCACCATTGTATGTACATACAACAATTGACACGCCTTTGGGGAAAGTTGCTGGCATTACTTAATTACTGAGGATACAATTTTGGAACCCAGATGAAAATACTTATCCTGCTGTTTGACGGAGAAAAAGAGTGTTTACTGTTTTCGCAATAATCTGATAGCCAAAACCAGACAGATATTTATATACTTCACTGTCCAGATCATCAAGAATAGTTTTACCGTAACTTTCTACCAGTAATACAGAAGGATTGTACCTATGCCAATTATTTGATTGTAAAACATTCAAATCGGCTCCTTCTACATCAACCGACATAAAATCAATAACCTGCCCATGCGGTACATGCTCATCCAGTATTTCCTCAAGTGTTCTAATCCTAACTTTAGTCTTTTCAAGAAGCCGGGTTTCATTGTTCTGTATTAACCGTTCTGCAACCTCTTCACGGGTTGTATTATACGCCCCGTCTTCAAAAAGAAAGTAGACAATTTCATCGGACGTATTGGTACCAACCGCCGTTTCAATATTAATATCCCGTGGTCGCTTTTCTGCGAAAGCTTTCATACTGCCCGGCCTTGCATCGATATTTATACCGCGCCACCCCAATTCATAAAATCTGAAAGTATTACTATATAATATCGGCTGAAATGCACCAACATCGACGTAAAAACCTTGCGTCTTATCACTAAATAGCCTTGCGAGTATCAGATCCTCACCTTCCTGCCCGTAGGAATTACGCCTACGTGAAATTTCATAATTCAGCTTCTTGATTTCTGACTGAAGCGGCTTATTGATTCGATACCTTATACCTGAAGGCAGGAGGTTACGTATGAAATTAGCTATAGTATTCTTCATTTCCATTGTCCTTGAATTAAAAATGGCGCATAGGGATTTATGTGCTTACCGGTACCGTAAAAATCCCCCCCGTCAACATAAAAACTTCCGAGGAAAAAATCCGGCCAGTCCGCCTCGTCTCCATTGGCAACAACTCGTCCCTTTATAAAATAACGCCCCTGAGTAAGTGGCAATTTTGGCCATACAAATCGCTTTTTGATATGCGGGCCTTCAGATACTATTTCATCGTTTGTAAACGAAGTATAGAGGTAAGTTAGAATTTCTTCGTTATCAGCATGTATAGAGAAACCAATATCAATCTTAGTTTCCATTTTGCGACTAAATATCAAATCGAATTCAAATTGGATATCTTCACCACTAAGCACTGTTTCTGTAGGTAACCCCTGACTATCTAAAGTTCTGAATTGCTTGAATAAAACCGCTCCAGTCCCTCTGGTTCTTCTAATACTGGCAAGATCCTCTCCTTCATTTTCGACAATACCCTGATCGATATATCCGCTTATCACATCTTTAATGTCCCCAATCATCGCTACCTGGCCGTTGTTAATTAATACCCCGCGCTGGCAAAGATTTTTTACTGCAGCCATATTGTGACTTACAAACAAAACAGTTCGTCCATCATTTTTGCTTACGTCCTGCATACGTCCAATACACTTGCGCTGGAACTCAGTATCACCCACTGCCAATACTTCGTCTACAATAAGTATCTCCGGCTCAAGATAGGCGGCAACGGCAAAGCCGAGACGCACTTTCATGCCACTGCTATACCTTTTTACCGGGGTGTCGATATAAGACTGCACGCCGGCAAAATCCATTATCTCATCAAACTTCTTATTGATTTCCCATTTGCGCATACCGAGGATAGCGCCATTGAGGTAAATATTTTCACGCCCGGTCAGGTCAGGATGGAACCCTGTACCTACTTCCAGCAAACTTGCTATCCTACCATTTACACCAATCTCTCCGGTGGTGGGTGCTGTTATCTTACTTAAGATTTTAAGCAAGGTACTTTTACCGGCACCATTT
>JAHEMO010000149.1 GCA_024643625.1 Chitinophagaceae bacterium
TATCGTCTTTGAATTGACTCAAAACCAATTGAACGGAGTCATCAAAGCGCTGCTGATAACTCATGTAGACTATGCCATTGGGGCTGGTTTGCAGATTAGGTGTTATGCATGTTGCCGGGTCTGTCAGCGGGATATTAGGTAGCAATGTCAGAAGGGGCTTTTGCTCCGGCCCACAACTAAGGATGCTCCACATGGCCAGGCAAAATAATATTCGCTTCATGCGGTGAATGTAGTAGTAAAATTGTGCAAGCTGTTTATCAGCAAAGCCATCAGAAGCTGATGGGGATAGGCAGATATTAACAGATGTAAAAAGGTTTTACCCTTCGAAATTGGGTTTTTTTGACCGCTATTGCTACATTGTCGCAACAATTGGTTGCTGCTATGAAAAAATTGAATGTATCGATCCCGGTTATTGCATTACTGATTACCATGCTGTCGTGCCGCAATAGCACACCCGAAAGCAATGGTTTGGGCACAATAGCTTTTAAGGCTACAGGCAAGGCAGCAGCACAGCCTGCATTTCAGAAGGGTATGTTGTTGCTGCACAGTTTTGAATATGATGATGCTGCAGAGTTGTTTGCGGAGGCAATAAGAATTGATCCCGGGTTTGTGATGGCTTATTGGGGCGAAGCCATGACGTATAATCATCCGCTTTGGCAGGAACAGGATATGGATGCAGGACGTAAAATATTGGCGGCACTCGATGAAAATGCAGACAAGCGGGTGAACAAAGCGGCTACGGTATTAGAGCAGGATTTTATGCGGGGTGTAAATATTTTATTTGGCCCCGGTGATAAGCAAACCCGCGACAGTAGTTATGCCGCATTCATGCAAACCTTATACGGTAAGTATCCCGGCAACGATGAAGTGGCTTCATTTTATAGCCTGGCTTTGAATGCATGGGGGTATGCCAGCATGAGTGATGAAATACTCGAAAAGGCTGCGGATATTGGATTTGAAGTAATGAAGCGAAACCCTGAACATCCCGGCGCTATTCACTACATTATTCACGCTTACGATAATCCAAAATATGCAGACAAAGCCCTGCAGGCTGCAGATGATTATGCAGTTGTAGCACCAGCTGCGGGCCATGCCTTACATATGCCTACGCATATATACACAGCGTTAGGTATTTGGGATAAAGTAGTAAGCAGCAACATTACTTCATGGCAGGCCGAAATGGCAAGAAAAGAACGTAAAGCACTTGACAATGATGCCCTGGGTTATCATAGTTACCATTGGTTGCAATATGGTTTGCTGCAGCAAGGCAATTATACAACCGCGCTGCAAATGGCTGATAGCATGCGTTTGTTTTGTGAGCAATTACCAAGTAAAAGAGCGAGAAATCACCTCATCTATTTGCAGACTTCTTATTTGGGCGAAAAGCTCGATTACACCACCAAGTCCAACTTGCCTGTTGTTGACCATAGCGATTTGAATATCACTACAAGGGCAGCTGCTTGGTTTGCAAGTGGCATGCATGCCTATCAAACCGGAGACAAAGCCTCGTTGCATCAGTCTATTCAACATATACAGGGAGCCATTTTGGTAGAAGGCGATAAAGAATCAGGTTCCGGTTTACGCATTTGTGGTAATATCAGTAGAAGTCAGGCTACTGAAACGGATGTGCAGCTGGCTGGCGTTATCCTGCATCAATTGCAGGCACAAGAAGCACAATTGGCGGGTAATAAACAGAAATATGAAGATGAGATGAATGAAGCCATTGCGTTGCATGCTCAGGTGGGTAACCAACCGGGGCCACCAATTGTGACTATACCGCCTCACGAAATGTATGGACGCTGGTTGATGGAAGAAAACAGACTGGCAGACGCTAAGCTTCAATTTGAGCAAGCTTTAAGACTTAAGCCCAACCGACTGCATGCAAAGCAAGGTATTGAAGCTTGTGTAAAACTTGCATCCAGGCAGCATCAGGTCATTCCGCCGGCCGCCATAGCAAGGCAATAATTGCTTCAGGACTGTGATGCATCACAAGCCATTGTTGGAATGCCGAAGTATTTTTTCATAAAAAAAATGGCTTTACCCCACAGGTGAATTCCTGGGGTTAAAAGATATACGCAGTTAATGCATTGGTGGTTTGCCGACGAAAAAAATAAGTTTGGATATGCCTTTTTGAAAGACAGCAGTGGGGGAGTCAGTAAATTAAGCTATTGGAGTTGATACAGTGCTTTGCTCATGGCCATTGCAAGCGGCCAAACCGCTGCGTTCCCATCATCAGCACCTATGGCAAACACATAGCCATTATTGGCAGCACCCATATAGGCCTGAAACCCAAAAGTTTGCCCTGCATGTCCAAATGTTTGGTTATTCATATTTATTACACCAAGTCCATATTGCAAACCGCCTCCCATAGCATTGAAAAACTGTTGCTTTACCAGGTCGCCGGTAGATTTCTTTCTAAACAAAAGTCCGTTATGCCAGGCGCTTATAAACTTTGTCATGTCGTCCAATGTGGACACGATTTCACCGGCCGGACCCGCCATGTTCGCAGGCATTTCGGATGGCCCGCCTTGCCAATGCCCCGGCGAACGGTTTGCCGCATTGTAGTCCGATGAAAACCAGGTAGACTTCAGATCCAATGGATTTAAAATATGCTGCCTGAAGTAGAGTTTAAAATTTTTACTGGTTGTTTGTTGCAGTATCCTTCCCAACAAAATATAGTTGGTATTGCTGTAATGAAAAAGTTGGCCCGGCTTGCCAGAAGGCTTGTTCAGCCGTTTGGCTAGTCGTATCAACTGATCGTCAGTAAAGCGAAGCGTAGAGTCGCCGTGTATTGTAAATTCAACATTGTCATCGCCGGCAAAATAGTCCGGAAGCCCCGAAGTATGATTTAGTAATTGCCCTACGGTAACCGAATCAATATAATCTATGCCATCTATTACGGCAAGCTTGCTGTATAATGTTGGGTTCGGAATAAGTTTTGTGAGTTTATCTGATAGTGAAAGCCGCCCTTGTTCCACTAACTGCAATATTGCGGTGGCGGTAAACATTTTGGTACAGCTGCCAATATCAATAGTGCCAGAAAAATCGGTAATGGCAGTATTGGTGCGGCCATCGTAACCGGAGTAGAAACTGATGCCATTGTTATTGGTTGTCTTAACCACTACACGACACTTAAAAATATTGGCCTGTTCCTTTACTACTGTATCAATATAGGCCTTCACTGAATCCGGCAATAATGCAGTTTTTTGGTATGGTATTAATGTTCGGTCAGGTGTTGCGAAACAACGCACATGTAAACCACCAATAGCAATCAAAACCGTTATAAGCATTAATTTCATAGGGGTAAAATTAGGGGCTATTATTATTTTGCCGTTGCCGCTTCCTCCTCAATAAACAGCGATTTCATCCACAAAAATCCATGCACTATGCCCGGCGCCCGGCATTCCGGTAGGTATAATGCCAAAATGTTTGACATATATTTTTACAAATCTTGCTTCAGTACCCAAAGTACCCAGCACTACTTTTCTGAGGTCATTTCCTCCTGGTATGGCGTCACCTTTTACCATAGTTACTTTTTGATATTGCACACCATCATTGCTTGTACTAATAGATATTTCGGCGGGCCGGTATATCCAGCTGCCTTGCGCTTCCATGGTATGCAACACAACTTGATTGATGGTCTGTACCTCACCCAGATCAATAGTGGCTTCCATATCTTTTCCTTCCCAACCCAGCCATTCGGCGCTGATGAGACCATTATTGCTTGATGCGCCATTTACCAATCCATTAGCCCCGTTATTGCCACTATATTTTCTTGCAGGAAGTGGATGCACCGCTACTGTTTTACCTACTGCTTTGTGCAACTCAAAGTCTTGCTTAATGGTGCTTAAAATTTTGCCCCTTTGCTCAAGAGATGCTACCCATTTGCCCGTTGCGTTTATTGGAACAGGCGTTGTATATATTTTTTTACTTCCGGATGGAGTGGTGACTACAATATTTGCGTCAGGCTGCTTACTGTCTAAATGCCATACAACTCCTGCTCCCGAAGGAATAGGCTTTATTTCGGCAGATAGCTCATAAAAGGCTTTGCTGTAATGAATACCCGCCTTGTCCAATCGCTGCAGAAATGAAGGTATCTGACTTTGGAACCGATGCCAGTTTTTTGCTTTCTTTTCTGTCCATGCTACTTCGGCTAATGCTGCTAATCGCGGGTAAAGCATATACTCCAGTTTGCGGTTATTGGGTATGTATTCCGTCCACACATTAGCTTGCGTGCCCAATACATATTTGGCCTCCGGCTTGTCGCTCAAAGCTTCCGGTACTGGTTCGTAGCCATACACCTGTTCCAATGGTAAAAAGCCGCCGATAACAAGACTATCTTCATTTTTAGTTTGGCTATAATCGAAGTAGCAATTGCTGGTGGGAGTCATGATCACATCATGATGTTGTTGTGCCGCTTCAATGCCACCGTTTTCGCCACGCCAGCTCATAACCGTTGCATTTGGTGCAAGGCCGCCCTCCAGTATCTCATCCCAACCTATTATTTTTTTGCCTTTACTGTTAATGTACTGTTCCATGCGACTGATAAAATAACTCTGCAATCCATGCTCGTCTTTCAATCCTTTCTCTTTGATCAGTTGCTGGCAAAATTCGCTTCGTTTCCATGACTCCTTTGGACATTCATCGCCGCCAATATGAATGTATGGCGAAGGAAACAAGGGAATAATTTCATCAATAACATCCTGTAAAAATTGAAAAGTTTGTTCAGAGGGTACATAAACATCTTCGTATACCCCCCAACTTTCCTGCACCTGTTTGCCCGCTTCACGCATCGTTTGCAGCGATGGGTGGTGCGGCACTATGGTGGCTTCATTTGGGAAGCAACTAAGCCAGGGATAAGCTGCAATTGCCGCTCCGGAATGCCCCGGCATTTCTATTTCCGGTATCACAGTAATAAATCTTGCCGCAGCATATTGTACCACTTCCTTTACCTCTTCCTGTGTATAAAAACCGCCATATCGTTCGTTGGTATTGCCTGTGCCTGGATGGTGGCCAACAATAGTGCCATTTCGCCAGGCACCTTTCTCTGTAAGTTTTGGATATTTCTTTATTTCAATTCGCCAACCCTGATCTTCTGTAAGATGCCAGTGAAAGCGATTTATTTTAAGCATAGCCAATTGATCAAGTAATTGCTTTACATAGGATACCGGTTGAAAATGCCGGGCCACATCAAGCATCATACCCCGGTATGAAAATCTTGGCTCATCCTTTATGCTTAATGCCTGTAGTTTTTTGTCGGGCGTCATCATTTGCAGCAAGGTTTGCGTGCCGTAAAAAACGCCGGCAGCTGTATTGCCGGAAATAAGAATGCCATTGCTGCTTACTACTAGCCGGTAACCTTCTTCCTGCAGTGTGGGATCGCTTATCAGTTGGAGGGAAATGCCATTCTCTGGTGCTTGCTGCGACTTTATAACCTGCAGCAACAATGATTGCCCGTTGCCTAAGCCCATTTTTAATAATTCTGCCATGCCGGCTAATTGCGGATTGTTGTAGCCAATGGTGGCTTTGTTGCTGAGTGTCAATATCCCCTTGCCATAAACTACCTCCTGCGGATAGGGAATTACCGGCAGTGTTTGTTGTGCAGCAGACATGGTGGCGATAAGCGGAAAGCAGATAATGGATAGCAAAAATTTGACAAATGGCATAACAGTTCCTTGGTTTGAAGAGCCTCAAATTTACAGTTTCGCATTGGGTTTAACTTTCTTATTACCTAAGGAAATGTACAGTGTCAACGCTTTGACTTCAATCATAGCTTTATTACCCAAAGCAACACCGGCTTTTCAGCTGACTGTAAAATTGTATCTGCAATACGCATGGCACTATCGGCAATAGCAGGGCATCCCCATCCTTCGGGCGTGCCGTTGGGGTAGGGATTGGCATTGGGTATGGCACTCCATGAGTGCAATACAATAGCTCTTGCCAAAGCGTTACTGTTGGTGCTATCAAGGCCATGCAAAAGGTATTTGATACCGATGCCAAATGAACTGCTGCCGCGTTCACCTATTTTGTATTTGCCAACCGATGATGCATGCGTATCGGGCGTATTACTTGTAAATGCATTTTCCTTGCTGTCGTCGTACATCCATCGGCCGGTGTAGCAGCCATGACTTACCAGAAATGAATGCTGGATTTGCGCGGTACTAAAATCATAGACAAAAAAACGCGGTAATCCGGAATGCCTGCCTACATCAATAAGCACGTAATGTGAGGTATTGTACCGCTTAGTTTTGCAGAATGCATAAGCCTGCTGATGATAGGCCTCCAGGCTATCGGTATAGTTCTCAGGAGTTGAATTTTGTACCACTGAAACTTGCTTAACAAAAGTCGCAGGCGCAGCTGTTGCAATATTTTGTCCCGTACCCGGAGAGGTACAGTTAATATTAAGCACCGCTAGGGAAATTATGGCCCATACTGCTTTATGCATGTTCCCTGCAGAAAGTTGAAAAAATCTAATTTTTGGCATATGTTTTTTTGGTTGATACTGATAGTGTTTCTTTGCCGCTGGCCATTTTAGAAGTCTTTCCTTACTCATGGTTTAGACTGATGCAGGAGTCGAAATTTTCCACACCATAATGGGTCAGAAAGGGGCGAGCCATGCCAGCTTGCCCGATGCATTCGGTCTGCAGCCAATTAGCACATATTTCCGGTAGTACATGCATATGGTAAGTAATCCTGTTCATCTGCCATTTATCCTAATGGCTACTCTGGCTTTGTTACAATACTTATATTGGCCTCAAACATTTAAATTCATGAAAAAACTGATTTGCCTGCTAAGCATGTTTTTGTTGCTGGCAGTAGTGCAAGATGCGCATGCCATTGATGGCAACAATACCCGGTTGCTATCGCAGCCCGCTATAAGTGGGAGCCATATTGCTTTTGTGTATGCCGAAGACCTTTGGGTGGCCAACAGGGATGGTTCTAATCCACGAAGGCTTACGGTGGATGAAGGTCTGGAAAGTAATCCCTCCTTTTCTCCCGATGGCGCCATGATAGCGTTTAGTGCGCAATATGATGGTAATACAGATGTATTTGTGGTGCCTGCAGCCGGTGGAGTTCCTCGCCGCCTCACCTGGCATCCCGGCGCCGATATTGTGCGCGATTGGGCGCCCGATGGAAAATCGGTGTTATTTCTCTCCGGACGTAACAGTTTCACCGGCCGTTATGCACAGTTGTATACGGTAGACCTTGCCAGTGGCTTCGAAACACAATTGGCTATTCCGAATGCTAACTGGGCCAGCTACAGCCCTGATGGTGCATACATTGCTTACACGCCACTGTATGATGCCTTCAATCAATGGAAAAATTATCGCGGGGGCACGCAAACGCGGATATGGATTTACAACACTAAAACGCATGCCGTAACGGAGGTGCCAAAGCCCGGTGGTGGTGCAAACGATAGCAAACCGGTTTGGGTGGGCAACAAAGTATTTTTCCGCAGCGATCGCAATGGCGAGTTTAATATTTACAGCTACGATGCGGGCACCAAGCAAGTGGAACAACAAACCCGCTATAACGACTTTGGCGTGCAGTGGCTTGATGCCAATGCAACAGAATTGGTGTATGAACAGGCGGGCTACTTGCATACCCTGTCTGCAGCGGGTGGGGCGAGCAAGCAAATAAAAGTGGGGATTGCCACAGACCTGCTTGACAAACGTGAACGTTACGTATCAGGAGATCAATATATCCGTTCCGGTGATATTTCACCATCGGGGGTAAGACTGGTACTTGACTACCGTGGTGACGTCATAACCTTGCCAGCCCAAAAGGGTGATCCGCTTAATATTACCCAAACACCTGGTGTGCATGAAACTTATCCGGCATGGTCGCCCGACGGTCGTTCAATTGCCTATTTCTCTGATGCCAGCGGTGAGTATGCTTTACATATTGCCGCACATGATGGCAGTGGTACTGCCAAAGTCATTGGTCTGGCGGGTTCGGGTTTTTATGCCAATACACATTGGTCTCCCGATAGCAAGCGGGTTTGTTTTGTAGATAATGGCCGCAGACTCTATGTGGCAGATATTGCTTCCGGTAAAGTTTCATTAGTGGGCGAAGACAAGATGTATGTGCCGGGGCCTTTTCGGGCATTGTTCGGCAGTTGGTCGAATGATGGAAATTTTATGAGCTATACGGTTATCACGGCTACAAGTTTTGAACAGGCATTTGTGTATAGCATAGCCGATGGAAAATCATATCCGGTAAGCGACGGCCTCAGCAATGTAACCGAACCTGTATTTGATCCCAGTGGTAAATATTTGTACATGCTGGCATCAACAGATGCAGGTCCTGTTGTCAATTGGTTCGATCAATCGAATCAGGATATGCGCAGCACCAATACCATTTATCTGGTTACCCTGCAAAAATCGGT